>JAFTEQ010000018.1 GCA_017453565.1 Bacteroidales bacterium
CCGTGGTCGATGTGCGCGATGATTCAGAAGTTGCGGATGTGCGACATTTCCATAGCACGCAAAGATAAGTTAAATTTCGCTATATTTGCTTGATGAATCACATAATGAATAAAACGGCAAAGATCCTCCTTGCCCTCCTCTTTCCCGTAACGGGTTTTGCACAGATTGACTACGGGCTTCCGTCGCCCGAAGCGCTGCTCCAGATGGATCACACCCGCGCCGCCAACCTCAACCACGAGTACGAGGTGCTGGACCCCACGGTATACCCCGCTCCGGAAGGGTGCCGGCAGCTGTTCACGGTAACGGTCAAACGGAACTCCGACCCGGTGGAGCACGGGGCAATCGACCCCGGTCTTCCCGAAAAGGAACTGATTGCCCGGTGGAAAAAGGACAACGCCGACATCTTCCATCGCTGGTGTATCAGCAAGGAGAACAAGGGTAGTTTCGCGGCGGAAAGGATTCCTATCCTGAAATCGATTGTAGAAGACATAGACAAGGGGCTGGCCACCGCCGGTCCGTCGGATTCGATATTGGAACTGCCGGTGGCCGATTTCCAGGCCGTGATGGCCCTGATCGGAGCATACGGCAACCACTACAACGGAACGGAGCGCGCGTGCAACGAGCATTTCGCCGCCTTCGCCAGCGCCTGCAAAGACGCCCGGTTCCAATTCATCCTGTTCCGGGACGATAAGGGCAAGGCCTGGGTCAAGATGGTCCACAACGGCCGAGAGGTAGGGATTCCCACCATTGCAGCGACCAACAGGGCGCATTACGAATGGGAGGTCCTCAGAGAATACATCACCTATCGAATGGGTGGCGGATACAAGGTCCCGCCGCTCACGGCCTCGGTCATCAGGAAACACATCCTCGACCGGGACGACACGCGGCTCCGGCTTGCCGGAAGGCTTGCCGCTCCCAGGGTGGGCACAAAGAACAATCCCTTCTGGTCCATCGACTGCTGTACGCTCGACCGCGACTACGCCGATTTCGAACAGTACCGGCCCTACCTGCCGGAACTGGGTGCGGGCTATGCGCGCATCGTCTCGGGCTGGAACAAGACGGAAAAGGTCCGGAGTTCCTATTCGTTCGAATGGCTCGATACCATCGTGGACGGTATCATCGATGCGGGCCTCACGCCCTGGATTACCCTGGGCTACGGCAACAGCCTGTACCAGAAATCCGGGACGGGACTCGGCTCGGAGATCTTTACCGACGAAGAAACCCTTCAGGCCTGGGAGCGGTATGTGGCGGCCGTAGTCAGGCGCTACAAAGGGAAGGTTTCCATGTACGAGGTCTGGAACGAGCCCGATTTCGGCGGGACGATGAGGCGCGCCATTCCCTATGCCAATCTGTTTGCCAGGACCGCAGCCGCCATCAGGGGGAACGACCCGGATGTCAAAATCGCCGGCCTCAGCCTCGGCGGAGGGGAAAGCAAGGAATTCGCGAAAGCGGCACTGGACGGGATCAAGGAACGCGGGGCGCTCGGTTATATGGATTACCTGGCCTTCCATCCCTATTCGCCCTTCCCGGAGTCGCGGAAAGACAGTATCATCTCCCTGGTCGAATTCATCAAGACGCAGGCTCCGGACGTCAAGGTCCTCGAAGGCGAGGTGGGCGTCATTTCCGACCTGTATGTGCGCAACCAGCAGGAAGGCAGCGAATACACCCAGGCCAAATGGGTGCTCCGGCAAATGGCTATGGAATTCGGCCTGAACATCCCCTGCTCCATTTTCTCCATCATCGACAACCTCTATCCCGACCGGCTTCAGTCGTACGGGATGATCCGGGCGGACTGCGCCCGGAAAGCCGTGTACAAAAGGCCCGCCTTCTACGCCTACGGCAATATGGCCGCCGTCCTGCACGACGGTTTTTCCTCCGACGGCGACCTGGCCGTGAAAACACGTTCCCCAAAAAAGCTGGCCTGCGTCAGCGTGCTGGAAGGAGGGCGGAAAGTGGGTGCACTGCTCTGGTTCTGCGGGGAGAAACCCTCCGACGACCTGAAGAAAGACCGGCTGAAGATAATCATAGAAGGCCTGAATCTTTCCGACCCGGTTTACGCAGACCCCATCACGGGGAGGGTTTTCGAATTGCCGCGGTTCAGGAATACGCGGAAGGGGCTCAAACTCAAAAAACTCCCCGTCTGGGACAGCCCCGTCTTCATTATTGAAAGAGCGTCTCTCCGGCTGGACGCCGCCGGCGCTCCGGCTGCCGGCACCCTCTCCCTGCCGGGTGACGAAAAGATTGACGAGTACACGGCGCTGTTCAACGCAAGCGACGAGGAGCTTTATGTCAACGACATCCCGAACAAGGATGCCGCCGCCTTCCTGAAGGCCAACATCCCCGTGTTCGACTGTCCCGACAAGGAACTCGAAAAGACCTATTATTTCCGCTGGTGGACCTACCGCAAGCACATACGCAAGACGGCTGACGGATATGTGGTAACGGAGTTCCTGCCGAATGTCCCCTGGGCCGGGAAGCACAACACGATCAGCTGTCCGGCGGCACACCACATCCGCGAGGGACGGTGGCTGCGCGACAAGTCCATCATCGCCCAGTACTGCCGTTTCTGGTTCTTCGGCGGCGGCAATCCGAGACTCTACAGTTTCCCTGCGGCCGATGCGATCCTGCAGCAGTACAAACTGACCGGAGACCGGGAATGGCTGGCCTCCCTTTACGAAGCTCTCTGCGCCAATTATGCGGCCTGGAGCGCGGATCACCGCGACTCCACGGGGCTTTTCTGGCAAATAGACGACAGGGACGGCATGGAGATGTCCGTCGCAGGCCTGCTAAGTTCCGATTACACCGGGTACCGGCCGACCATCAATTCCTATGCATTCGCAGATGCCCGCGCGCTGGCTGAAACGGCATCCATCCTGGGCAGGGAGGAAGACGCCGGGAAGTGGAGCGACGAAGCCGGGCGCCTGCGCACGCTCATCAACGAAACCCTTTGGGATTCCGCCGACAAGTTCTATAAAGTGGTACCGCGCTATCGCGATATGAGCGTCGCCCCCACCCGGGAAGAGATTGGTTTCATTCCCTGGATGTACGGGATTGCCGACGAAACGAAAGGAGTAGCCTGGAGACAGTTGTTCGACACGCTCGGTTTCAAGGCGCCGTACGGGCCTACGGTCACGGAACGCCGGGATCCCGGTTTCAAGCTCGCCTATGAAGGACACGAATGCCAGTGGAACGGCCCCAGCTGGCCGTACGCCACGGCGCAAACCCTCACGGCCATGATCGAATGTCTGCGCACGTTCGGAGAAAAATTCTTCTCCAAAGAAGAGTTTTTTGAAGTCCTTCAGACCTATAGCGATTCGCACAGGATTGCCGACGGGGACGGTGTCCGGCGCCGCTGCTGGATAGACGAAAACATCAATCCGTTCACGGGCGACTGGCTTTCCCGCACCATCCTCATAGACCAGGGAAGGAAGATCCCGGAACGGGGCAAGGATTACAACCACTCCAGTTTCTGCGACCTGGTCATCTCCGGAATCATCGGCCTGAATCCTTCGGCGGACGGGTCCGTCACCATCCAGCCTTTGCTCCCGGAAGGGAAATGGGATTGGTTCTGCCTGAAAGGCGTATGCATCGGGAACTCGGTCTATGATGTCGTTTTCGACAAGGACGGCACGCATTACGGAGGGCCGAAAGGCCTGTGCGTCTACCGCAACGGCAAACTGGCCGCCCGCAGCAGGAAGTATTCAACAAGTATCAAGATATGAAAAAGTTACACGCACTTTTTTTAACCGCCCTGGCCCTTTTCTGCTGGGCCTGCGGTCCCAGGTCCGGCGATTCCGTACCCGTAATGGGCCACGAAAACGGATGGCACAAATATGAGGGGAATCCCGTGCTCGGCGGGCCGGAACTCGGGACCTGCTTCGACGTGAATGTGATTTCGGAGGGCAGCGCCAAGTACAACATGTATTTCTCCTGGCGTCCCAAAAAAGCCATCGCCCTATCCCGCAGTGAAGACGGAGCCGTCTGGACCCATCCGCAGATTGTTCTGGAGTCCGATCCGGACAGCGGCTGGGAAGACGACCTGAACCGCTCCTGCACCCTGTTCTGGAACGGGAAATACCATATGTGGTACGTGGGCCAGGCACGTGGATACAGCAAGATCGGCTATGCCGTTTCCGACGACGGGGAGCATTTCACCCGTGTGCAGAAGGAACCGGTAATGGTGCCCGAATACAATTACGAGGGATACTCCGTCATGAATCCATACGTGCTCCGGGATGAGGCGCGCGGTGTCTTCCGGATGTGGTATGCCAGCGGCGAGACCTATGAGCCCAACGTACTCTGCTATGCCGAATCCCGCGACGGAATCAACTGGGAACGTTCCCCGCTCAATCCCATCTTCGTTCACGGGGAGAAAGGCGCGTGGGACCAGGACCGTGTGGGCGGCTGCGAAGTCCACCCCCTGCCCGACGGTTCCTTCATCATGTTCTACATCGGTTATTACGACATCGATACCGCCCGCATCGGCGCTGCGGTTTCCCCGGACGGCATTACCCGGTGGAAGCGGCTGGAAGCCAATCCGCTCGTGGAGCCTACCGCCGGCAGCTGGGACGCATCGGCCTGCTACAAGCCCTCGGTGGTCCGCGACGAAGAGAACAACCGCTGGATGCTCTGGTACAACGGCCGCAACGGTTCCGACGAGTACGTCGGTTTCGTCCTGCATGAAGGAATTTCTCTGGAATAACTATATTTGCAGACTATGAAATCTACAGAAGAACTTTCCAATATCGCCTCCCAGGTCCGGCGTGACATCGTGCGCATGGTCAGCGCCGCCGGTTCGGGCCACCCGGGCGGCTCCATGAGCAGCGCGGACTTCATGACCGCGCTCTATTTCCGGGTCATGGACCAGGATCCCGCCACCTGGACGCGCAGCGCCGAGGGGCAGGACGCCTTCATCCTCTCGGCCGGGCATCTCGCCCCGGTCTACTACGCCGTGCTCGCAAGGGCCGGTTATTTCGAGCCCGCCCTCCTGGGCACGCTCCGCAAGTTCGGCAGCAAACTCCAGGGGCATCCGGCCGTAGATTACGTGCCGGGCATCTTCCAGCCCTCCGGTTCGCTGGGTCAGGGCCTTTCGGCCGCGGCCGGCATCGCCCTGGGCAAGAAACTCTCTGGCGAAGGGCACCGCGCCTACGTGCTTTGCGGCGACGGTGAAAGCGAGGAAGGGCAGATCTGGGAAGCGGCCATGTTCGCCGTGCACCACAAACTCGACAACCTGGTGGCCATGACCGACTGGAACGGTCAGCAGATCGACGGCCCCATCGTGGAGATTACGGGCATCGACGAACTCAACGAGAAGTGGCTCGCCTTCGGCTGGGACGTGATCGTAGCCGACGGACACGACTTCGAGTCGATCCTGAACGCGTTCGAACTGGCGAAGAAGGCCGACGGCAAACCCAAGATGATCCTCTTCAAGACCGAGATGGGACACGGAGTCGACTTTATGGCCGGCACGCACAAGTGGCACGGCAAGGCCCCCAACGCGGAGCAGTGCGCCGCCGCCCTGGCCCAGCTGAAAGAAACGCTCGGCGATTATTAATCCATCCTAAAGCCTATCGTTATGAAAAAATATATCGACAGCGGAAATATTGACACCCGCAGCGGATTCGGTGCGGGCCTCGTGGAGGCCGGACGCGCCGACAGCCGCGTGGTGGCCCTCGCAGCCGACCTCAAGGGTTCGCTCAAAATGGACGCCTTCGCGGCCGAGTTCCCCGAGCGCTTCATCCAGTGCGGCATCGCCGAAGCCAATATGGTGGGCGTGGCCGCCGGCCTTTCCCTCACCGGGAAGATCCCCTTCTGCGGCTCCTTCGCCGAATTCATCACCGGACGTGTCTACGACCAGGTGCGTCAGGAAGTGGGCTATGGCCGCACCAACGTGAAACTCGCCTCCTCACACGCCGGCATCACCCTGGGCGAAGACGGCGCCACGCACCAGACCATGGAAGACCTCGCGCTCATGCGCGCCATTCCCGGCATGACGGTGCTCGTGCCCTGCGACTACAACCAGACCAAGAACGCCACCATCGCGGCCGCCCGCTACGAGGGGCCCGTGTACCTGCGTTTCGGTCGCCCGGCCGTGCCCAATTTCACCGGGGCCGACGAGCCCTTCGAGATCGGAAAGGTGTATGTCCTCAACGAGGGTGCCGACGTGACCCTGATTGCCTGCGGCCACCTCGTGTGGGAGGCCCTGCAAGCCGCCGAGGCCCTCGAAACCGAGGGAATCGGGGCCGAGGTGCTGAACGTGGCCACGGTGAAACCGCTCGACGCGGCCGCCATCCTGGCCTCGCTGCGCAAGACCGGCGCCGCCGTGGTGGCTGAAGAGCACAACATGGCCGGTGGTCTCGGTGAGGCCGTTGCCGGCGTGCTGGCCGCGGAAGCCCCGGCTCCGGTGGAGTTCATCGGCGGCGGCGACCGTTTCGGACAGTCGGGCAAACCCGCCGAACTCATGGCCGCCTACGGGCTGGACGCCGCGCACATCGCCGCAGCAGCCCGCAAGGCCATCGCCCGCAAAAACCGCTAATTCCCCATGACCGACCGGGAGATACTCTCCCTCTTCCGCTCGGGAAGCAGGGAGCAGGCTTTCGCCGAACTGGTGGAGCGCTACAGCGAAGCGCTCTACCGGCACGTCCGTCCCATGGTGGGCAGCCACGAAGACACCGACGACCTGCTGCAGGAAGTATTTATAAAGGTATGGAAGGGCCTGCCCTCGTTCCGCGAGGAGTCGGGCCTGTTCACCTGGATGTGGCGCATCGCCACCAACGAGGCGCTGAGCTTCCTGCGGAAGGCCGCGGTGCGCTCCGCCCTGCGCTTCGAGAGCCTCGACGAGCGGGCGGAGCGGCTCGTCGACAGCGACCCCTGGTTCGATGGCGACGAGGCCCAGCGCAAGCTGGCCAAGGCCGTGGCCGCCCTGCCCGAAAAGCAGCGGGCAGTGTTCTGCATGCGCTATTTCGAGGAGTTGAGTTTCGAGCAGATTGCCGACATCACCGGCACCACGGTGGGGGCCCTCAAGGCCTCGTACCACTTCGCCAGCGAAAAAATCCGCAAAAATGTTGTCCTTGAAGATTAAACCATTCACTCATTGTTTCATCTAATCGTTTAGTTATGAGAAAAGAGTTTTCATACACCACCCCCGAAGGCTACTTCGACGAGCTGCGCACCCGACTCGGGCGCATCCCCGCCGTACTGCAGGCCCAGGAGGAAGAGAACGCACAGAGCCAGACCGCCGCGCAGCAGCCCGTTTTCGAGCCGCAGCCGCGTGAGCGCCGTCCGGTCTTCGCTCGTCTCGCCCCCTACATCGCCCTCGCAGCCACCTTCCTCGTGGCCGTGGTCATCGGGAACTTCATCCTGAGCCGTTCCACCCGGCAGGATGTGGTGAGCAGTTCCGACGAGGAGATCATCGAGTATCTCATCGAATCCGGAACCACCGTCTCCCAGATCGAGGAATATCTTTCTTACAACAATAACACGAACGATCAATGAAAAAGTTAGCTATCCTTTTCGCCGCCCTCGGACTCAGCCTGTCCGCAGCAGCCCAACCCGCCTCCCAGGGCCAGTACAGTCGGAACATCGATCCCAAACAGAAGCAACAGCTCCTGCAGAGCGAGAAGATCGCCTTCCTTACCGCCGAACTGGAACTCACGCCCGAAGAGGCCCAGCGTTTCTGGCCGGTCTACAACAAGGCCCAGGACGAGATCAAGTCGGGTAACGTCGCATTCCGCGAGGCCCAGAAGGCCCTGCGCGCCGGCATCCAGGAAGGCAAGGACGAGAAAGAGGTGAAACAGCTCCTCTCGGCCTACATCAAAGCCCGCAAGGAACGGCCCGACGTGATGGCCAAGTATGCAGGCGACTTCGAGAAGGCGATCGGCGCCAAGAAGACCGCCAAGCTCTACGTCTCGGAAGAAAAGTTCCGCCAGAGCCAGATCCACAAACTGAGTCACAAAGGCCCTCAGGGACAGCACCCCGACAAGGGACAGCGTCCCCAGCCCCGTCCCCAGGGTGCACGTTAGCAACCCGGTAACAATGAGTGATTAATTGGTTTCGTTCCCGGAGCGGGCGGTCATTTGGCCGCCCGCTCTTTTTTTTGTACATTTGGGCTGCAAAACCACATGATTGCTCCATGAGTAAAAGGATTTTCTGCCTCCTCGCGGCTCTGCTGGTCGCCATGAGCCTGAGCGCGCAGCAGCCGCGCCATCTGTTCCGCACCGCCTGGGCCGCCATCGACACGGCTTCCGTGCGCCCCGCATCGTGGAAACCCTATCCCGCCTGGCGCGACCGCGCCGCCTGGGACCGGCTGATGCCCGCCGACTTAAAAGAACAAGCCATCAAAGACGGCGAGAAATGGCTGAACTACCGTTTCCAGGCCATTCTCGCTAGCGAGTACCTCGAATTCGAACGCAGCGGCTCGCGTGCCGCCATGGAAGTCCCCAACAGCCGGAATCGGAGCGCGCTCAAGGAACTCATGCTCGCCGAACTGGCCGAAGGGAAAGGCCGCTTCCTGGAACAGATCATCAACGGCGCCTGGTTCTTTGCGGGGTCTCCGTCCTGGGTGCTTTCCGCCCACGAATACCGCAAGAATTCCGGCCGGGCCCTGCCAGACTACCGCGACGTCATTATGGACCTGGGCAGTCAGCTGACCGGCGGCGATGTGGCCCTCTCACTCTATTTCTTCCGCGACGAGATGGACAAGATCGACCCTGCCATCTCGGCGTTCATCGAGCACGCGCTCGACGAGAAGATCTACAAGCCCTACCTCGACCCGGCCAAATGGCGCGCGCAGAGTTGGCTCGGTTTTACCCACCCCGGTGAGGAGAAACCTTATTTCTGGGAGAACTGGGACCCGCGCAACAACTGGAACATCTGGTGCAATTTCGCCGTGGCGCAGATCGCCTGCCTGGCCTGCCGCGACCGGGGCCTGCTGCAGCGCATCCTGGCACAGGCTGTTGAATCGGCCGACAATTACATCGATTTCGTGAAGATGGACGGCGGCTGCGACGAGGGGCCCGCCTACTGGCGGCACGCCTCCGGCAGCCTCTTCGAGTTCATCGAGCTCATGAACCGCATCACCGACGGCAAGTTCGGCTGCTGGGACGATCCGCAGTTCCGGGCCCGCTGCTGCTACATTTCGCGCTGCAACCTTGGCGACGGATGGGCGGTCAATTTCGGTGACGGCCAGGCCCGTTACACCGGCCTTCCTTCGTTCCTCTATTGGATGGGAACCACTGCCGGCATCAAGGAAATCCACGATTATTCCCTCTATGTGCAGGCCTGTCGCGATCATCTCACGACCATCGACCCCGGCACCTATCTCTACGACAAACTCGATTTCCTGCCCCTGCTCCCGCAGATGAAAAAGGAGTATGCCGAGACCTTCGCTGCCGCGGGCGGCGACCTGGAGCGGATGAAACGCGAACTGCGCAAGGACCTGCCGGCCTGGACCTGGTATCCTCAGACCGAGCACCTCATTGCACGCAACGCCCAGGGCCTCGCCTTCGCCGCGAAGGGCGGGCACAACGAGGAGAGCCACAACCACAACGACGTGGGCACGGTCATCCTCTTCATGGACGAGATGCCGGTGCTGGTCGACGTGGGGCCCACCACCTACATGCGCCAGACCTTCAACAAGAAGGAGCGCTACACCATCTGGAGCATGCGCAGCGAGTGGCACAACCTGCCCATGATGAACGGCTGTCCCCAGCACGAGGGCGGTGAATACCGCGCCGCCTGGTCGAAAGCCGACGAAAAGGCGGGGAGCTTCACCACCGAGTTCGCCGGGGCCTATCCGGCCGAGGCAGGCCTGGTGTCCCTGCAGCGCAACTGCGTCCTGAAGGGTTCCACCCTCAGCATCACCGACCGTTACGCGCTCTCGCAGCGCAAGGCGGCCGACGAGGAGCATTTCATGGTGCGCGGTGAAGTGACGCTGGTTAAGGAGGGCCAGATCCGCATCCGCTACCGTTCCTTCGACGGCAGCCGCCACGGCTCGGCGCTCATGACCTATCCCAAGACGCTCAAGGCCAGCATCGAAACGCGCGTGCTCGACGACAAGAGACACCTCGCCATCTGGGGCAAGGACCTCAAACGCATCGTGCTCCGCAGCGCCGACAACGCCCCGCTCAAAGGCAGCTACACGGTAAGTATCAGCAAACTATAGACGCGTTGCGGCAACGACGAACGGCCGCCGCCGCGAGGAGGGCCTTTCACAGAGCCCCCCACAGCGGCGGAGCGACATCTCGGATCTCTATCTGAAAACGTGGTGGCGCGATTAAATTATTTTTGTTTATCTTGCGCTCATGAAAAGGCCCATCCTCTTTCTCTTGTCCTTGCTGATGCTGGCGACGGGGTGCGACGTGGATCCCGTCGACCGTCCGGTCGTCAGTGAGAGTGGGCGCGATTATGTCTGGTGCCAGGTGGGTGAGGCCAATTATCTGGCCGACGGGCTCAGCGTCTCCCTGAACGCGGCCCTGGATACGGCTTATCTCGTACTCGATGTACGCCGTGTCTACGGCCCGGACAACGGCCTTGAACTCAAGTCGATAGAGATGCGCGTGGCGCGCAAGGACCTTGTGCCGCAAAGGCGCATCGGCCTGGACGAGGAGCAAGCAAGGATTGCTTTCTTATCCGGCGCTACGGCGCTTTCTGCCACGGATGTGACGGGGTATGTCCTGTTTTGGAAATGTGCCGACCAGATTCTCGCCGGACAGTTTGAATTCCAGTGCTCATCCGCACCGTACAGTTTCTATATCTCGCATGGGATGTTTGACCTCAAAGCGCCTTTCGTCCTATGAAAAGAACCGTATTCATACTCCTGCTCGCGCTGTTCGCGCTCCTGCCTTCCCGGGCGCAGAAGCAAGACCTGATCCGCCTTTCCTGCGGACCCGCCGTATGGCGCTTGGCACCCGACAAAATCCTGCTGGACGCCGAACTGGGCTACCTCATTCCCACTTCCCGCTTTTTCGGCATCAGTCTTTCGGGAGAGGCGGTCCATTATTACAGCAAAAGGAAAGCCGACTATGGTCACGACGAAGAGAAATACCAGCTGCTTTCATTCTGCGTGGGCCTGAACTTTACGCCACTGAATAGGGAAAACCAGCAACTCGCCATCAATCTTTCTCTGGGCCCGGCCTGGGGCACGGTGCGGGACCGGAAAATCCTCTATTATGACACCGGCCCGCTCTATGTCGACAACTCCGACAGCCCCCTGGCCGATTCCATGCTGGAGAATCTGGGGATACACCGGACTTTCGAAAGGGTATTTGTCCCAACCTATGCCCTGTCCATCGATTACCTGGCCTTCGTGACCGATCGTTTCGGCATAGGGGCATCGGCCAAGTTCTCCGGCCTTGGCCCCATTTCACTCAGGCTCGCACTCGCCTGGCGGCTATAACCCGGCGGGCTGTAGCAGATGGACCGGTGCCGCCTCGCCGCGACGGCGACGAATGGCCCTTACACCATTCCCAGGCCGAAGTAGACGAAGAGTCCGCTGACTACGATGTAGATGGCGGCATAGGGGATGGCGGCGCGCAGGATCTCGCCGTCCTTCCCTTCCATGTCGCAGGCAGCCGTGGCGATGGCGATGCTCTGCGGAGAGATCATCTTGCCACCCGTGGCGCCTGTGGTGTTGGAGCCCACGAGCCAGGTGGACTGGTCGGGCGTGAGGCCCAGCTGGCCGGCCACGTTGGCCTGCAGCTTGCCGAAGAGGATGTTGGCCGAAGTGTCGGAGCCCGTCACGAAAGTGCCGATGGCGCCGATGAGCGGGGCGAAGAGCGGATAGAAGCTGCCCGTAATGGCCACCAGCCCGAGGGCGATCTGATTGATCATACCCGAGTTGTTCATCACCGACGAGATGGAGATGAGGCTCACGATGGTGATGACGGTCTTGCGGTTCTTGGTGATGGTGCCGGCCAGCAGGACCAGGAGGTCCTTGAGGCTCATACCCTGCACCAGACCGCCCAGCGTGGCACCCAGGAAGAGCATAATGCCCGCGTTGGCAATCCATTTGAAGATCACGGTAGACCCGGTGACGGGCAGCACGGCCTTGGTGACCAGATGCGTATTCAGGAAGTGGTTCACCGGCGGGATGAGGGCGCCGCTTACCAGGATGAAGAGCAGGATGAAGAGGTAGACGCTCCAGGCCCTGAGCGACTCGGCAAGCGTGTACGTGCGGGCGCCGGGCGCTTTTTTGTGCTTCTTGCCAAAGAGTTTGGCGTAGACGATGATGGCCACGATGGCCGCGAGCGAGCCCACGATGGCGGGCGTCTCGGCTCCCAGGAAGCGTGCGCAGGCGTACTGCGCTCCGAAGGAAAACACCCCCGTCCAGAGCGAGAGGGCGATGTTCTTGAGGATGGCCTTCTTGTCGGTAATCATGAGGATGATGAAGGGCACCAGGAAGAAGAGCACCGAGAGCTGGATGACGATATAGGAAGAGGTCTGCATAATGGCCTCGGCCGAGGCGGCACCGCCGACGGCCACCTCGTTGCAGAGGGTGGTCACCGGCACACCCACGGCGCCGAAAGCCACGGCGACGGTGTTCGCGATGAGCGAAACCAGAGCCGAGAAAACGGGTTTGAAGCCCAGCCCGATGAGGATGGCGGCCGGGATGGCCACCGCCGTACCGAAGCCGGCCATGCCTTCGAGCAGACCGCCGAAGCCCCAGACCAGCAGGAGCACCACGATGCCCTTGTCGTCGGTGATGGAGGTGAACTGCGCCTTGATAACTTCGATCTGGCCCGTCTTGATGAGGATGTTGTAGCTGTAGAGGGCCATGATGATGATGATCAGGATGGGGAAGAGCGCCTTCCAGACGCCTTCCACCAGCGACCAGCCCACTACGCCCCAGATGCTCTGGGAGGCGTAGGCCTCGGGCACCATGTGCATGGCCGGAGCCACGAACAGGGCCAGCAGGACCGTGGTTATGAGGGTGATGAATGCGCTCTTGTAGCCGGGCATCTTGAATGCGAGCATGAGCACGAAGAGCAGCAGAATGGGGACAATGGCAATGAGTGATGACATAATCTGTGGTTTTTCGCCCCTAAATTAACAATTTCCTATGAATTATTGCTATCTTGCATCCAACTTGTAACCAATAACCATGAACGAGCAATATACAGCTTTTCTTGCCGATATGAGGCAATTCATACCGGAAGACCGCATCTACACCGACGAATTGCGCACCCTCGGCTGGGGGACCGACGCCAGTTTCTACCGCATGACACCGCAGATCGTGCTGCGCGCCAAAGACGAGGGCGAGGTGTCGAAGATCGTCTCCGCCGCCTCGAGACGGGGACTCCCCTTCACCTTCCGCGCCGCCGGCACCTCCCTTTCGGGACAGGCCGTCACCGACTCCATCCTCATCGTGGCCGGAAAGAACTGGGAGAAATACAGCATCGGAGAGGGTCAGGACAGCATCCGCCTCCAGCCCGGCATTGTGGGCGCCCGGGTGAACGCCATCCTCAAACCCTACGGACGCGTCTTCCCGCCCGACCCGGCCTCCATCGGCAGCGCCATGGTGGGCGGCATCGTGAGCAACAACTCCTCCGGTATGAACTGTGGCGTACACGCCAACAGCGACCGCATGCTGCTGAGCGCCCGCATCGTGCTGGCGGACGGTACGGTCCTCGACACCGGCGACGAGCAGAGCCGCGAGGCCTTCCGCCGGAGCCATCCGGAGATGCTGAGCAAGATCGAAGCCCTGCGCGACAAGGTGCGCGCCAACGAAAAGCTCGCCGCCCGGATCCGCAAGAAATACAGCATCAAGAACGTGACGGGCCTGAACCTGAGGCCGCTCGTGGCCTACGACGACCCGTTCGATATCATCGCCCACAGCATGGTGGGTTCTGAGGGTACGCTCGCCTTCGTGTCGGAGGTAAACATGAAGACCCTCTACGATTACAAGTTCAAGGCCTCCGCCATGGTCTACTTCTACACCATGAAAGAGAGTTGCGAGGCCGTGGTGGCCCTCAAGAAACTCAAGGCCACGCAGGAAGACCTGAAGATGAGCGCCGAGGACCTCATGGTGAAGAGCGCCGAGATGCTCGACTACCTCTCGCTCGACTCGGTGTCCGACCCCGTCTATCTTAAATATAAGGAAGACGTGGACGCGGGCCGCATCGAGGGCGTGGCGCCCGGCGACTACCACAACCTCACCGCCGTGCTCACCGAAACCAAGGCCGTTTCCCACGAGGAACTGCTCGCCAAGATCGAGGCCATCGGCAAGTGCCTCTCGGGCTTCCGCCTCTACATCCCAGCCGAGTTCACCGAAGATCCGGCCGTGTACGGGAAGTACTGGGCCATCCGCTCCGGCATCTTCCCCTCCGTGGGCGGCATGCGTCCGGTGGGCACCAGCTGCCTCATCGAAGACATCGCCTTCCCGCTGGAAGACCTGCCCGAGGCCACGGTGAAGCTCCAGAAACTGCTCGCCGACCACGGCTACTCCGACGCCTGCATCTACGGGCACGCCTTTGAAGGGAACTACCACTTCATCATCAACCAGAGTTTCAAGACCCGCGACGACGTGGCCCGCTACGAGAGCCTGATGCGCGACGTGGCCCGCCTGGTGGTGGAGGAGTACGACGGTTCGCTCAAGGCCGAACACGGCACCGGACGCAACATGGCGCCGTTCGTGAATTACGAGTGGGGCGAGGAGGCCTACGCCGCCATGAAGGAACTCAAGGAGATCTTCGACCCCGGCTACCTGCTGGGACGGGGCTGCATCTTCAACGACGACCCGGAGTGCTTCATCAAGTGCTTCAAGCCCCTGCCCGAACTGAGTTACGACTTCGACGCCGTGCCGGAAGGAATCAGCGCCGAAGAGATGGTGGCCGGCGTGAAGAAGGCCGACAAGTGCATCGAGTGCGGCTTCTGCGAGGTGAACTGCGTGTCGTGCGGACTCACGCTCTCGTCGCGCATGCGCATCGCCATCCAGCGCACCATCCTCGACCTCGAACAGCGCGGGGAGCAGCCTGAACTGGTGGAACGCCTGCGCAAGGAATACGACTATTACGGCGACAAACTCTGCGCCGCCGACGGCCTCTGCGCCACTTCCTGCCCCATGAAGATCAACACGGGCGACCTCACCCACCTCATCCGCCAGCTCAATATGAACGGGAAGAAGGGGGCCTACGGCGTGGGTGAATGGGCCGGCAAGAATATGGCCGGCATCAAGGGCGGCCTGCGCGGGCTGCTCGGCCTGGCCGGACTAGGTCAGGACATCCTGGGCGACAAGACCATGACGGCCGTGGCGAAGGGCCTGCACAAAGCGGGCGCACCCCTCTGGACCGAATCGATGCCGCGCGCGCAGCGCCAGCCTTCGGAAGAGCCGCGGGGGAACGGCGAACGCAAGGTGGTCTACTTCCCCAGCTGCATCAACCAGACCCTGGGCCTCGCCAAGGGCGCGCCGGTAAAGAACAGCGTAGTGGACGAGATGTGCGCCCTGCTCAACAAGGCCGGCTATGCCGTGGTCTTCCCCAAGGATATGAAGAAGATGTGCTGCGGCCAGATCTGGGAGTCGAAGGGCATGACCGACATAGCCGACCGCAAGAGCGCCGAACTCGAAGACGCCCTCTGGGAGGCCTCGGAACACGGGAAATACCCCGTCCTCTGCGACCAGAGCCCCTGCCTGCACCGTATGCGCAAGGTGATGAAGCGCGTCGATCTCTACGAACCCGTGGAGTTCATCCTCAAGTTCCTGCGCGACCGGCTTGAATTCCACCCGGTGCAGCGCAAGGTGGCCGTGCACGTGACCTGCTCCACGCGGGAGATGGGCCTGGCCGACAAGATGGTGGAACTCGCCCGGCTCTGCGCCACCGACGTGCTCGTACCCGAAGGCGTGGGCTGCTGCGGTTTCGCGGGCGACAAGGGCTTCACCACTCCGGAGCTCAACGAGTGGGCGCTGCGCAAGCTCCGTCCGCAGATCGAGGAATTCGGCGTGGAATACGGCTATTCCAACAGCCGTACCTGCGAAGTGGGCCTGCAGCACCACGGCGGCGTGCCCTACATGAGCATCGCCTACCTGGTGAACGAAGCC
Source organism: Bacteroidales bacterium (assembly GCA_017453565.1). Classification (GTDB taxonomy): domain Bacteria; phylum Bacteroidota; class Bacteroidia; order Bacteroidales; family UBA932; genus Cryptobacteroides. Next base: position 16,034 of record JAFTEQ010000018.1, read on the forward strand.
ACCACCCCGAAGAAAGGCTGATTTTTGTTTTTCCGGCAAAATGCCTATCTTTGCAACAACCAATCAGGGTTCTGCCACACGGCAGAACTCCTTTTTAATTCACTGATATGTCTGAAGTTCATTACATCAGCCAGGAAGGGCTGGATCAGATCAAGAAGGAACTCGCCGAGGCGCTCGCCCAGCGTCCGGTTATCTCGGCGGCCATCGCCGAGGCCCGCGAGAAGGGCGACCTGAGTGAAAACGCGGAATACGAATCGGCCCGCGAAGCCCAGGGCCTGCTGGAGCTCAAGATTGCCAATCTCCAGAATATGGTGGCCAACGCCAAGGTGGTGGACGGCTCCCAGCTGGGCACCGATAAAGTACAGATGCTCAATAAGGTGAAGGTAGAGAATCTCGCCGTAAAGCAGGTGATGGAATTCACCATCGTAGGTGAGTCGGAGGCCGATTTCTCCAAGGGGAAGCTGGCCGCCACCACCCCCATCGCCAAGGCCCTCATCGGTCACGGCAAAGGTGAGATCGTGGAGGCGCAGGTGCCCTCCGGCGTGCTCAAGTTCAAGATTCTCGAAATCTCCATCTAGCGCTATGGCTACCATCTTCACCCGCATCGCCCAAGGCGAGATTCCCTCGTACAAGGTAGCCGAGAACGAAGACTACTACGCCTTCCTCGACATCAACCCCCTCGCAAAGGGCCACACCCTGGTGATCCCCAAGAAGATGGAGGACGACTACATCTTCCATCTCGACGAAAAGACCTACACCGGCCTCTGGGCCTTCGCCCGCGAGGTGGCCGCAGCCATCCGGGAGGCGGTGCCCTGCAAGCGCGTGGGCGTGGCCGTGCTGGGTATGGAAGTGCCCCACACCCACATCCACCTGGTCCCGCTTCAGACCGAAGGAGACCTCGATTTCCGGAAGAAACGTCCCGAGGTTTCGGCCGAAGAGCAGGCACAGATTGCCCGCGCCATACTGAACGCCTATGAAAAGAGGAAATAGTCTCTTCCTTGCTGCGCTGCTGCTCTGCGCAGCGGCCTGCAGCCCCAAAACCGAAGTGAAAGGCATACTGGAGGGCGGCGCCGACCGCAGCCTGGTGCTGCGCCGGCTCGACCTGACGGGCGCGACCGTACCCGATACCATCAAGACCGACGCGCAGGGCCGTTTCCGTTTCGCGCCCAAGGTGGAAAAGGGCAGACCCGAATTCGTCTACATCTTCAGCGGCGATACCAAAATCGCCTCGCTCCTGCTGGAACGCGGAGAGCGGGTGCAAGTGCAGGCCGATACGCTCGGCCATTACAACACCGAGGGTTCCGAAGGCTCGAAACTCATGGAGGAAGTGGACCGCGATTATGCGGCTTTCGCCGGGCGCATGCTTTCGCTCGCCGACGCGGGCGCTCCTTCCGCCGAACTGGGGCAGACCTTCGTGGATCACTACCGCAAGTGCGTGCGTTTCGTGCTTGAGCATCCCACCTCACTTGCCTCGGTGCCGGTCCTGTATCAGAACCTCAACGCCGCCACGCCGGTGTTCGGCCAGGCCACCGACGCCCTGCATTTCCGCTCCGTCTGCGACTCGCTCACGCTCCGCTATCCGGAATCGCCCTATGTGAAGGCGCTCGAGCGGGAAACCAAGCGCAGGGAACAGATCCTGTCGCTGAACACCCAGCTCGCGGGCGCTCCTCAGACGGCCTACCCCGACCTGGAACTGCCCGGAATGGACGGCAAGAAGGTCGCGCTGTCCTCGCTGGACGCAAAGGCCATCCTGGTGCATTTCTGGACCTCGGAAAACGCCGAGCAGAAGATGCTTAACCTCGAGGAACTCAAGCCCCTTTACGAGACCTGGCATCCGCGCGGACTTGAAATCTATTCAGTCTGTTTCGACATTGACAAGCCGCGCTGGGCGGCGTCGGTGCGGGCGCAGGAACTCCCCTGGATCAACGTGAACGACGGGCTCGGCGCCAACTCGCCTGTGCTCTCGGTCTACAACGTGCAGACCCTCCCCTCGTCGGTGCTCATTGCCGACGGTACCGTGTCTCGGATCAAGGGAGCGCAGGAACTCCGGCGCGAACTCGCACGCCTGCTGCGTTAGAACGGCCGTTTGGGCAGGATCGCCACAAACTCCTTCAGATAGAAAGGTTCGAAGTACGCAAGGTCTTCGAACCTTTTTTCTTCCCAGGCGCGAAGGGCGGGCCGGAGCATGGAAGCGGCGTCGGGGCAGGCCTGCACGAAGCGGGCATTGGGGTGATTCAGCGCTTCCCGGCACTTGTCGGCCCCGTCACCGATGAAGAGCACCGGGCCCTCGGAAAGCAGGTCCGAGAAGGAATCAGGACCGATTTCCTCGGCCTGCACGGGCCGCAGGAGCGTGCCGTCGGGCGCAAAGACGGCCGTATAGCATTCCATCCGGCGGGCGTCCACCATGGGAACCACGGCGCGGCAGCCCTCGGGCAGTCCTCCGTTAAGCGCCTGATGGAAGAGGACCTCCAGGGTGCCCACGCTCAGCAGGGGCAGGCCGGCGCCGAAGCAAAGGCCCTTGGCCGTGGATACGCCCACGCGCAATCCGGTATAGGATCCCGGGCCCGAACTCACGCACACGGCGTCGCAGTCGGCGACCTTCAGACCCCGTTCGCGCAGCATCTCGTCGATGAAGGGAGCGGTGCGGGCGGCATGGGCGCGCGGCTCGTCGCTGCGGCGGCACGCCACGATGCGGCCGTCTTCCGCCAGGGCGGTGGAGCACAGGGCGGTAGACGTCTCAATGAGGATGATCCTAGGCATGAATCTGTGCGACCAGCTCTTTCAAATAGGGGAAAACCTGCAGGGCAATCTTCCGCAGCCAGGGGGCGATGACCGAGTCGCCCAGCTTTTCGGGATCCACGAGCTTGAGCGAGCCGTTCAGGCTGTCGAAGACCAGCAGGGCGAGGCCCAGCAGCAGGGCGGCCTTGAGCAGGGCGAAAACCAGGCCCAGCAGGCGGTCGGCCCAGCCCAGCGCGGCAAGGTCGAGCGCCTTGGCCAGGATCCGGGCCAGCAGGGCCAGCACCAGGATGGTGAACGCGGCAACCAGGGCGAAGGCCGCGATCTGCAGCACCTGCCCTTCGAGTCCGCAGTGAGCGCCCAGCCATTCAGCGGCCGCGGGACCGTAGCGGAAACCGGCCCAGGCGCCCAGGAACAGGGCGGCGAGGCCCATGACCTGACGCACGAAACCTTTGCTCAATCCCGACACCAGGGCGGGCAGAAAGCAAATGAGCAGGACAATGTCGAGGGTTCCCATAAAATGATTATATTTGTAGACTTAATGTAAGTCACTGCAAAAGTAGACAAAAAATTATGAAATTCGAAGAGTACAAAGGCCTGGACCTGGTCGCCGTGGCGGACAGGATGTTGGAACGCTGGAAGGAGAACCATGCCTTCGAACGCTCGCTCGCCCTGCGCGAGGGGGCGCCCGAGTTCGTATTCTTCGAAGGACCGCCCTCCGCCAACGGCATGCCGGGCATCCACCACGTAATGGCCCGCTCCATCAAGGACGCCATCTGCCGCTACAAGACCCAGACGGGCTACAAGGTGCGGCGCCGCGCCGGCTGGGACACGCACGGCCTGCCGGTCGAGATCGGGGTGGAGAAGAAACTCGGCATCCACAAGGAAGACATCGGCACGCGCATCAGCGTGGAAGACTACAACCGCTGCTGCAGGAGCGAAGTCATGAAATACACGGCCGAGTGGGTGAATATGACCGAGCGCGTGGGGTATTGGGTCGATATGAACGACCCCTACATCACCTACGACAACCGTTACATCGAGACTCTCTGGTGGCTGCTCCGCAAGATCTACGACAAGGGGCTGCTCTACAAGGGCTATTCCATCCAGCCTTTCAGCCCGTCCGACGGCACTGGCCTGAGTTCGCACGAACTCAACCAGCCCGGCTGCTATAAGGACGTGACCGACACCACCTGCACCGCCCAGTTCGAGGTGATCCGCGACGCCGCGTCGGAGAAACTCTTCGGCGACGGCCCCGTGTACTTCCTCGCCTGGACCACCACGCCCTGGACCCTGCCGTCCAACACCGCCCTGTGCGTGGGACCGCAGATCGAATATGTGCGCGTGAAATCGGCCAATCCCTACACGGGCGCAGAAGCCGTGTTCGTGCTGGCGAAAGACCTCGTGGACGCCTGGTTCGGGCCCAAGGTCCCCTTCGAGGTCCTGCCGGGCGTGTTCAAGGGCGACGAGCTCACGGGCATCCGCTACCGGCAGCTCATCCCCTGGTTCACCCCGCTGGAGGGCGACGCCTTCCGCGTCATCCCCGGCGACTATGTGACCACAGCTGACGGTATGGGTATCGTGCACATCGCGCCCACCTTCGGCGCCGACGACAAACGGGTGGCCGCCGCGGCCGGAATCCCGCCGCTTATGGTGGTGGACCGCGCCGGCGTACGTCAGGCCCAGGTAGACCGCTCCGGCCGTTTCTATCGTCTGGAAGACCTCGATCCGGCCTACGTAGCCGCCAATGTAGACCCGTCCTACGCCGAATGGGCCGGCCGCTACGTGAAGAACGCCTTCGACGAAAGCCTGCCCGCCGACGCCCCCACCCTCGACGTGGACCTCTGCGTTATGCTCAAGGCCGCGAACAAGGCCTTCCGCATCCAGAAACATACGCACAGCTATCCGCACAGCTGGCGCACCGACAAACCCGTCCTCTATTATCCGCTCGACGCCTGGTTCATCAAGACCACGGCCGTGAAGGACAGGATGGTGGCCCTCAACCGAGAAATCCGCTGGAAACCCGAATCGACCGGCACCGGCCGTTTCGGTCAGTGGCTCGAGAACATCCAGGATTGGAACCTGTCGCGCAGCCGCTTCTGGGGCACTCCGCTGCCCATCTGGCGCAGCGCCGACGGCAAGGAAGAGAAGTGCATCGGCAGTGCGAAGGAACTCTATGCCGAGATCGAGGCCGCCGTGGCCGCGGGCGTAATGAAGACGAATCCGCTCCGCGAGGCGGGCTTCAATCCCGCCGACAACTCCAAAGAGAACTACGACCGGATCGACCTGCACCGCCCCTACGTGGACCAGATCTTCCTGGTCTCGCCCAGCGGGCAGAAGATGGTGCGCGAGAGCGACCTCATTGACGTGTGGTTCGACTCAGGCTCGATGCCCTATGCCCAGGAGGGCCTGCGCGGCCTCGGCACCCCCGATTTCGGGGCCACGGCCGACTTTATCGCCGAGGGCGTGGACCAGACGCGCGGCTGGTTCTACACCCTGCACGCCATCCACACCATGGTGAGCGACAGTCCGGCGTTCCGGCGCGTCATCTCCAACGGACTCGTGCTCGACAAGGACGGCAACAAGATGAGTAAGCGCCTCGGCAACGCCGTAGACCCCTTCGGCCAGCTCGACAAGTACGGGGCCGACGCCCTGCGCTGGTATATGCTCACGAACGCCCAGCCCTGGGACAACCTCCGTTTCGACGAGGCGGGCGTGGACGAGATCCGGCGCAAGTTCTTCGGAACCCTCTACAACAGCTACTCCTTCTTCGCGCTCTATGCCAACGTAGACGGGTTCAACCCGTCGGCGGCGCCTGTTCCCTATGCCGAGAGGCCGGAAATCGACCGCTGGATCGTGTCGGCGCTCAACTCGCTGGTGCGTGACGTGCGGGCGGCCTACGAAGACTATGACATCACCCTTGCGGGGCGACTCATCCAGGATTTCGTCTGCGACAACCTCTCGAACTGGTATGTGCGCCTGAACCGCAAGCGTTTCTGGGGCGGCGGCCTCACGCGCGACAAACTGGCGGCCTACCAGACCCTGCACGAGGTGCTGGTGAAGGTAGCCGTGCTGGCGGCGCCCATCGCGCCCTTCTACATGGACCGGCTCTGGCTCGACCTCACCGCCCCGGGCAGCCCCTCCTCCGCCGATGCGTTCCGCTCGGTGCACTTTGAACTGATGCCGGAGGCGGATGCCAGTCTCATCGACAGTGACCTGGAGGAGCGGATGGCACTGGCGCAGAAGGCGACCTCGCTCGTGCTGGCCCTGCGCCGCAAGGTGGGCATCAAGGTGCGTCAGCCCCTCGCCAAACTTATGATTCCCGTGCTCTCCGAGCGTGTGCGCGAGCAGCTGGAAGCGGTGAAGCCGCTCCTGCTCGGCGAGGTGAACGTGAAGGAAGCCGAATTCCTCGCCGACACGACGGGCATCCTGGTAAAGAAGATCAAACCCAATTTCCGCACGCTGGGCAAGAAATACGGCGCCCGGATGAAGGAAATCGCCGCCGCGTTCGCCTCGCTCGACCAGGCCGCCATCTCGGCCATCCAGGCGGCGGGCGACTATACCCTCTCCCTCCCGGGCGGAGACGTGGTGCTGGAAAAGGCCGACTACGAGATTTCGTCGGAAGATATGCCGGGCTGGCTCGTGGCCACCGAAGGCACGCTCACCCTTGCGCTCGACGTGGAGGTAACCGAGGACCTGCGCCGCGAGGGCACGGCCCGCGAACTGGTGAACCGCATCCAGAACATCCGCAAGGACAGCGGATTCGACGTCACCGACCGGGTGGATGTGCGCATCTACGCCGACGGCGAAGATGCCGCGCGCATCGAGGCGGCCCTGCAGGACTACCGCGACTACCTCTGCGCCCAGACCCTGGCCCTTTCGGTGGCACTGCTTCCCCAGGCGCAGGCCGGGGCCGATGCCGCCGAGGTGGAATGGGAAGAAAAGACAATCAGAATCAGTGTTACACGTAAATAGTTACCACTATGGCAGAAGAACTTAAGACACGTTATTCCGATGAGGAGCTCGCCGAATTCCGGGTGATCATCGAGGATATGCTCAAGAAAGCCAAGGACGAGTATAACACCCTGCGCAAAGTTGTGATGCACGGTGGCGGCAACGACATCGAAGACACCTCCCCGTCGTTCAAAACCGTTGAAGACGACGGTGCCAACCAGCTCACCAAGGAAGAGGCCAGCCAGCTGGCCCAGCGCCAGTACAAATTCATCCAGAACCTCGAGGCCGCCCTGGTGCGCATCGAGAACAAGACCTATGGGATTTGCCGCGTGACCGGCAAGCTCATTCCCAAGGAGCGCCTGCGTCTGGTGCCGCACGCCACGCTCACCGTGGAAGCCAAGGAAATGCTGGCCAAATCGGGCAAGAACTGATGGCCCGGAGCGTCAAAGGAAAGGGACTCCTGCTGCTGGGCGTTGCGCTCGTCGTGGCCGATCAGGTGATCAAATACCTGGTCAAGACGAATATGAGCCTGGGCGAGCAGATCCCGGTCATCGGGCAGTGGTTCCGCATCTGCTTCATCGAAAACGAGGGCATGGCCTTCGGCATGAAGTTCGGCGGCGCCACGGGCAAGTTCCTCCTTTCGCTCTTCCGGATCTGCCTCTGCGGCGCGCTCATCTGGTGGATCCGCTCCCTCCTCAAAAAACCGGCCGGACAGGTGCCTCCCGGAGTGCTCGTGGGCCTCACCCTCATTACAGCCGGAGCCTTCGGCAACATTATTGACTGCCTCTTCTACGGCCTCATCTGGGACTACGCGCCCTTCATGTTCGGCCGGGTGGTCGACATGCTGTGGTTTCCCATTATCAGGTCTGGAGAGAAGGTGATTTTCTTCAGTCCCGTCTTTAACTTCGCAGACAGCTGCGTCACGGTGGGGGCCTTCTACCTGGCGCTGTTCCAGTGGCGCTTCTTCTCTACTTCCAGTGAATGACGAAAACGCCGCCGACGGGTCCGCCCAAGGATCCTCCCTCGGCGCGTTGCACCTCTACGATGCGGCCATTCTTGTCCTTTTTATAAGAATAGGTAACCGTCGTGTTCTCATCGGTCTCGGTTCTGATGAGATGCTTGGGATGCTTCCCGAACACGCCGGCCGCCCAAGGCCCCGTTTCTCCATCAATCCAGCCGCAGAGGCCGCTGGAGAAGATATCGTAGTTGCCGAAGGGGTTCTCGTCGGTCGTATAGGTGAAGGTATAGGCATCGTAGGAGCCGCGGTTGGTGGTCTTTGTAATCTTCCGCAGGTCGCCGTTTTCCCAGACATAGTCTGACTTCTGCCACCAATAGTCCTCGCCTTTGTTGCTTTCGTACACCTCGAGATAGCCGCCTGTCGTGTATTCGAACGTGGCTTTGGCACCGGGCCATTCCGTGGCGTACCCGTCGTCGTTCAGCGGGAAGACGGCGTTTTGGCTCTCGCTGGGTGCATTCCAGCCCTGGGGTTCCGCAGAGTAATCCCAATATCCATTCGCACGCGAATAAGCGACGCTGTTGTCGGACTTGTATTCGAAGGTGGTCTGATAATACTGGTTGGGGGCGAGTTTGCCCGATTCGTGGTCGGCGAAATAATACTGCTCCAGACTCCGGACCAGGCGTCCCTTCGCATCGAAAGTGGGCGTCAGCACAATCTTGGAATGGGGCCCGGCTTCAACGCCTTCGTCGTAGCGGAGGAACTCGATATAGTCGATGACGCCGCCACCGGCGATGGGTTCTTCTTCATCTTTCGTGTTGTCGCAGGCAGCCACCAGACCGGCCAGGGCGAAGAGGCAGAGCAGTTTTCTCATGGTCAGAAACGTTAATTGAACAATAAAAGCTATCTTTGTGTTGAAGCAAATGTAGTAATACTTTTGTAATAATCCATAACACTGAACGATATGACCAGGAAAAAGTACTTTACCGCTGTCATCCTGACGGTGCTTCTTTCCGCTTTCGGGATGCATGCCCGACCCACTTTCTATCTTGCGGGAGACTCCACCTGCGCCGTAAAAAAAGCGGAGCGCAGGCCCGAGTGCGGCTGGGGCGAACGCCTTTCGCGCCACCTGGGCGGTGCAGAGGTGGTGGACCTTGCGCTCAACGGCTTCAGTACCAAGAGTTTCATCGACAAAGGGAAATGGGACGACCTGCTCGGCCGCGTGCAGAAAGGCGATGTGGTGCTGGTGCAGTTCGGGCACAACGACGAAAAGAAACAGGATCCCGCCCGTTACACGGAAGCTTTCGGATCCTTCCACGACAACCTCTGCCGCTTCGCCTCCGACGTGCGGAAGAAGGGCGGCAGGATCGTTCTCCTGACCCCCGTATGCCGTAGAGCCTTCAATGCCGACGGCAGCGTCAAGCCTACCCACGGCGACTATCCTGCTGCCGTAAAGAAGGCTGCGGCCGACTGCAAGGCCGTCTGCATCGACATGGAAGCGCGCACCAAAGCCTGGCTGGAGGGCCTGGGCAAGGAGAGATCGAAGGACTTCTTCTATGTGGCGCCCGACGGGAAGCAGGACAACACGCACTTCAACTATCAGGGTGCCGACGCCGTGGCCGCCATGGTGGCCGAGGGCATCCGCGACAACGCCCGGGCCCTGAAACTGAAGAAACAGACCCTTGAACCCTTTGCAGTGCCCGACAGCCTCAACATCCTCCTCTTCGGCCACAGCTACGGGGCCGACTGCACCGAGCATCTGCCCGCCCTGCTGGTGGAAGCGGGCATCAGGAATGTGCGCGTCGCCCGTTTCAACAAGGGCAACTGCTCACTGGAGGAGCGTTGGAAGCTCTCCACGCAGAAGGCCACCCTGCAGGAATGCGCGCCCGGTGAGCGGAAGTTCGTGAACCGCAGCGTCACCCTCGCCCAGGTACTCAAGGAACGCCCCTGGGACATCGTCATCTTCCAGACGAGTCTGGAGAACGCCGGCCGCTACGAGACCATGCAGCCCTGGTTGGACAAGCTGATCGATGTCGTGAACAAGGACTCCAAGGCCAATTTCGGCCGCACGCCGGAACTATGGTGGCACTGCTTCTGGCCCATCTCCGTGCTGCTCGAGAACAAGCCCGAGAATGAACGCGCCACCTACCGCCTGAGTTTCTACGGCGGCCGGTCGCAACAGATGTATGAAGCCTATTGCAAAGCCGCGAAGACCGTGTTGAAAAAGACGGCCATCAGCGCCATCATCCCCACCGGCGCCACCATCATGAGTCTGCGTGCCTCTGAACTCAACAAGCCGGAAGTCAAACAGTTCACCCGCGACGGCTACCACATGTCCTATGGCGCCGGCCGCTACGCTGCGGCCTGCACGCTGTTTGAGACGCTCATTACCCCGCGCTACGGCGTGAGCGTGGTGGGCAACCCGCTGCGCCTGCCCGAACTCAAGACGCCCGTGACCGAAGCCAACGCGACGGCCATCCAGCGCGCCGCGGCAAAGGCGGTGAAAAATCCGGGATTCTAGGCGCTAGCGGCTCTCGATGACCGCCCCGTGTTCGCGGGCCACGGTCTCCTTCCATTTGTCGGTGTACCCCGGCCAGCCCAGGCCGTCGGGGATGCCCGCCGAGTATTGCGTGTGCTTGAAGGAGCCATCGGGTTCCTGGGCCTTCACGTTGCCGTCGATGAACTTCACCAGCAGCAGTTCTTCCAGTTTGACCCAGCGCTCGAACTGCTTCTGCGCGGTCTGCAGGTTGAAGCGGGTGAGCAAACGGCGGACCTTGCGCAGACGACCCTTCCGGGCAAATCGCTCCAGCCGCGAGTCGAACTCCGGCACCGCCGAGAACATCTGCTCCTGCTCGAAGGCATCGGCCGCGCAGCGGGCCACGGGCGCCATCTGGTTGTACATCTTATAACAGGCGTTGGCCACGCGGTTGCAGATCCAGAACTGCGATGTGGCCGAATAGTGCAGCAGGTCGCCGTTCCCCACGCGGAGGCAGTCCGGTACCTTGTTCGCACTCACGTAGATGGGGGTAAGGTAGGAAGTGGCGGCATCGTCGCAGCCGAACCATACCAGGGCCCCCAGCGCATCGGGCAGGGAAGGACGCGCCTGCGCAACGAACCAGAAACCTGTCTGCTGCGTGGCGATGGCCCGCTCGTTCACGTACTTCTTCCCACCCCATTCGAAGCCCATCGGACGCCAGCGGTAGGGCAGGGCGTTCCCGCCCGCACCGATATCCTGCGTCATGTCCATGGGGGTGCCTTCGAAGTGGTCGCGCATGACGTCGGCCACGTCCTTCACGGTAATCTTCCGGGCCGGCTTCACCCACAGGGGCATCTCGCCCTTGAGGTCGCCGCCCATGGCATAGGCGAGCCAGTCAGAGGCAGGGCGCGTGACCTCAGCGCCGTCTTCCTCATAGGTGAAACTGCCGCCGCAGAGAATGTTGAAGGCACTCCAGGCACGGGCGTCGCAGGCGCGGGCTCCGCCGAAGTCGAGCGGGTTGTAGACGTCGCGGAACGAGAACTCCTCGTCGGGTCCCTCGTACCAGCCCTTCTCCCGGGCGAAACTGATGACATCGGGCGCATAGAGCGTGTTCTCCGGATCGTCCAGCGGGAAGCGCGTGATGCGGCACTGGTTGGCGTGGGCGCAGATATAGCCGTCAGGGATGCGTCGCGCCACCCACACGATGCCGCGGTTGGCCGGTCCCTTGCCCACCAGGTCCATGATCCAGGCCTCGTCCTTGTCGGCGATGGAGAAGGTCTCCCCTTCCGAGGGGTAGCCGTAGCGGTTGGCCAGTGAGACGATGGTGTCGATGGCGGCCCGGGCGCTGGCGGCGCGCTGCAGGGTCACGTAGATGAGGGAACCGTAGTCCATAATGCCGGTGCTGTCGGCCTGTTCCTCGCGTCCGCCCCAGGTGGTCTCCCCAATCACCACCTGACACTCGTTCATATTGCCCATGGTCTGGAAGGTCCTGGAAATCTGATGGATGCGCCCAAGCGGACGGGCCGTGTCCCACTCCTTGATGTCGAGCAGGGCGCCTTTGGGATGGCGTGCCCGCGGGGTGAAATAGAGTTCGCCGAAGAGGGCGTGCGAGTCGGCAGCGTACGAGACCATGCAGGAGCCGTCGGCGCTGGCGCCACGGGTGATGATCACATTGGAACAGGCTTGACTGGACTGAAGCGGCAAGAATAACAGGGCCGCGATGGCGGCAAAAAGGAATTTAGTCTTCATGGGCTGGATAGGAATAGAGGCGGATCCGGTAGATGCCGGTGGTTTTGAAGCGGTTGTGGGCGAGGGCAAGGAAGCGGCGCTGATGCGAGAGGCCGTAGCGGGCGGCGGGCACGGGCGTGCCGTCGGGGGCCGTTTCGTCCTGCTGCCAGAGGCGGCCGCGCAGGTAAAGCATATTGCCGTGGCCGGTTTCGTCGCCGTTCAGCACCTGCCACACGGCTCCGTCACGGATTTCCTCGCACCAGGCGAGTTTGCACTGCCGGCCGTCGGGGCGTTCCCAGTCGATCCAGGCGCCCAGGCCCGCCACCAGGAACTCGTCTTCCCCGGTACGGACCGCCAGGCCGTGCGCATATTGTTCACCCTCAATGCAGTGCACCCTGAATACGCAGTCGCCGAAATCGAGCCGGAACTCCGCATCCAGGGCGTCTTTCCCGCTCTGACGGAAGAATCCGTGCACGGGCCGGTCCTGCTCCAGCAGGGGGACTACCTCACCGAGCGTACGGCACTCCTGCACGAAGTAGGGATTGTCGTGGTCTTCCTCGTAGCCGAAGCAGAATACGCCCTGCGCACCCGCCTCGCCGAAGGCATAATAGTAGCGGCCGGGCTCACGGCTGGTCTCGGGAATGAAGAGCGGCTGCCCTTCGCCGTAGGCCGCACACATAGCGGCAAAATCGGACGCATAGATATCGGGCGAGAGCCAGTCGAGATGGGGCGCGCAGCGCTTCCACACATCGAGCACAGCCTCACGCGGCCCTCCGTTGGGATAGCTGCCATATGCTGCGTCTTCCGGCATAAGCCAGGCGTTGGTGAAAAGCGGCAGGTCGTATTCGGCCTTGCCGGCCGCTGCCACGGCGTCGACGAATCGGGCGCAGGCCTCGGCCATGAAAACCTGCTCGGCCGGCGTACCGTTTTCGGACGGGCGCTCCGCCCATTTGCCTTCCTCCCAGGCTTTCCGGGCGGCGGGACAGCAGTCGCGCGGAAGGAATACGCCGCATTCATTCTCTACCTGGACGGTGCATACCACCTTTCGCTTATCGGTCTCGCGCAGGTGCCGCATCAGCTCCGCAAAGGCCCGGCTGTCGGCTTCGCAGGCTGCTGCGCAGAAGGGAGAGATGGTCGTCATGGGTGCGCCGTCCTCCGACTCAGCGCGGAAATAGGTCTTTGTGTCGCCCTTCACCCACAGGGGCGGGTACGACGATTCCCCGTTCTTCCAGCTGCCGAACCAGAGCAGGCCCAGCCTGAGGCCGCGTTTGCCGGCGGCACGGACCAGATAGTCTGTGAGTGTGAAGTCGAAGCGTCCCTGTTCGGGTTCCAGCTGCTCCCAGCACACGGGCGCGAGTACGGCGTTGTAGCCCAGCGCCACGGTCAGGTCGAGCGAAGCGTCGATCGACTCGGGGGTGGAAGCATTGGAATTGTGCATCTCGCCGCCAAACAGGAGCCGGGGTTCCTGCATCGGCTGTGCGCAGCCCAGCAGCGCCACGGCCGCCAGGGCGGGAAGGGAAAAGCGAAAGAGAGGATTCATATTGATTCCGAATTATTCAGACTAAAGGTAATACCGCAACCCTGCGGAAAGGGAGAGGTGGGCAAATCCCAATGCGTCTTTTGACTCCAAAACTATGACGTCCCTCTTCCCGTCCTTATCTATCTTGTTTACCGTGCGCGTCTTCCCCGTTACCAGAGAAGCCGAGGCGCCCAGGGCCAGATGTTTTGAGATAAATGCATCATAGCCAACTTCAAAGACATCGCCAAGTGTCCATGTCTTGAGTTTGAACGGGTCTATCAGGATGGCATTGTCGTAATAACCCACATAACCCAACCCGATAGCAGAATACAACATGCCTTTCCTACGGGCATCGACCTTCCGGTAAGAACAAACCGGCCCGATATAGCTTATATCAATGCGGTCGGCAAGGAAACCCTTTTGCTCGGGGCCCCCGTCGATACTCGCGATAATCCTCATTTTGTTTCCAAGATGAAGATTTTGAAACTTGAGGCCCGCGCCATACTCTCCTCCAAAAAAGTACACCACATCTGCCCCATAGACACCGCCCCACCTCAAGTGTTTGACGTGTCTCTCCATTACCTCCGAGCCATCTGATTGAAAAGGAGGCATATAGTATCCGAATCCTCCCTGAATGGCGATTCGGAACGGGAGCAACTTCCCAGTCACCGACAATTCTGCCGGGACGGAAACGTCCGCTGCTGCAACGAGCGCCGGCGCATCCGGCGTATCGGTCGGCATGATCTTCAGGACATCGGCCTTTATCCAGTGGGCGGAACTGCGGTCATCGGGGAAAAGATGCTCGTTGATGCGGATTGCATTCCCGCCGCCTTTTCTCGCATATTTCTGCGCCAAGGCGAGCACATTTTCATAGGACCCTTTCTTCTCGGAGGTCATTCCTCCGTCTTCCACGCAGACCATTCCGAGCCTGACGGTATTGCCCGGAATAGAATCGTTTTTGTCTAACACAGCCACCTCTTCGCGCTCGTCAAGGGGCTTCTCGGGCTTGGGCAGATAACCATACACAAAGGGAGAACACCCATACAGCATGGCACAGGCCAAAAACGAAATATCAATAAAAAGTCTCATACTTAGGCCACATTTTCACATTCTTCATCCGTTCATCAGGAGGGTAACAGAGACGCAAACGCTTTTGACTGTCTGTAAGTTGCTCCATGTCTTTTATCGAAAGGTCATAACGGACCAAAAGGTCATCTTCTTTTCTGTCTTTTGCATAAAGTCGAAAGACGCATATATAAAAGCGGACAGTATCATATGGAGTCATTCCTTCAAATGTACTGTATCCGCTACCCACTGCCTTAGATGAATGGGGCTCAACTGTTATTCTCCATAATGCATTAAGCGCCGTCATAAGCGTAGTATCCGATTGTGGGATGTCGTGCATATCATGTGGACGACTTACCCGATTATACTTAAAAGGGAGACATAAATTAACGCGACAATCATCGAAATTAACTAGCTCAACTACAATTGTATTCTCTTTGCAACAAGAAACAGATAGAAAAAGCATGGTAGTGATAATCATTCTACGTAACATAATGATGCTCGGTTATCGTAATACAAGCGTCGACGGGAATCCTATTCCCGGCCGATATTTACTAAAATACCATTTAGAATAGGTGTTAGCCCAGGTTTCCGTCCAAAAATAATCATGATTTATGGCATTTGCGTTCAAGAAGGGCCGAAGATTCCATAAGCTCATAATTGCAGGAACTGGAAGATAGCCGGGACCCCAGATCTTGCTTTGTATTGTATGGCCATACTCATGCATATAGAACTCTTTCACTAACCAAGCCTTCATCAACAAAACTACTCAATAATATCAGATTCTGCAACTAATTGATTACATTTGCATGATGAAACGTTTTCTCACAATCGCCCTCGCGCTGCTGCTCCCCATGGCCCTTTGGGCGCAGGAGCAGGACGAATCGACCAAGACTCCGGAGCAGAAGGAGCGGGAGTTCTATGAGAGCATCGAGAAAGAGGTGGACCGCCTTGCCGACGGGCTCAGCCTCTCCGACGCGCAGATTTTCTACGTGGACTCCATCCTCACCCACAACGCCTTGGCGCTGCGCAGCGAGGTGGAGGTGCTCAACCAGAACAAGGCCCTTTCGAGCGAGCCCTACATCTATCTGCACGACAAGTGGATGGAGGAAAACGACCGCGCGCTGCGCAAGGTCTTTTCCGACGAGCAGTGGGAGCGCTATCTCAAGATTGGGGGCGCCAAGGCCCGCAAGGCACGGGAGAAACGTGCGGCGAAACGAAACAAGAAAGTATGAATAGAGAAGATATAGAGCGCCTGTCGGCCGAACTGGCCGCGCTCAAATGCAAGACGCAGAAGGAAGTGGAAGAGGCGCGCGTGCGCTTCCTGGGCAAGAAGGGTGAGATTACCGCCCTGTTCGAGGAGTTTCGCACCGTGGCGCCCGAGTTCAAGAAGGAGTTCGGCCGCACGCTCAACGAACTCAAGCAGAAGGCCCAGGCCCGCATCGAGGAACTGAAGGCCGCGGCGGAGCAGTCCGGGCCGTCGGAAGGACCGGCGCAGGACCTCTCCATGCCGGGCGACGACTTCCCCCTGGGTTCCCGCCATCCCGTTTCGATCGTGCGTCAGGAGATCGTGGACATCTTCCGTAAATTCGGATACGACGTGGCCGAGGGCCCCGAAATCGAGGACGACTACCACGTGTTCGAGGCGCTCAACTTCCCGCCCAACCATCCCGCCCGCGACATGCAGGACACCTTCTTCGTGTCGGCCGGGCACCTCAACCCGCTGCTGCTGCGCACCCACACCTCGAGCGTACAGGTGCGGGCCATGGAGACGATGAAACTCCCCATCCGCGTCATCTGCCCGGGCCGGGTGTTCCGCAACGAGGCCATCAGCGCCCGCGCGCACTGCATCTTCCATCAGGTGGAGGGTCTCTACATCGACGAGCACGTGACCTTCGCCGACCTCAAGCAGGCCATCCTCCTCTTCGCCCGCGAAATGTTCGGGGCCGATACGCAGATCCGGATGCGGCCCTCGTTCTTCCCCTTCACCGAACCGTCGGCCGAGGTGGACGTGAGCTGCAACATCTGCCACGGCAAGGGCTGCAACATCTGCAAGGGCACCGGCTGGCTGGAGATCCTGGGTTGCGGCATGGTCGATCCCAACGTGCTGGAGGCCTCCGGAATCGACTCAAAGAAATACAGCGGATTCGCGTTCGGCATGGGTCTGGAGCGCATCGCCATGCTCAAATGGCGGGTGAACGACCTGCGTCACTATTTCGAGAACGACCTGCGCTTCCTGCACGAATTCGAAACCGCCACGGAAGTTTAATTCCATGAAACATAATTGTTTATCCATTGCGGTCGCCGTCGTCCTGACGGCGATTCTGCCTTCCTGCAAGCAAGGGTTTTCCCGGGCAAGGCTCGAAGCCCCGCTTCGGGAGACGGTGCTCGCCACGGCCGAGGCCGACCTGGGGCGCGCCCCCGTCACCGTGACCGCTTTCCGCTGCGAACGCAGTTGCGGCGGCCCCCACGATTTCTATTCCGAGGGCGACTATTGGTGGCCCAATCCCGACGACCCCGACGGGCCCTACATCCGCCGCGACGGGGAAAGCAACCCGGAGAACTTCTCCGAGCACCGGCGCGCCATGTTCGAGCTCAGCCGCATGACAGGCAATTTCGCATCGGCCTGGATCCTCACGGGTGACGGTCGCTATGCCGCCGCGGCCGAACGGCACCTGCGGGCCTGGTTCATGGACCCCGAGACCCGGATGAACCCGTCGCTTCTCTACGCCCAGGCCATCAAGGGTGTGGTGACCGGCCGGGGCATCGGCATCATCGACACCATCCACCTCATTGAAGTGGCGCAGGCGGCCCTGCGTCTGGGAGAGGCGGGGGCCATCAGCGGGGAATGCCTGGAAGCTTGCCGCAGCTGGTTCCGTGACTATCTGGAATGGATGGACACCCACCCCTACGGCGTAAAAGAGCGTAACGCGCAGAACAACCATGGCACCTGGTGGTACGCGCAAGCTGCTTCCTTTGCCCTTCTGACGGGCGACGAGGCCATGCTGGAGCGCTGCCGGGTGGCCTACAAGGAGCGTTTCCTGCCGGAGTCGATGGCCCCGGACGGCTCGTTCCCGCTGGAACTTTCGCGCACCAAACCCTATTTCTACTCCATCTTCCAGCTCAAGGCGCTGGCCTTGCTCTGCCACATCCTTTCCACCCCGGACGACGACCTCTGGGCCTACACCACCCCCGACGGGAAGTGCATGCGCAAGGGGCTCGACTACATGCTGCCCTATATCATCGACAAGGAAAGCTGGCCGCACCAGCGCGACGTCTCGCACTGGGAAGGCTGGCCCGTGGCGGTCCCGGCCTACGTTCTGGCCTGGGCGCACTGGGGCGACGAGCGCTATTACAAGGCCTGGGCGCCCTTCGACCATTTCTCGCCCGACGAGGAGATCCAGCGCGCCACAGCCGTGCGCAATCCCCTCATCTGGCTGCCCCTGTCTTCGCTGGAACTCTGGACGCCCGTAAGCAACGCCGTTCAGGACCGGATGCAGGAGCCGAAGCTCGCCGATGTGCGTCTGGAAGGGGCCGTGGGCAAGAAAATGGACACGTTCTTCCAGCAGCGTATCTTTTCCGACTTTGCCAGGAATACGGTGATGCAGGAAGCGGAAGAAGCTTTCAAAAACAGGGTTGACGATGTGGTGCGCGCGCCCATCGGCTACTGGCAGGGAGAGTTCTGGGGGAAATTGATGATCGGGGCCTCGCGGGTGGCGCAGTATAAGAATGACCCTGGTTTTACCCGCTATGTGCGCGAAGAGGCGCATCGTCTCTTGTGCTACCAGGACGCCGACGGATACCTCGGCACCTACGCCGACAAGGCCTATGTTACTGCTCCGGACCTGCAGAAGGCCCGCGAAACCATGGGCTGGGACTGCGACTGGTGCTGGAATCTGTGGTGCAGGAAATACACCATGTGGGGGCTGCTGATGGCCTACGAAGCCACGGGCGACCGGTCGCTGGTGACCGCCGCCGCGCGTTCGATGGATCAGGAAATATCCATGCTCGATTCGCTGGGACTCAAACTATGGCAGACGGGCACGCCGCACTTTGCGGGCCTGCCCAGCTGCTCGGTACTCAAGCCCCTGCTCCAGCTCTACCGCTACACGGGCTACCGCCGCTATCTCAGCCTGGCCCGGGAAATCGTCGCCCATTGGGATTCTCCGGACGGGGCATGTCCCAACCTCATTGCCAACGCGTTCAGCGGGAGACCGGTGAGCGACTGGTATCCCAATCCTTTCAGCTGGGCCAAGGCCTATGAAATGATGAGTTGCCTGGACGGCCTGCTGGAGTACTACCGGGTTACCGGCGAAGAACGCCCGCTGGAAGCTGTGGAGCGCATACAGGAACTACTCTGGACCCACGAACGCAACCCGCTGCAGAGTGTGGGCTACAACGACCAGTTTGGCGGAGGGGCCACACACATCAACGGTATCAGTGAACCCTGCGACGCCATCCACTGGATGCGCCTCAACCACGACCTTTTCCTCATTACGGGAAATCCGCACTATGTGGATGTGATGGAGCTGACTTTCTTCAATGCCTTCCTGGCCGGTGTATTCCGCGACGGTAAATGGGGAGCGCGCGGCGTCCGTACCGAAGGAAGGCACCTGGTGGCGCACAACCAGGCGCTCATGGAACACAGCCACTGCTGTGTGAACAACATCCCACGCGGTTTTATGGATGTGGCGCAGACCCTCGTCTCGCGCGATGCGGAAGGGACCGTTTATATTAATTGGTATTCCGACAGCCGATCTGCGATAGACGGCGTGCGCGTGCAGGTGACGGGAAACTATCCCGTCGGTGGCGAGGTGGCGGTACAGGTTGAAACTTCCGCTCCGCTCAAGGTCCGCCTGCGCGTTCCCGCCTGGGCGGCCGGGGGCAGGATGACCGTAGACGGCGTTGCGGCGCAGCCCGGATGGTTCGAGACCAGCATCGGGGGGCCACACTGTTTCCGGATCCATTTTGACCTCACGCCCATCGTGGCCAACAGTGATAAGCCCGCCGTGGAACGCTATGCTGCAGATGATAAACGCATTACAAAGTGGAACAGCAACGGCAACGACGCCGATATTACCGCCCTTACCCGCTCCACGCCCATGGCCCAGGTGTTTCGGGGACCGCTCCTGCTTGCCAAATGCAAGCGGGTGGGCGACAGCGAGGCGGAGATCTTCACGAAAAAAAGCATCAACCGCCAGGGTTATACCTGTACGGCCGATGCTCTTGATAATGAAAACGTCTGGGGCGCCTGGCTGCTCACGCTTTCCAACGGGAAGGAGCGCTTCCGCGTAAAGGCTTCCGACTATGCCTCGTCGGGCGACGAGGAGCTACCCCGTGGCGCAAACGCCTTTTCAGTGTTTTTCTAGGTCCTGGCGGGACGTATAGAAAGCTTCCAGCGATACCCAGTCGGAGGCCTCGTAGCTTTTCTCCCAACTCTTGAGGGTGCCGTGTTGCTGGCCGCTGTTCTGCTGGAAGCCGTAGCTGGCACCCACGTAGTAAACGACGGGCTCGCCACTGCGGACGCGCAGGAGCAGCAGATGGTTGGGGCCGTCCTGGGCAGAGCCCGCAACGTCCCGGGGCCGGGCCACCACGGCTTCTCCGAAATCGCTTTCGTAGAGTGGCAGCTTCTGCCGTGTACCTGCCCCCACGGGTGTCTGGTGGGCAATCTGCTCAAAACTGAAGAGTTTACCGGCATCCTCGGAGCACTTCACTTCTTCTGATCCAAAGCACTGCAGCCCCACGGCAAGGACGGCGTCTTTGCCGGAGGCGGTAGTGAGGGTATGGGTGACCCGGTAGAAGGATGTCTCGTTGACCATCTCAATTCGCTTGGTCTCGGTATAGGTCTCGCCGTCGGCCTCGAAAGGCGGGTAACTAAGGGTGAAATCTACACGGAGGGGGCCGTCGGAGGCAATCTCGCAGCGCTCGTAGGCCACGCCATGAAGGAGACGCGCTCCGTTCCAGACTCCGCTGCCACCGCAGCCGCGGCCCTGGCCCATCACATACCAGTCGCTGCCTTCGCCGCGGTCTATGTGGTAGTCCACGCCCTGCTTTTCGCCCGCATACCACTTGTCTATAATGGAATAATCCACGGTCTTGGTCCATACGTCCACGCCGCCGGCGAGGGGATGTTCCCCTCGCTGCGAATGCACTCGGAAGGCAATCCGGTCGTTCTCCCAGGCCACATCATCTCCGCTCTCGGAAACGATGCGCGCATAAGCCCTGGGCCGGTCTGGGTCGTTTGCCCAGCCAAGGGGAGCGGGAAGTTTAACCTTCTTGTATCCCAGACGGATGGCCTGAGCCAGGGCCAGCACCGCCGGCCCGAAGGAATGATTCTCATTGTAGTACCAGTGCTTGGCTTCAAAGTCGGCGATGGTGCCCTTTACCGGCACGCAGCACCCCATGCAGGTGTGCCCCACGCTACCGTCGGGGTCTATATAGCCGAGGAGCCCCACAAGGCCCTTTTCAAAGAAGGGAAGATAGTCTTTTTTGTCCAGCACGCCCGATTCGATGGCGGCGCCCAGGCCAGCCAGCAGCTGCGCCGAGCCGGAGGTCTCCACAAAACTCCCCGGGTTGGACATCTCCTGGTGCCACATGCCGTTCCCGTCCTGCACGCGGCAGATGGCGGAGTAGAAGCGCCTGCTCTCGGAAACAATCTCGTCCCAATATTTCCCGTCATGCGGATAATCGCGCAGAAGGGCCCCCAGCGCCATACTCATCCAGCCGTTGCCGCGGCTCCAGTGGTCTTCGGAAATCTCGCGCTCGGGCAGGGAATTGGGATGGCGGAAACCCTGGTGATAGAGGTCGTTGGACGCGTCGTGGAGGATGCGGCACATGGCCAGCGCCTCGTGGGCGGCGTAGTCGATGTACTCCTGATTCCCCTCCAGCAGACCCGAGTAGAGGAAGAAGGGAGAGACCGTAAAAGCGATGTCAATCCAGAAAGCGTCGTTGGGCGCCCACGCCTTGCCGTGGCCGGTCATGATGTTCGTGGTCACGGTGCGAGGCTGCTCCCGCCACATCCTGGCGGCGCAATCGCGGGTGGCCTGGACATACTGTTCGCGGCCTTTCCAGGCAAGCATCGCAGTGGCTTGTCCGCCAATCTCGTAATCGATGAAGTTGGCATATAGGGGCTCCTGGAACTCGCCGTTCACAAACAGGTCAAGGATGTCCGTGACCCGTTTCAGGTCGTCGGCCCTGCCCGTGGCAACGGCCAGGTCGGCCATGCCGTGGTAGAGGCAGGTTCCCATATAATTGCCCAGGTCGGTCTTGGAAAGCCCTTTGTCTGCAACCTTCACGGCCACTTCGTGCAGGTCGGCCTGCGGGACCTGGACGCAAGCGGCCAGCATGAGGCTGGCCGCTGCAATTAGGATGTTTCTGATGATCATAGGTTAACGGGATGCGTAGTGCGCTTCCTGAGCGGCGAAACTGTTGTTTTCGTAGTCGGCTTTCCACTGTGTGTGGTTGCCGGCGAGTTTGCCGCTGTTCTGCTGGAAGCCGTAGCTGGCACCTACATAATAAGTGACGGGCTGACCGCTCTTGACTTTGAGCAGCATCAACTGGTTGGGGCCATCCTGCGCAATGCCGGCGACCGTGGCCGGGTCGGCCAGGATACCGGAACCGAACTGGGTCTCGTAGTTGGGCTGTTTCGCGTTCACGCCGATACCCAGGGGCTTGTCGTAGGTGAAGACGTCGAAGGTGTAGAGCTTGCCTTCCTCGGCGGAAGCTTTCACGCTGCCTTCTCCGATGGTCTGGATACCCACGGCCAGGATGACGTCGTTGCCGGAGGCGCTGGTGACGGTCTCGGTGACCTTGTAGAATGAGGTCTCATTCACCATCTCGATGCGCTTCACCTCCGTGATGGCGTCGCCGTTCACGTCGAAGGGCTTGTAGCTGAGCGTGAAGTCGATGTGCTTGGGGCCGTTGTTGGCGATCTCGCATTTGTCGTAGACTTCACCCCAGACCAGCTTCTCGCCGTCCCAGATGCCGGTGCCGCCCGTTCCACGGCCGTTGCCGATCACATACCAGTCACAGCCCTCACCGTGGTCCACGTGATAGCTGATCTTGTTGTTGTTGTTCTCGTACCATTTGTCGATGATGGAGTAGTCGACGCTCTTGGGCCACACGTCCACGCCGTTGGCAGCCTTGTTGGCCACTTCCTGCGAGTAGACGCGGAAAGCGATGCGGTCGTTTTCCCAGGCCACGTCGCTCTTGCGCTCGGTAGCGATCTTCACATAGGCGCGGGGACGGTCGGGATCGTTGGCCCAGCCCATGGGGGCGGGGAGGCTGACCTTCTTGTAGCCGAGGCGCAGGGCCTGTGCGAGGGCAAGCACCTGCGGGCCGAACGAGTGGTTCTCGTTGTAGTACCAGTGACGGATCTCGAAGTCCTTCTTCAGGCCCTTGTTGGGAGCGAGGTTACCCATGCAGGTGTGTCCCACGCAGCCGTCCGGGTCGATGTAGCTGAGGATGCCGCGGAGTCCTTTCTCGAAATAGGGGAGGTATTCCTTCTTGTCGAGCACACCCGCCTCGATGGCGGCGCCGACACCGGCGAGCACCAGGGCCGAGCCGGACATCTCCACATAACTCTCAGGATTGGACATCTCCTGGTGCCAGAGGCCGTTTTCGTCCTGGATGCGGCAGACGGCGGTGTAGAAACGCCGGCTTTCGGCAACGATGCGGTCCCAGTACTGGCCATCGTGGGGATAGTCGCGCAGCAGGGCGCTCAGCGCCATGCTCATCCAACCGTTCCCACGGCTCCAGTTGTCCTCGGAGATGGGCATGTCGGGCCATCCGCCGGGATAGTTGTAGGCCTGGTGGTAGAGGTCGTTGGAGGCATCATGCAGACGGTCGCAGATGGTGAGGGCCAGGTAGGCGGAGTAGTCGATGTATTCCTGGTTGTTCTCAAGCAGACCCGCATAGAGGTAGAACGGGGTCACGGTCATGGCGAGGTCGATCCAATAGCCGTCGTGCGGGAGCCACCATTTGGCGGTGTAGCCGGTCATCACGTTGTCGGAGGTGCGGGGCTGTTCCGTCCACATATAGGCGGCACATTTCTTGGCACCGTTCACCAGCGACTCCTGTCCCTTCCACGCAAGCAGGGAAGTGGCCACGCCGCCCACCTCATAGTCGAGGAAATTGCGGAACTGCCAGCCTTCGTATTTGCCGTCCGCCATTACCTGGATGACGTCGACGACCCGTTTCATGTCGGCCGGATCGCCCGTATAGAGGGCCAGTTCAGCCATGCCGTGGTAGAGCACGCTGGCGGGATAATGCCCGTGGTCGATGCGGGCCAGGCCCTGCTCACTCACGTTGCGGGCAACCTTCACGAGGTCTACCGTGTTCTTGGAGGCGCATGCCACGAGCATAAGGCCGGCGGCTGCGCAGAGAAGTGTTTTGAGTCTCATTGTAGGATTATTGGTTATTGTTAATCTTTTTCTATGAACAGCCGTCAAAGTTAAGTATTTTGTTTGACTAAAAAAAGAAGTACATTTGCAGACCACATTATTCCGCTGCCATGTTTTTACGCAGACCGTTTACAGGAATAGCCGTCCTTCCGGCGCTCCTTCTTCTTGCAACAGCGCAACCGGGGCTCCGCGCCGCCAGCCCGGCCGTCGACTCCCTTTGTTCCCGCTTCGGCGTGTATGCCTCCTGGTGCACCCCCGAAAAAGTATACCTCCATATAGACCGCACCTGCTACACGGCCGGAGAGACCATCTGGTTCATGGGCTGGGTGCAGGACGCCAATGAGAACACCTCCCTCCCGCGCAGCCAGTTCCTCTACGCGGAACTGCTCAACGAAAAAGGAGACGCGGTCACCCGCGTGAAGGTCAAGCGTGGCCAAACCGGCTTCCCCGGTGCCATCGAGCTTTCTTCCGACCTCAAGACCGGCGACTACACCCTGCGCGGCTACACCCGCTGGCAGCTCAACGGACAGGCCGAGTACCTCTTCAACGAGAAGATCCATATCATTGGCAGCGATGCCAAAGCAGGCGGGACCGCTGCCGCATCGGGGCAGCTCGAAGAACTCAGCTTCTGGCCGGAGAGCGGACGCTATTTCCCCAGCCACAAGGCCG
This sequence comes from Bacteroidales bacterium, assembly GCA_017453565.1. Taxonomy (GTDB): domain Bacteria; phylum Bacteroidota; class Bacteroidia; order Bacteroidales; family UBA932; genus Cryptobacteroides. The sequence continues at coordinate 40,537 of JAFTEQ010000018.1, forward strand.
TTATCGGCTTCAAGGCCCTCGATAAGCAGGGCCGCAGCATCGATTTCAACGGCACCCTCGTCTCGGAAGATGGGGCCGAGGAAATCCCTGTTTCCACCATCCACGACGGCATGGGCATCATTTCCTTCATCCCCAGGCCTGTCATGCGTTACAGCGTCGTGGATGCGAGTGGCCGGCGCTGGTCCCTCCCCCGGCCGGCGAACGACGGAGCCGTCATCCAACTGCAGCAGCGCGGAGAACGTTTCTACATCTCGGCGGTGGGCCTTGGCGACGGAGACGCGAGCCTGCTGGTGCGCGACCTCTGCGAACTGCGCCCGCTCGCCAACCTGCCCCTCAACGGCAACCAGAAGAGCCTGGTGGTAGCCCGTTCCTCGTTCCGTCCCGGCATCAACCATCTGCTGGCGGTGGACGAAAAAGGGCGGATCCTGGCGGAACGCCTCTTCTATGTGGAAGATCCGCAGGCCCCCGTCTGCCAGTTGCAGATGCTGCGCTTTATGAACGACACGCGCACCCTCAGCCGGGGTGTCATCGCCCTGAAAGGGCCCGACGGCGCTGCGCTCAACGGCAACTGTTCCGTCTCGGTGGTACGCAGCTCCCTCAAAGACTGGCAGCAGGCCGACGGCATTACCTCCTACATGGGCCTGAGCAGCGAACTCCGCGGCCGCATCAACAACCCCTACTACTACTTCGATCCCGACGTGCCCGCGGCCGAACGCCGCATCGCCCTCGACGCCCTCATGATCATCCAGGGCTGGCGCTACTACGACCTGGAGCAGATCCTCAACCCCAAGGGGGGCAGCTTCTCGCTCAAGCACGTGCGCGAGCAGTGGCAGGAAGTGCGGGGACGCATCTCCCGCAAGGGATCGGGCAAGATGCCCAAGAAGTTCACCTTCACCTTCATGATTCCGCGCAAGAATGTCTATAATTCCCTGCACGTGAACGAGGCCAACCGCTTCGTCATAGACAGCATCGACTTTCAGGAAGGGACGGAGTTCCTCATCAACATCGGCAAGTCGCGCCTCCTTTCCTCCTATCTCCCCACCTGGGACGGTGACATGCTGGCCAAGCCCTTCGTCTACAAACCGGCACCTGGCTTGGCGCGCAATGTCGACGTCCCCATCCCGCTCGATATCCCCGCATCGGACGACACCCTTTCGGCCGCCGTGGTAAGTGCAGAGAGTAAGCCTGTGGAAATCCTCACCTTCGGCAACGACTACACCTCCGACCTGAAGCGCTTCAGCGAACTCACCATCATCGAATACCTCACCATCAAGAAAGCCTATTTCAAATATGACGGTGAATACATGCTCAACCGCAGCCAGCGCATCCTTTCCAGTTTCGACAGCCTCGGGGAACTCGAAGAGGAATCGGCCGAACTGTTCGCGGGCGAGGAGGGGAGCCAGCAGAAAGGCCAGGTAAAACTGCTCGTCGACGAGCAGGAACAGCCCTGGTGGGCCTACGACATGATCCAGCTCAACGAGATCAAGACGATCAGCGTCTCCACCGAGCCCGATCCCATCTATGGCGGAAGCGGCGGCATCGTGGCCATTACCCTCAAGGGCATCGGGAAGCGCAGCAGCAAGGCGCGCAACCCCTCGCTTCTCTACTTCGTGCCGCTCGGATACCAGACGCCGCGCCGCTTCGAATCGCCGCGTTACGACCGCGGCTACACCAGCGTGGTGCCCGACAAGCGCAACACCGTGTGGTGGTCGCCCGAGGTTCAGGTGAGCGGAGGCCGTGCCGTCATCGAGTTCTGCAACACCGACCAGCTCGACTTCCCCTTCTACGTACGCATCGAGGGCATAAGCGCCGACGGACGCCCCTTCTCGCGCCACTGCCGCATTGCACCCAAAGGATTATAGGTCTGCGATATGAAAAGATTGTTCTTCGTCCTCCTCACGCTTCTGGCCGGACTGACCGTTTCGGCCCAGGACATCATCATCAAGAAAAGCGGGGCGTCCATCCGCGCCAAGGTACTTGAAGAGAGAGCCACCGAAGTGAGTTACAAGGCTTTCTCCAATCTCGACGGGCCTACGTACATCCTCCCCAAGTCGGAAATCTTTTCCATCACCTACGCGAATGGGCAGAAGTCGGAATTCGTCGAGGTGAAAGACCAGCCGGGCAGGCCCCTGGACGGTAAAATGAGGTACAATTTCTGGCGAGGCCGGCTGATGATCGACAAGACCATCGTCACCAAGGAAATCTCCCATCTGTATCTGTCCGAAGAGGCGGAAAAGACCTATCAGCGCGGCCACATCCTCCGGTCTGTCGGCGACGGAATGATCGCTTTCGGCGTGGGCTTCGCGCTTGAAGAGACCGCCAGCGCTCTGCTGCAGGAGGAAAGTCTCGGCAGCCGCAAACTGGCCTACTACATCGGCGGCGGGCTTGTCCTGTGCGGCCTCCCCCTGCATTTTGCCGGAATGAAACGGATCAACGCCGCCATCGCGGACTACAACGCCCGGCACGGCTTCGCGGAGCTCCATCCGTCCCTCGACTTCGGCCTTCAGCCCCATGGCCTCGGCCTGGCGCTGAATTTCTAAAGCACGGCGGGCAAGTAATGCATATGAAACGTCCCCTGCTTGTCCTTCTCCTGGCCCTGCACGTTTTATGCGCCGGTGCTTTTGAGCCCCTGTTCCCCAAGGGGCGGATTACCCTGGGCGCCAACTACTGGTGCAGCACCACCGCCACCGATATGTGGACCAAATGGGATGCCGCCGCCGTGGAAGCCGACCTCAAGGTCTTGTCGGAGAACGGGTTCAAGGTCTTGCGGGTATTCCCCAACTGGCGCGATTTCCAACCCATCGTCATCTGCCCGCTGAACGGCGACAACTTCGACGTGGTGAACGAAACCCGCATGTTCCTGAGCGAAGAGCCCCTTCCCGACACGCCCTGTGGGCGGGCCGGTGTGGATGAACGTATGGTGGAGCACTTCGAGGAGTTCTGCGACATTGCCGAACGCCATGGAATCTGGCTCATCGTCCCGCTTCTGACCGGGCAGATGACCTTCCGCAACTTTGTCCCCCCGGCATTGTACCACCTGAATCCGTATTCCGATCCCTATGCCCTGAAATGGGAGGCGCGGTATCTGGAATGCATGGTCTCCCGGCTCAAGGAGAAGAAAGCCATCATTGCCTGGGAGTCCGGGAACGAGGCACGTATCCTGGGCAGGTCCGAGAACAACGCACAGAGTGAGTTCTGGCTGCGTTTCGTCCACAACACCATCCGCCTGGCCGATCCGTCCAGACCCATTATCGGCGTGGACGGGCTGAACATCCCTTCCGATGACGTCTGGCCAAGCGAAATGAACGCAGCGCTCTCGGACTACACCGCAACACACCCGTACGGGATGTGGGGGAACGTGTATCTCGACGACTTCTCCGGCATCCGGAGCGCCCTGTTCGTGACCTCACAGACCGTCGCGCTCGAAGACATCGGCGGGAAACCAGCCTTTGTGGAAGAGCACGGTGCGCGGCGCCAGGAGCAGACCAATCAGACGCATCTCGCCGATTATGTGCGCGGATTGCTTTGGAACCTCTGGGCGGCAGATTGCAAGGCCATGCTTTGGTGGTGTGCCTTCGACCAGACCGGGCAGACCATCGCCCCCTACAACTGGCGCCAGCCTTGTGTAGAACTCGGTATTTTCAAACGCGACCGCAGCGCCTACCCGGCGGTAGCGAGCGTACGCCGTTTCGCCGCCCTGCAGGAAAAGCTGCCATTCGAGGCCCTGCCGGAAGCCAAGGCCGATGCCGTATTCCTGGTTTCCGATGCCGACATTGCCCATTCCTCCTACATCCTGGCGCGACAGGCCGGAATCATCCCCGAATTCCAGAGTCCTGAGCAGAAACTCAAAGAGGCGGATTTCTATTTCCTGCCCAGCGCCGCAGGACGGGCCTACCTCACCATAGAAAAATGGGAATCCCTCAAAGAGCGCATCCGGAACGGCGCCACCCTGTATGTGTCTTGGAAAGACACCTTCCTCGACAGTATCGAAGAGGTGCTGGGCGTTGAAGTAGCTTCCCGTCAGGGACGGACCATCCTTCAGCCCACCTCCGCCGAAATCGTCCGGAAAGCGGCCGACGGCACTCCGGAACTCTTCCGCAACCGATACGGAGCCGGAACGGTCTACACCCTTTCACACCCGCTTGAATACGAACTCATCACCGGAACCGGCGGCTACGATTCCGACGCCTACCAAATATATAACGAGGTCCTGAACGTCCCCCGTCTGGTGAAGACCGACTCTCGTTATGTCTGTGTCTCGGAGCACCGTTTCAGCACGAACAGCGTCGGCGTCATCCTGGTGAACAACTCGGGGCAAGCCTTCTCCGGCCGGCCGGTCATCGAGAAGGGCTGGAGGGTTGTGTCCTCCCTCACCGATGCGCCGGACTACGCCTCCTGGGACGGGGAAACCCTCCGTCTGGAACGCAACTCCGGAATTCTACTTCTGATGAAGAAATAGCGCCGCCCCTACGCCCCCGTCATGAAGGAGGCGAAGTAGCCCGGGAAGAGGACGTTGCAGACCAGGTAGCCGACGATGGTCGCGACAATTGTGCTCACGAGCCCCGGCATCATGAAGGAGTGGTTGAGCAGGTACTTTCCGATCTTGGTGGTACCGGAACGGTCGAAGTTCACCGTGGCGATATCGGACGGATAGTTGGGAATGAAGAAGTATCCGTACACGCTGGGCATCACCCCCAGCAGCACCGGCCCCGCAATGCCGAGCGAATAGGCCAGCGGCAGCATAGCCACCACCACCGCGCCCTGCGAGTTGATGAGCACCGATACCATGAAGAACACGAAAGCAATGGCCCAGGGGGCGGTTTCCACCAGTCCACCCAGCATCAGTTTCATCTCTTCCATATAGTTGGAGAAGTAGGTGTCGGCCATCCAGGCAATGCCGTAGATAGCGATCACGGCCACCATACCCGATTTCCAGACCGAACCCGATACGGTGTTGGGCAGATCGACCTTGCAGCAGATGATGTTGAGCGCGGCCGCCACCAGCATGATGATCTGGATGCAAAGGTTCATCTTGGGCAGAGCGAGGACCTTCGACAGCGGCTCCCCGCCCACTTTGATCATCTGGCAGAAAGCGAAAGCCACGATGACGAGCAGGGCGCCCAGGAAGATGAACACCGACAGCTTGGCTTCGCGCGAGATGACCTGGTCGAGCGTGGTCTCCGTCTTGCCGTACATATACTTGTGGATCTTGGGATCGGCCACCCGCGCCTGGAATTCGGGGTCCTTGTCGAGGTCCTTCCCGCGATGGTATGACGCCGCCGATGCGCACAGCAGGCCGATGACGCAAGACGGGATGGTCACCATGAGCACCTGCGGGATGGAAACCATGTATCCATTTGCATTCGAGATAGTTACGAAGGCCACGACCGCGGCGGCGATGGGCGAGCAGGTGATGCCCACCTGCGATGCGATGGACGCCACGCCGCAGGGACGCTCGGGACGGATGCCCTGCTTGAGCGCGATGTCGCAGATGATGGGCATAATGGTGTAGACCACGTGGCCCGTTCCCACCAGCACGGTGAGGAAGAAGGTGGTGAGCGGCGCCAGGAAGGTGATGTGGTCGGGATGCCGGCGGAGCATCTTCTCGGCCACCTGGATCATCCAGTTCATACCGCCCGAGGCCTGCAGCGTACCCGCGCAGGTCACGGCCGCGATGATGATATAGATGACATCGGTGGGCGGCGTGCCGGGTTTGAGTCCGAAGCCGAAGACGAGGATGGCCAGGCCGATGCCGGAAATGGCCCCGAGGGCCAGGCTGCCGTAGCGCGAGCCCACATAGAGTGCGGCCAGCACGATCAGCAGTTGAACGATCATGGTTAGAGTCATAGTGTCTGTTATTTTTCGCTGAATGCGTTCCGGTTCCTTTCCCGGGCCGCCTTCAGAATGGCGTTTTCTTCCGTATAGTCGATCAGCTCCTCATACGGTTTCCCTGCACCCAGGCGTTCGTCCCAGATCTTGGAAGCCTCGACCGATTTGATGCAGGCGGCGAATTTTCCCGCACGGAGTTCGGCCTTCGCCTTGCCCAGACAGGCCTTCCGATAAATCTGATGGCCTTTTCGCGCCCCTTCCTTAGGCATGACGCGAAGGCCGGAAAGCACCTTCAGGGCCTTTTGGTACTCCTTCGCCCCGCAGAGCGCATCGGCATAGGCAAGGCCGAACTCGAATTTCTCTGGATACATCCTGAAATAGCGCTGTCCGGCTTCGCAAGCCTTCTCCCAAGCCCCTGCCTGCGCATAATAGTCCACAAGCGCCTTCCCCGTGCGCCAGTCCTGCGACAGCGATTCCGCTTTCAACAGGTCGGAAAGGCGGGCTGCCCCTGTACGCAGTTTCGCACGGGTGAGGTAGAAGGGATTATAGTCTGGTGCTGACCCAATGCCGTCCAGTAGCGCTTTCGCCTGTTCCTTCCCGGCGTAACGCCACTGGATGAGCGCCCGGTAGTAGTCCGTTTTCCAGTCGGGTCTGCGCGCCGCGGCCCAGTCCAGAACCTTCAGCATCTCGGGACGGAAGGGGAAGACGAAGTCCGGAGAAACGGCCTCCGCTTCCCTCAGCAGAGCCTCGGCACGGGCATCATCCCCTTTCAAACCATAGATATACGCACGCAGATACCTGGCCGTCGCATATTCCGTCTGCGAGGAGAGCGAGAGCGCCTCGTCGTAGAGTCCGCTGTCCAGATACCAGAGTGCCATCTCGAGCAGGGTCTCGTGCGGCAATTCACACTTCAGCGTGCGCATAAAGGCGTCGGGTGTCCCTTCCAGCAGGCAGTATTCGTAATTCCAGAACGGGAAGAGTGGCAGCCGGGCGCGCTGCGAAGCAAGCAGATGCGCAGCAGCGTCCTTGTCGCTCAGATGACGGAGCGCGGCAATCCTTACCAGTTCAGCCATCGGCCCCTGCGACTTGGCGGCGCACTCGAGCGCCAGGGCCCAGTCGCCGTCGGCAAGCGCACTGCGGGCGAGCTCCACATAGGCGGGACGCTGCCAAAGCGAGGAATACGTGGCTACCGAGAAACCGTCGCGGGCCTGCACCTTTTTCCCAAGGGCACGGGCGGCAAGGCCGTAGAGATAATTCGCTTCGCCATCATAAGTGTTGATCCTGAGGGCCTTGCCGGCACAGTCAAACGCCCGCTCATACCAGCCGCAGTGCAGGCTCAGGGAAGCCATCCCCCTGAGCGCCGGAGCGTACCAGGGGTCGACCGCCAGACTGGCCTCGAACTCCTTCACCGCCTCTTCATAGAAGCGAACGTTCAGGTACTGTTCCCCGCGGATGCAGTGGCCCTGCGCGCTGGCCCAGTCGAAATCTTCCGGCATTCGGTCCGGACGCTCCGTCAAACGCGAAGACGGATTCTCATCGTATTCGAGTTCATGCGCGCCCACGCACACATGCAGATGGCCGGAACCGGGCACTTCGCACGACCAGGGCACCAGCGGCGAGAACGACACGTCGCCCGAGAAGAGTTCCTGCTCCCCGTTGGAGACGACGACCCGCCTCACACCGCCCACGACCGGGGAGATGCGTACGGTCGCCGTTCCCCCGGCGTCGCGCGAGATGCCCAGGGCTCCGAAACGGCTGGCCGCCTGGAAGGCACCGATACCCTCGACGGGGAACCAGTACTCGTTCCAGGTGTCGCTGGCCGCGGGGGCTATGGAATTGTGCTTGAACGGGGTGCCGATGCTCTCTTTCTGAAAGGGTTGGTTGAACATCCGGCCCGCCTGCATCTCTACATACTGCCCGTCGGAATCGGTGAGGAGGTCCTCCCAGATCGCACCCTGGCGGGCGTGGCTCCAGCAGAAGAATTTGCGGCCCAGTTTCTCGTCGGGACGTGCCACATGGGCGTAACCGAATGCGTCATCGTGCCAGTACGCACCGAAGAAACCGGCTTGCTCGCCCAGCACGTGTATCGACTTGTCTTCCCCGAACGCGTTGTTCGCATACCACGACAGGTCTCTTCCCTGCGGGTCGACGGGATAGGCGTGCGGATCGCCCCCATGCCCGATGTAGCGGTCACCGGGCAGGCACGTCTGCAGCCTTCCGCCGGCCTTGAAAGCCGCATTCGACCAGTTGTAGTAGGGTTGCTCCAGCGGGTAGGTGTTGACGTAATCCGCCCTGGTGGTAAAGTACGCCTTGTCGGCCGGGACATTGATCTCAACCGTCCACCAGGTACGGGTCAGCAGCTCGTACGAGGCAATGATGCAGCTCACGCTTCCGTCGGGGTTCTCGCGCGTGCAGTAATCTACCGGGGTTGCCGTGCTGGGCACATGACCGATGATCCCGAAATTGAATTCGATGCCCCCGGAGGTCCAGGCGCCCCGCATCGCGATGTCGCGGAACTTGACGACGTGGTTGTAGTAGATGAATTCGAGGCCCCGGGTCTTGTCGGTCGCGCCCCAGACCTTCCCGCCGATCTGGGGAAAGACGGTCACGCTGATCCACTCGTTTTCAAGGGTTACCGTGTCCCATTCCTTCTGGACGCCGCAGGTCGCAAAGCCGTCAAATCGGAAATATGGGTATTGCAGCAGATTCGGATTGGCCACCGGATCGGGATCGGAGAAGCCATAGGTCAGCATGGAGGTTTTCCCTTTCGTGAGGGTGGCCCGGCCCTGCGATGCGCCAAAGGCAAAGGGCCCTGCGAGCGCCAGTGCGATGACCAGGATCAGTCGTTTCTTCATAGTCGTATCGATTGCAAGACCAAAGATAGGGATTAAAACAGAATTATTCCTACCTTTATACGTTAAAGTTTTCGAAATGAAAAAAGTAATCCTCTCCCTCCTGTGCGTCCTGGCCCTCACGTCGGGTGCAAGCGCAAAGAAGTATGTCACTTATGAGAAATACGGCGCCGTGGGCAACGGAGTCGCCAATGACTTCCCCGCCATGAAGGCCGCCCATGAAGCGGCCAACGAACGAGGCCTCCCCGTGCGGGCGAAAAAAGGAGCGAAGTACTACATTGCTCCGGAATCGGGCACCATCACCGTCCAGACCGACGTCGACTTCGGCGATGCCGAAATCATTATCGACGACCGGAACTGCCCCAAGGGGAAGTATCCCGTATTTGTGGTCAGCTCCACGCTCAAGCCCGTCAAGCTTAAGGGCGTGACGCCGCCCAAGAAGGACCAGCCCAACTTGGGGGTGACGCTCGAGCGGCGGAGTCTCGTCGTGATTGTCGACGACAACCACAAGGTGTACATCCGCAAGGGCGGCAATGCGAACAACGGCACCGGGTTGAAAGAAGTCCTCGTGGTAGAGAAGGACGGCTCCATCGACCCGAAGACGGCCGTCATGTGGGACTACGACAACCTGACCTCCGCCATCGCCTATCCCATTGACGACCAGACGCTCACCATCCGCGGCGGCCGTTTCAAGACCATCGCGAACAACAAGGCGGAGAGGAATTACTACCACCGCGGCATCCAGGTGAAGCGTTCGAACGTGAAGGTGGAAGGGCTGCGCCATACCGTGGAGGGAGAAGGGGATGAAGGAGCGCCCTATAGCGGCATCCTCACCCTCTCGACCTGCTGCGAGGTGGAGGTTTCGGACTGCATCTTCACGGGGCACCGCATCTACCAGAAAATGGGAGCCCTGGGCAAACCGGTTTCGCGCGGCTCCTACGATTACGGGATGAACACGGTGGCGAATGTGACCCTGCGCAAGTGCCGCCAGTTCGACGACATCGACGACGCCAAGCACTGGGGCATCATGGGTACGAACTTCTGCAAGAACCTGACCATGGAAGACTGCTCGGTATCGCGTTTCGATGCGCACATGGGCGTGGAGAACGTGACCCTGCGCCGCTGCACCTTCGGACACATGGGCGTGCGGATGGTCGGGCGCGGCACCATCCGCCTGGAAGACTGCGAACTCCGCTACAACACCGTGATCGCCCTCCGCACAGACTACGGCAGTTCCTGGGACGGCGACATCATCGTGCGCAATTGCGTCCTTCGTCCCGTAAAGAAGGGCCTCAAGGAGTTGACCATCCTGAACGGAAACAACAGCGGCACCCATGACTTCGGCTACGAATGCCGGTTGCCCCGGCGGATCGACGTGGACGGCCTGCTCATCGACGACTCCGTCCTGGACCCGAAGGCGCAGATCAACGTGTACGCCTCTTTCGGACGCGATGTCTCCAAACCGGACCTTCTGCCCTACAATACCGACGCCGTGGTGACCCTGAAGAACGTGACGGTGAAGAGCGGCCGGCCCATTGGGCTCAGTTCCAATCCCGGCTTGTTCCCGAACGTTAAGATCGTCCGCGAGTAGGAGGTTTCCAACTAATTGTTATATTTGCACTTGTAGTTGAACCACGTTATAATGACAAACGCCATGAGAACCAAACTCATATTCGGCATTTCCCTGCTGGCCGCCCTTGCGGCGGGCGGTATCTTCTCCGCCTGCGGTGAAGGCGAAGCCGATGGTCCCAAGGGCATCAAATTCCTGGACGGCACCGCAACGGACGCCGGCGTCCAGGTGGGCGAGCCCCACACAACCCTTTTCAGTGCAGAAGGAGACTGGAAAGTGGAAATCATCGACACCGAAGACGGCAACGACTGGCTGGAAGTGGCCCCTGTTTCGGGCCCTGCCGGCGAGCGGAACGAGATTGTCATCACCGCCATCAAGCCGAATCTTTCCGACAAGACAAGAGGCGCCCACATCAAGATCACCCTCCAGGACGAAAGCGCGGCGGGAGACCGCTTTGCCATCCGGCAGGACAAGACGGCCGTGTTCATCGAAAGCATTACCGTCTCGCCGGCAAGCCTGACCCTGAAGGTGGGCGAGAGCAAAACCCTCACGGCGAGTTACAAGCCGGAATACGCCAACACGGAGACCCATATCCACTGGCAGAAGGCCAACGGCGACGATCACGTCGAAGTCAGGGACACCGGCAATAACTCCTGCTCCGTCAAGGGCCTGAAAGCCGGAGGGCCGGTCAAGATCAGCGCCTGGGCCGTCAGCGACCCGAAGGGCCCCGGGCGCGATCCGACAGAAGTGGAAGTAACCGTTACCAACTAATTCTGTGTTCGCGGACACCGTGATACCCCTAACGGCACAGAGCGGCATTTCGCATCCCATAAGACAGACCGATAAGGACCGGGCGGCCCTCATTGGCCAGGAGATCCCCCAGGACCTCCCCGGCACCAACCCCCAGGACATGCTCAGCTCGCCCCTGCTTAGGCCTATTCGTTAAACGATTCATACAATATGGAAAACATCTGTACTTTTGCTAAACGTGTGGCGTTCGTAACCGGAGCCGCAGGTAATATCGGGGTAGCGTTGTGCCGACTTCTGTCTGCACATGGAGTGAGCATTGCCGCCGCAGACCTTTCCAAGGAAACTCTGGAGGAAAGACTGGCGGGAATCAGGAATCTGCGTGCGTATCAAGTGGATGTCTGCGACCTGCAGAGCGTGAAGGCCGCTGTGGACGGAGCCATTAAAGACTTTGGCCATATCGATATCCTGTTCTGCAATGCAGGGGTATGGAACCACTCCGATGTGCCGGGTGTCCAGCGCTTTGAGCAGATGGATCACGAAGAGTGGACCCGGCTCCTGCGAATCAACCTGGACGGGACCATGAACTGCTGCCAGGCCGTTCTTCCCCACATGATTGCAAACGGATATGGCCGTATTGTGAATACCGCATCCATCTCCGGAGAAGTGGGCTTGCCCGGATATGCCGACTATGCCGCCGCCAAGGCAGGGGTGATCCTCTTCTCCAAGACGCTTGCCATGGAAAACGCAGGCAAGGGTATTACCGTTAATTGTGTATCTCCCGGAATGGTTGCCGTGGGTGAGCCCCAGCCAACCGATACCACATGGGTGGGGCGCAAGGGGGCGGCCCATGAGATGGCCCGTGCCATGGTCTTTCTTGCGGCCGATGAGTCCGGCTTTATAACCGGAGTGGACCTTCCCGTGGAAGGCGGGCGTACGCTCGGCCCCGTGAATGCCGCAAAGCTGTAAAGCAAGAATCGACCCTAAGGCTTGTAGCCTTTGTCCTCCCAGCGCTCGACGCCGCCCACGCTCTTTTCCCACTCGTGGTTGCGTTCGTCTTTCCACTTGCCGTTCTGCTCGGTGAGTTCCGTGCCGTCCTCAAGGATAATCTTGCGGGGACCGTCATTGCCTTGCGGGACATAACCGCCTCCGCTCCCGGTGAGATCCAGCCATTCGCTGGGGATGAAAGCGAAGACAAAGGCCAGGATGGACAGGGTCCCGGCTATGCCGCCGTCCTCGATGACACCGCTGATCCAGCGCATGACGGAGATCAGGCTCAAGAATCCGATGGCGACGTATGCAAAGTTGATCCCAGGATTATTTGCCCAGGCCCCTACATTGATGATGGCTTTCGCCCCTTTCACGATCATCATGCCCAGGAAGGCAATCAGGATCATGGAGACGATAAAGAGGAGCAGCTTGCTGAAGAAAGAGTCAAAGTTGAGGTCGGCCAGGCCGCTGTCGGCCATGAAGAGAATCAGCCCGTAGACCGAGAAGATGCAACTGTAGATGAACGCATAATGGCGGCGGAGGTACGATTTCTCCGTTTTTGCTTTCTTTCTGAGAAACCAGAATACGATGGCTGCAACGATAAACGGGGTGGCACCGATAAGTTGGGAGAGGAAGAATCCTCCAACGGCGAGGAGGATGCTCAAGAGCAATTGTTTGGTTTTTGTCATGAGACAAATATAAGAATAATCCGGGATTCCGCGGCGCAGCCGGGGGCTGCTTGCGCTATCCCTGGGAGGGGGAGGGCCAACGATCGAAGCCTAGCGGCCACGGGCCGCGTTGGGCTTTTTTGTTATCCGCCCTTGCAAAAGCTCGCTTTTGGCGGGCGGGCAACAAAAATGCCCGGTGCGTTGCACCAGGCTTCGATTCGTTGGAGCGGAAAACGGGATTCGGACCCGCGACCTCAACCTTGGCAAGGTTGCGCTCTACCAACTGAGCTATTTCCGCGATATTTCAAGGACGTCCCCGAATTGGGACTGCAAATATAAGGGCATTTTTGGTATTTGCAAAATTTTGCCGCAAAAAATCCATACCTTTGCCAAGGCACGCGGCAAACACGCTGCAGCATAACATTCAAGGCAATGGCAGACAATTATCTGGAAAAAAGGTACGAGGCGGTGTTCGGGGGCGGACGCAAAGACGACCCCGCCACGAAAGAACGGGCCCGCAGGGCCGCGGGCGTGGAAACGCTTATGCGGCGCAACCGCAGTTATCGCGAGTACGATACGTCCTATGAGGTAAAACGCGCCGAGCTGGAGGCCATGGTACGGATGAACCGCTATCTCGCAAGCGGACGCAACGCGCAGACGCTGCGGTTCCGGCTGCTCACCAAAGACAGCGGCTCCGACAAACTCCAGGGCCTCTACAAACTGGGCCGCGCGCTTCCGGAACTGAACCTGCCCCGCAAAGGGGCGGAGCCGCAGGCCTTCATCGTGGTCTGCAGCACCGTCCCCATGGAGAAGGGCCAGTGGATCGACCTGGGCATCTCCTGCCAGGGCATGCTGCTCAAGGCCGCCGAGATGGGTCTGCAGGGTGTGATTATCCGCAATTTCGTGCCGGCGCAGGTGCGGGCCGCCCTCGACCTTCCGCTCGAACCGGTCTGCCTCATTGCTGTGGGCAAGGGGCTCGAGAAGATCGAGCTGGTGGACATCTCGGCCGGGGAAGATTTCAACTATTACCGGCGCGACGGGGTGCACTACGTCCCCAAACTCCGCCTGGAGGACCTGCTCATTTAAGCATTCCGCAACACCGTGCGGCCGCCCTCGCTGTCGGCCTCGATGACCGCGTCCTTACGAATCTTCCCTTCCAGGATTTCCCGGGCGAGCAGGTTCACCAACTCCCGCTGGATGAGCCGTTTCACAGGACGGGCGCCGAACACCGGATCATAGCCGCCGTCGACCATCGCGTCCTCGAAGGCGCGGGTGTACTTCAGGCTGATGCCGCTCTGCTCCAGCTTGCGCTGCAGGGCATCCATCTGGATGTGCACGATCTGGTGCAGGTCGTCGCGGGTGAGGGCGTCGAAGACCACGGTCTCGTCGATACGGTTGAGGAACTCCGGCCGCAGACGCAGGCGCAGCTCCTCTTCCTTCAGGTTGGAGGTCATGATGAGGATGGTGTTCTTGAAATCCACCGTACGGCCCTTGTTGTCGGTGAGCCGGCCGTCG
>JAFTEQ010000019.1 GCA_017453565.1 Bacteroidales bacterium
CAGCGTCTTCTCATTCATATCCTCGAAGGAAATGTTGGACTTGAAAGACAGCAGATGATTCAAACAGGCGGCAAACTTCTGATAGGTGGACTTGGTCCAGCCACGCTCGATGCCCCGGTCATGGGAGAATTCGGCCCAGACTTCCCTGAACTTTTTAGCCGGTTTGTCCTCCGGCTTAATCTTCTCTCCGGAGAGCCGGTTGTTGAAATCTTCACGGACCATGCTAATGGACGGCATCACCTCATCCACCTCATAAGACTTGAACAGATCTGTCATAGTGGTTTCCAGGCTGGAGAGATAGGCATTAATATCTGCTGCCGTCTCCTTCTTCTTATTGGTACAGCCTTTCTTCACCCGCTGTGTATCCAAGTCCCATTTCTCCGCATCGATACGGTAGCCGGTAGTAAAATCAGCCCGGACGCTGTTAAACGTCACCCGCATGATGATGGGGACGTTCTCCACGATAACCTTTCCGTCTTTCTTGCGTTTCTCCAGGAAGAATGTGATGCTTCTCTTGATGTTCATAGCCTCAATTGTATGCATGTTGCATACAAAAATACATACATTTTTTGATTCTACAAACTATTATGAGTTTTTACGACAGTATAATAATCGCTTGATATAAAGCGCTTAATTGCAATATATTAGACCGAAATTGTTATCCATTGCTATATCCGTTCGAATCTCGTCCTCTCCGCTTAACAGGCAGCCAAACGGCTGCCTGTTTCGCTTCGAGGCCGAAGGCCTTTTCCCCCTCGGCCTGCGGCCGGTCCCCCTGGGGACACTGCCGCTCCGCTTTGCTACGCGGGCGCCTCTGTCGGTCGCCATGCTCCCTGCCGGCGGCGCGGCGGCTGATGCCGCCTTCGGCGCTTTGCGCCTCAAAGCCGGTGGAGTCTCTGAGAAAAGGCCGGGCGGTCTGGGGACCGCCGTTTGAAGGGCGCTGAGGATTGTTACAATGCGCGAACTTCCTCTTCTGAAAGGCCGGTGGCCTTGACGATGATCTCGACAGCCACTCCAAGGGACTTGAGGTTCCTGGCGGTCTTCAGCCTTTCTTTTTCAATGCCTTTCAGTTCGCCTTTGTATTCGGCGTGATTGATTGCGTTGTGCCAGTCGTTCTCGTTCATAAGGCTTCGTCGGTAATTCTGTTGTTGCCCGGGCGGCAGCTTCGCTATCTCCGCTGCCCTGAAGAAACTCTCGAACACCCTGTCCTGTAATTCTTTCGGGTGGCCGTCGAGACGTTTTAGATTCCCGAGCAAATATACCCACTTTTCAAGAATATTGTCCAGTTCTTTAAGCGATTTCCTGAATTTCTTCACGGCGACGAACGAGAAGCGCAGCAGGTTGGTCATCGGCTGATAGTTCCTGTCTTCCCGGAGCGTGAAGGAATGGAAGAACGCGTCGTCGTCCCAACTGTACCCTTCTATCTTCTCGGGCTCAAAGTTGATGATGCCGATCGAGTAGACGCCCTTGAGATGGTAATCCCAGTCGCCTTTGAGGGCCTGGTCTCGGATCTTGAAGGAGGAGGTCCACAGGCCCCGCTCATAGAAGTAGCGCTGTTCGGCCTTCTGCACCTCCACCAGGACGGTCTCTCCCTTGTCCGTCGCGCAGACCAGATCGAACCTCGAAGAGCGGGAAGACTCGGCGTCTCCGGGATCCTCGTTGTTCTGGTAGGAGATGTCGGTCACCCCGAGTTCGGGATAGACGGCATTGATGAAACTGATCAGGTGTTCCTTGTAGCGGTCGGTACCGAAGAGCGTCTTCCAGCCCCAGTCGCTGAGGGGGTCCACGTACACCACTATGTCAAGAATTCCGAACTACTGTGGTAAAAACGTGGGTAAAGATATTATTTACGTTTCTTTATACTTTTACCGACATCGCCCTTCGGGTACATCAGGCTTTCCGGAAGGTGATGGCCATCAGTGGCAGGGCGATGATGGCCATCGTGGCGCTGATGGGGAGGTAGACGCCGAACGAGGCGTATTGCACGACCAGGTAGGTGATGAGCAGCAGTCCCACGCCCATGGCGGAGGAAATGAGGTAGTGCCGTCGGATGTCGGTCGACTTGCAGAGGATGCGGCTGATGTTGGGCACGCCCAGCGAGATGAAGCCGATGGGGCCGCAGATGCTCACCGCGGACGTCACCAGGAACATGATCATGAGCAGGCTCAGCGCCTTCCGGAAGTTGGACAGTTCGATCTCGCCCCGGAAGTGCCGCGACAGGTCCCGGGCCCAGAAGAGGGCGGCGGCGAGGCCCGCGGCGAAAAGGCAGAGCGAGAAAGCGATATCGAAGCCCGACACCCCCTCCAGCCGGAAATTCGCCGCGCCCCAGAGGTAATACTGCTTGAGCAGCTCGCCGTTGGGGGCGTTGGTCACCACGATCGTTCCCAGCGAGCCGATGAAGGTGCCGAAGAGGATGCCGAAGGTTATGAGGTTCTGTGTAGACACGCGCAGGGTCACCAGGAAACACACCAGCGTACAGATGAGGGTGCAGACGAAGCTGCCCACGGTGAGCGAGCACCAGCCGCTCATCGTGGCCGCGGCGGCGCCGAGGCAGGCGGCGCTGCCGAGCCCGAGGCTGTACACGTCTCCCAGCTGGTTGCGCCAGAGGTACTGCATCTGAATTCCGCCCACCGGAAGGGCGATGCCGCTGAGCAGGACGTAGAGAAGGCTGAACATGGGTTTATTCTACAATGATGGACGGGTTGACACCTTTGCTGTCGAGCTTCGCCACCAGTTTGCCGTCGGCCGGATTGAAGGCGTAGACGTCGCCGTTGTTGGTGTAGTCGGAAGCGGTGGCCCAGATGAAATGCTCCGTTGCGCAGATCTTGTAGGCATTGGCGATGACGGTTCCGTCCGTGACGAACTCGCCCGCCTTCTGTCCTCTGGCCGCATCGTACTTATAGATCCTGCCAGGAAGCGGATTCCACTGCTCATCGTATCCGCCGCAGAGCACATAGAGCATGTCACCCCGGGCCGCGATGCCCGACACGGAGTCGTAGTCAATGTCGGTCACCTGCTGTGTGGAAAGGTCGACCCGTTGCAGTTTGGCGGGGATTCCTTCCTTGTAGCTGCCGTAGCTGTAGACGAAGAGCGCCCCGGCACAGAGCACCAGCGAGGTGGGGTTGCTGTTCACCGTGATGCTGCCCGTCCTGGTGAAACTGGAGGCGTCTACGACCGAAAGGCTGGTGTTCGGCACGTCGAGGTACCCGCCGGAATCGGCCGTGTAGATCTTTCCGTTCGCGTAGACCACGCCGTCGGGGTTGGGCCCCACCGCCACGGTCCGCACCGCACGGGTGGCCGGGTCGATTTCTCCGAGGAAACCTTCATAATAGGTAACATAGACCTTGCCGCCGCCCTGGCAGAGGTAACGGGGCGACAGGGGCGCGTCCGCCGGGGAGATGACGGCCTTGCTCTTGAGGTTCCGGTCGGTCACCCGGATGTGCTGGGAGACGTTCACGCTGATGTAGAGTTCGTCGCCCACGGCCAGCACGTCCTGTCCGGTATCGCCCAGGCCGGCGCCGTTCTGCTCCTCGAAAACCCCGCTTTCCACCCGCTTCGTTTCGGGATTGTAACGGGTGACGGAGGCGTTGTTCTTGAGGTACGAGCCTTCATTCAGGATAAAGAAGGCCCGGTCGAGGCTGACGACGCTGTCTTCATCGCGGTTGCCTTTGTCGCAGGAGAGAGCAAACATGCCGGCCGCTGCGACCAGCAGGAGTTTTCCAATAAAACTGATTCTTTTCATATAATTATATAGTTATTTGTAAGCTAAGACGGAACTGCCGCCCCGGCATGGGGTAGCTGCGCACGATTTCATAGTTGACGTCGGTGAGGTTGAGCGCCTCGGCCGCGAGCGAGAGCAGCGCCGCATGCACGCGGAAGTCCTTTCGGACGGCGAGGCTATGGTCGAAATAGGCCGGCATCTCATTGGCCGCGATGTTCTGCGGCAGGTACCAGCGCCGGCCCACGGCGCAGAGCGTATAGCTCAGCGAGGCGGTCCTGGAGGACAACGACAGGCAGGCAGCGCCACTGTTAAAGGGCGTATACTCAATCTGATACCCGTAGTTCTTTGCCTCCGGTTTGCTGAGGTCGACGGCATCGAGCACAGACCAGTTCGCCTCGGCCCGGAAGGCGTATTTCCCCCAGAGGGGCACAAAGGCCGATGCCGACAGGTCCGCGCCCTTCATGTCCACGCGGCCGAGGTTGCGCATGTGCCAGACGAAGAGGGTGGGCACGGCGATGATCTTGTCGCGCACACGGTTGTAATAGGCGTCGGCCGTGAAGGAGAGGCGGGCCGCTCCAGCATCGACCTGCCAGGCAGCGCCCGCTCCGGTCTGGAAGGCCTTCTCCGGCACCAGATGGATGGTACCGAAATGGTCGTAATAGAGGTCGTTGAAGGTAGGCACGCGGAAGCCGTCCTTGATGAAAGCGCGCAGGTGCAGGCCCTTTGCGGCCAGCCAGGATAGGCTCGCCGAAGGACTCAGCCGACTGCGGTCGGGGGCCGTCTGCACGCTGGCATCGGGCTTCCGGGATTGCTCGTGGACGTACGTGGCCGCCACCCCTGCGGTGGCCGTGAGCCGCTCCGAGCGGTACTGCAGGTTCAGCGCGCTCACGCTGCTGAGGCGCTGCGGGTCGGGACAAGCCATCATGTCGGCCGCAAGCGAGGCGAACGACAGATCCTGGGCGAGCGCAAGACGCAGCTCCCGGCCGGCCGGGCCGAGGGGGATGCCGCGCTGCACAATCCCCGATGCGCCCAGATGACGCTGAAGGTAGCGGTCGTCGAGCGGAGTCGGGTAGAGCGCGTCGTCGTTGGTGTAGCGCGTGAAATGCTGCCGGAAGAAGCCGCCGGCGCGGAAACGCCAGCCGCCTGCCGTGCGTTCGTAGGCGGAACGCAACGAGAGGTCCCGGTCCCAGAGCCGTTCAGTGGGGTTCTGGGTGTAGTAGATGACCGCCCCGGGAAGCCCCCTTTCGGACGAAGTCCAGTCGGCGCCGGCCGTGAGCGTGCCGCCCCTGCGGGTGTTCCCCTCGAGCCGGAGCCCCGTCTTCAGCACCGAGACGTCGGCGCCCTCGCGGCGAAGGGTGTTCCCCGCGGAACTTGCGCCGCCCGAGATGACCTTGGCGTCGTGGAAGGGATAGTCGCCGTCGCTGCGAAGCCAGCTGGCCCTGGCGGAAACGCCCCAACCCGGGGCAAGCCGTCCTTCCACGCGGACGCGCGGTTTCCAGCTGTTGAACGAGCCCCAACCGATGCCGGCCGAGGTTTTGAGCGGCCCGTCGCCGAAATCGAGGGCCTTGGGGCTGATGCGCAGGGCGCTGCCCGCGGGGAAGCTGCCTGCCGGCGAGAAGAGCTCGTCGGGCGTGCCGATTTCAACATCAATGCTTCCCGTGTCGTCGAGGTCGAAGGCCGACAGGTCCATGGCGCCCTGCTGGATGTCTGTAAGCAGGAATCCGTCGGAACACAGGGCGGTGTGGGCGGCGCCGAGGCCGCGTACCGACACGGTCTTGAGTCCGCCGATCCCTCCGTAATCCTTTACGTTCAGGCCCGGCAGGGTGCGCAGCACTTCCGCCAGGTCCCGGGCGCCGGACCGTTCCAGGGCGGCGCTGCCCACCCGGAGCGTGGGGACGCCGGAATCGAGGCGCGAACGGCCTCCGCGCGTGTCCGATACCCGGGCCGCGCCGAGGGTGTCCGCCCGTTCCGAGGGCTGCGCGTCCACACAGGTCCCCCGGACGGCCGAAACCGTCAGAAGTATGGCCAGCTCGATGCCTGAAGCTGTCATGGTTCACAATCCACGCCGTGCCTGCCCCCGGGCACCTGCTTGGTTTGACTTGACTCGGGCAGGTCTTCTGACTCGTCCCTGCGCAGCGCCTTCTCACCGGACTGGCCGGCAATGGCTTCAGAATGCTGCGCAACAGAAAGGACTCACAGCTGCGGGCACAGTTCCGGATTTGCACCGGCTTCCCTGTTGTTCACCCGAATCCACAGCAAAGGTACAAAAATGCCGCTCTTTTTCCTACCTTTGTAACAAAGAGCCACACAATGATGAAAAAGACAATCTGTATCCTTGCTTCCCTGCTGACACTGGGCGCCGCCCACGGGCAGTCGTTTCTGGAAAATGTGAATCTGACCCTCGACAAGGGGATTGAGGGCGTCTATGCCAAGGGCGATACCACCAAGGTGTACGCCGAGGTAGACAAGGAAACCCCCGCGCTGGTGAAGGTCTATGAGAACGGTCAGTACCAGGGGAAGACCGAAGCGTTGCTGAAGGCTGGCAAGAGCCTGGTTTTCAGCCAGGCCTACGATGCCCCCACCGCCCTGATGGTGCGCCTCGCCAACCCCGCCAACCAGAAGGACTCCACCACGGTGGGAGCCATTGTGGCGCCCGAGGAGTTCCGGCCGGGCTTTGAGGAGCCTGCCGATTTCCGTTCGTTCTGGGCCGCCCAGCTGAAGAAGATGCGCGCGCAGAAGATGAAGGTAAAACTCACGCCGGTGGAAGTCCCCGGAAAAGACGCCGAGAACTATGTCTGCTATGACCTGGAGGTCAACTGCATTACCGAACGGCCCGTCCGGGGTTATCTGGCGATGCCGCGCGATGCCCGCGCGCACAGCCTGCCCATCGCCATCTTTGCGCACAGCGCCGGGGTGGCGGCCCCCTTTGCCCGCACAAGCGTGCGCAAGGCGGTGAGCCTGGCCAAATACGGAAACGGGGCCATCGGCCTGGACATCAACGCGCACGGACTTCTGAACGGGCAGGACGATGCCTATTATAAGGGTATGGAGCAGAATGAATTGAGAAAATACTCCAGCCAGCCGGTCACCGACCACGAGTCGTTCTATTTCCGGGGCATGTTCCTCCGGTTGGTCCGCGCCCTCGACTATCTCTGTACGCTCAAGGAATGGGACGGAAAGCGGGTGCTGGTTACGGGCGGCAGCCAGGGCGGAGCCCAGAGCGCCGCGCTGGCGGGGCTCGACCCCCGGGTGAGTATGGTGGTGGTGGACGTGCCCGCTATGTGGGATATGGGCGGCTCCCTGAAGGGTCGCAGCAGCGCCTGGACCAAACCGCTGGAGCGTCAGGGCAAGGACTCCGTGGCGGCGCAGATCATTCCCTATTACGACGCGTGCAATTTTATGCGCTACTACAAGGGGAAACTGGTCGTGAACGTGGGCCTGATCGACCTCACCTGCCCTCCGGCCGGCGTCTGGTCTGTCTACAACGTCTGCCCGGCCTCGTCGAAGGAGATCCATCCCTGCGCCTGGAAAGGGCACAGCGGCAAATATTCGGTGTCCACCAAGGAAGGACGCTCCAGGATGGCGAAACACATGGGCACCTATCTCGAAAAGGCCATCAACGGCTATTTGTAGCGGACAACCCGCACGTAGTTGTAGATAGCGCGGGAGTGGTGCACACCCTCGGTTGAGCCGATCTGGACCGAACTCGCCGAGGTGAGCGCGGCCTTGACGCGGCTGTTCCAGTCGCCGGGGTTTCTGTTCCAGCGCGTGCCGTCACGGATGATTCCGTCCTTGTCGAGGATCAGGTTCAGGTGCGTGATAATCCCTTCGGTAATCTCAAGGGCGGACCATCTTCCTGCGTGGACACGCGAACGGATCCAACCCCAGGCGGCGGGATCGTCGCTGTTGACCAGGTTCTGTACAGAAGGATAGTACCAGATGAGCGAGTTCGCAATATCGCCTATATTATTGGTACTGAAGCCCATGAGATTGTCCTGCCCGATATCGTTATTCTTGTTGCCGTCTACGAAGACATAGCGGCAGTTGCTCACGTCCATGTCGGCCTCAATGAAGTCGCCGGCCAAGAAGTCGAGCCCGGTAACGGTGTCTTTCCAGGTGGTGCTGCACTGGGAAATGTTGGTCCAGCCGCCGGCAGGAACGGGATTGGGGTTGTAGTTGAGCCGCAAGATCTGTTCGGAAAGGGTGGACGACGTGAAGCTGGTGCCGTCGTTGCAGTCGGCCGTTATATAATATAGGTACTCCTTGGTGCGGTTTGCGGCCACGGCCCAGGCGGCGTCGCCGATGATGTCGCGGGTGTAGACATCCTCGGTATAGGAACTGTAATAGTCGTGCGCCACCAGTTCCTTGGTGTTCCACGATCCGCCGGCTTCTTTCCAGTGCAGGACCACGTTCGAAAGCTTTGAGTGGTTGTTCTTGCTGCCGACGGTCACCCGCACGGGCATGCCCTTGTCTGGATCGGAAAGACCGGGGAGGGAAATGGAACTACCGGTGAGGTGTGAAGCCAGGTGGAAGGGTGTCTCGAAGGAACGCGTCTGCCCTGCGGCGTTGCGCAACTCAACCTTGAACTTCATGTTCTTCTTGTCGGTATCGAGGTCTGCGGCATCCAGCCCGAGCGTTGCGAGCGTGGGGATCTCGATGCGCTGGTCGGCCTGGTACTGCATGCCGGTCGGCCCCTTCGAGAGGGGGATGTCGCGTTCGATGTAATTGCCGTCGTGGTTGGTGTAGCAGAGTTTGAGCGAGGCCGAAACGAAGGCCGAGGCCGTGCTGAAGAAGCTGATCTTCACGTCCTGCCAGTCGTTGGGGAAGAGTTCGTCGGTGGGCATGGTGAGGCCGCCGTCGATGTAGCCCGTCATGTTGTCGTCGCGTACACAGCGGCTGCGCACGGCAAGTTGCGTGCGGTTGGCACAGTGGGTACGGTTGTCTTTCGTGTCAAAATCCCAGCCGACCTTGCCCTGCTCCCACGAAATCTCTTCGGCGGACATGTTGGTGGTTAAGCCTCCGTAACAGCCCCGGTCAAAGTAGGTACGGGTAGGCATGTGATAACCGCTAGAGGGATAGTCCACCCCATCCTTGTCTTTGTCGAAGAAGGAATTGGGGACGTAGATGGACATGAGGAGCATCTCGGTCTGGTTGGGGAAGCGGTAGCCCGGCGGGCAATAGGGATTGTAACCCTTTGCCGTTACGTCCTGATTGACGGCGTCCATGCGGATGCTGAACGCGTCGGAGGCCGTGTCTCCCACGTTGTCGGCGCGTTTCTGGGTGGTCATCTGCAGGTACACGTTGTTCGACACGGAGTGCTGGTCGTGATAGGGAAGTTCTCCCTCGCAGAGTTCGCGCAGCGTCATCGGGTTCAGGCGGTCGAAGTAGAAGGTGTAGGAGTCGTCCCCGTTGTCGGTAAAGGTGAAATACTGGTCTATCTCCTGCGGGTAAGGCGCTGAACTGATGTCTGCGAGGGTGCCGCCGTTGTCGTAGGTGCCGATATTGCGGACGCAGCGCACCGATTCTCCGCGGCTGGCTTCCGTGATGCTGCTCCAGGTGTGGCGGCCGTTTTCAAAGTCCCAGATGTACGGCGTCGCGCCGGCTCCTTCCTCGGCCCAGGCGACGCGGTGCCCGGTACTGGAAATGATGTGCGCGCGCCACTGACCTTCCGCAGGCTGGTAGAGGCGGGCGTTGAGGGACAGGGCGTCATTGCCCACCCACATGCCGATGAGCTGCCCCGAGGCGGCCAGGTACCAGCGCACCTCGTCGCGGTCCACGACGCCGTCACCGTCGTTGTCGCGGTTGCGGGTAAGGCACGACCAGGCCATTCCGTGGTAGGCTTCAACCAGTTCAGGCACGTTGTTGGCCACGTTGTAGTCGAGGTAGGTGCTCCAGGTCCTGTCGGTCCGGTCGACACCGTCGGCGGAGTTCTTGCTGAAGAAATCCCAGATATAGGCGGAATTGAGGCGCCCGTTCTCGCGTCCGAGCAGGGTGTTGTAGTTGCCTTCACGGCCGTCTGTGCCGGTCCCGTTGCCCTGGGCGTAGGGCCAGTAGGGCCATCCGTCCGTCTTTGCGCGCATCTCGTCCTTGTGCTCACAGCCCCAGAGGGTCTGCAGATCGGGCGAATAGATGTTGTAGATGGTCTGGATGGACTGCTGGATGATGGAATGGCTCGACAGGATGACGTCGCTGCCCCGGTCGCGGCTGGGACGGGCGTCGGAGAGGATGTGCAGTTCGCGCGGCTGGGCGTTTACGAAATGACGCCAGAGGTCGCGGTCGACCTCGTGGGTGATGGGGTTCTCCTCATAGTAGAACTCATCGATGAAGGCCGTCACGCGGATGACCGGCGTGGCCACCCCGTCGTCGGAGATGAAGAGGCTCTCGGGCGCCGAGGGGTCGAGGCGGTGCGCCTTCTCCAGACCGGTCTCGTAGAAGATGAACTGGATGAGCTGCGTAATGTCCATAAGGTCGGGCCTCACGCGGCCGGGGACGTTGCAGGCATGGCTTGCGCCCACCAGTTGCCCCGGTTTCCAATCGGGATCGTAGTGGTTCCGGCCCGGATAGGCGTGGCGGTGGTCGGTGTATTTCCCGTCCACGACGCCGTTGATGCCGAAGAGGACCCAGCGGTAGTCGAGCGTTGGGCCGGTGTGCGCAACGCCGCCGATCGTGTAGCTGCCGCCGTCGGCCTCGTAGTCGTATTCGCCGGTAGGATTGCCGAGTCCGTCTTCCAGCGGGACGATATCGGGACCGCCCTCGCTGAAGGGGGTCTTCACATACCACGAGAACTTGTCCTGACTCATGTCGGGGCGGTAGTCGAAGGTGATCTGGTGGTATTCGTAGTGGGCGTCGGCGTTGATGATTTCCGCGTCGGTGAGCAGCAGGAAGCCTTCCTGGCCGGGCTGGACCTCATTGTCGGCCGTGACCTCGGTGTAGATGCTCTTGGTGTTGTTGACCGTTACGGTATAGGTGTAGAAATTGCCCCGTTCGGTGTTGTAGTCGTCGAAGCCGCTCCAGCCGTCAGGCTTTCCGCTGGAGGTGAAGTCGCCCAGGTGGACGGTGAAGATGGCGTCCGAGGTGAGCGCATGGCCGATGGTGAGGCCGTCATCGTCGTCTTCTCCCATCTGCTCGATCCCTGCCGGCGTGAGGGTGAGCACCAGGTCGAACTGGACGTAGGTGGAATTGGGGTTGGCGAACTCCCAGTCGCCGTTATCCACGAAATTGCTTCCGAATTCGGCGCTCGAAGGACCCTTGTAGCCGTCCTCGCCGCTGTCGGTCTTCCTGCGTTTCTCGCGCTGGTAGTAGTTGGTCGCGGAGCGGTTGGGCCGGAGCCGGTTCTCCAGCATGTAGAAGCAGAAGCTGTAGTAGGTCTCGCCCGCAATCTCCTCGGTGTCTTCGAAGTAGAACTGCTGTGAGGCGAAGTAGCGGACGTTCTCCGGAGCCTTGCCGTCGTTGTAGTCCGAGAAGAGGTAGCAGTTGCTGGGGGTGTTGTGCACCTGCCAGTAGACCGGGGTTACGGCGCTGATATAGGTTGGATTCACCTTGATGCGGAACTTGACCTTGGCGTTCACCGTCCTGAGCAGGAGCTTGTAGTCGGGGTTGTACTGCAGGTCGTTGGGCGCAGGCTGGTTCCACTTCATGCTGGCCGTGTTGATGGTGCGTCCGTCGTCGTAGCCGAGGGTCCCCATCATGAAGAAGAGGTCCTTGCGGTTCACGACGTCCTGCTCCAGCTCCACGGTGAGGCTGCGCAGTTCGTCCAGGTCTTCAATGGCGTTGAGGCGAAGGATGTCGTCGGAGGAGTCGATCCCCATCACGGCGTTGGACACGTTGGCCAGCATGACCAGGGCAACATTGGCGCAGGTGACGGTAGAGATCTTCACGGCTCCTCGGGTGGCGTCCACCGCGCCCGAGAGGTCCTTGTTCTCCACATACCAGCACTCGTTGGTCTTGTTGTTGAGCTCGGTGAGCGACGAGCGCTTGTGGTCGTAGTTGAAGTAGCGCCCGTAGATCTTGCGGGGGCTGCCGGTCGCGGTGTCGTCCTTGTCGAAGATGAAAACGTAGAGGTCGTGGATGTGCGCTTCGTTCACTTCACCCGCGTCGGCCCGGGTTCCCACGCTCACCTGGGTCATCGGCCCTGAGCCGAAGGGAATGGTGAGCATGGTGGGTACGCCCAGCGGGAGGAACTCCTCCTTCTGGGGCGCCGAACCTTCATCGAACGTCCGGGCGCAGGAGACGGCACCCAGGACGAGCAGCGGAACTATGAAGCGAAGAAACCTTTTCATCATCAATCAAATTGCACTTCTTCAGACTTTTCGACCCAGTCGGCCACCTCGAAGTTGAAGGAGACCGTCAGGCCCTGGCTGATACGGGTTACGATGTGCAGGTGCTGGTTGCGGGCCAGGAAGGGGATGTCTTCCCGGCGGGCGTCAGTCACCGGCAGATCGGAGTAGCTGTGGAGCGTCCCGCCCATGCGGAACGACACGTCGCAGGTGTAGGGCCCCGTGCTCGGGAACACATACCAGTGCTCGGAGACGTGTCCGCTCACCGGGATGGACAGGCTCGCTTCGGAGACCGTCAGGTCGCCGGCATTGAGCCCGGCCGGGGCGTCGGGGTCGTGCGGCAGCACGTAGCCCCTGTCGGGGCAGAGCCCCACGAAGTCGTAGCTGTAGTCGGTAAGCGACAGCGCCGAGCCGGTGTTGTTGATGAACTCGGCCGTTACCTTGGCTACGCAACGGAGCAGTTCCAGCCGCACCTGGCCGTTCTTACCCGCCTTTACCTCCAGGTCGGCCGCCGCGGCAAGCGGAAGCCGTTCCAGGGACGGGTCGCCCAGGTCTACGAGGGCGGGGGCGGTGTCGGCCGCGAGCGGCTTGAACTCCAGGGAAAGGATGTCACTCTCGTCGGCAATAACAGCGGGATCCGCGAGATCCGAACCCGACAGGGTGTTGACTCCGTCCGTGGTCATGGGCCAGAGACCTTCCGTGTTCCCGAAGGCGTATACCTTGTACATGCCGGCGGGATGGGTGCTGAAGTCGAAGGCCACGGTGGCTTCGGTGCCGGTGAGCGACTGGAGTTCCCCGTCGGAAGCGGGGTCACCGCCGTCGTAACGTTTGACGATGGTGCCCGTAGACGGGTCTGCAATGAGGATTACGAGGTCGGGCGCCCCGGCGGAAGCGTAAATACCTCCGCCGTCGGCAACCGTCCCGTCACCGGGCGTGGTCGCCCGGTTCTGGAGCCCTCCCGTAGCGAAACGGAACGTGACGGTGCCTCCGGGCGCGTCGGGACGCACCCGCTCCTTGCTGCAGGAGAGGGTGGCCATGAGCGCCAGGAAGGCGGCTGCGAAGCGGAGTGCTAGGCGTCTTGTCATATTCCTATTCGATGAGAAGGCCCGGTGTTTCGGCCTCGACGGGGTCCCAGTCGGTCGTGACGACCGTTACGAGCACGCCTCCGTCGAGGCGGATGTTGACATAATAGGTGTATTTGATACCCGACGACCATACGCCGATGGTCGAGGTGTCGCCGTGCAGGGGGTCGCGCTGGATGTCTTTGAGCAGGATGCTTTCGGTCTGCTGCACACCGCCGTCGGGCGTGTACTTGAGGACGAGCTGTGGCATGTATTCCTCGCTGGAGCTGCCGTTGCTGGCGGCGTCGAGGGGGCCGGGAATGAACAGGTCGAAGTCGCCCTCGAAACTGTGTGTCCCGGAAACCTTGGTGCCGGTAAGCGTGGTGGCAAGCGAAGAATACCCGCGCACGGAGCTGCCGTTCCGTACGGTGTTGATGAAGGAAAACTCCGGATCACCGAATCCGTCCATGGTGGCCTTTGCGGAAGCCTGCACGATGAGGTGCCGGAATTCATAGGAGTCTAAGGTGAAGGACGCATACTTGGACTCGTTGTTCACCACCACCTGCACGGCACTCAGGACGTGCCGGAAGGTCATGGGGACCACGGCGGTCAGGTCCGCCTCGTTGCCGTTGCGGCGTTTGGCCGCATAGAGCAAGTCGTAGTTGTCGGACGCGAGCGCATAGTCGGTCTTGATGGCGAGGTTGCCGGAAATGTCCATGACGGACGTTCCCTTGTCCGTGGGGTATGCGGCCAGGAAGTCGTACCAGTCTCCTTCCGAAGTCCAGACCCAGGCCCTGCCGGGGGAATAATCCCAGGACGAGGCATGCTTGGTGATGGGGGTACCGTTGAAAATGATGCTGTTGTTCACATTGTCGTGGTACTGCCCGAACATCAGGATACTCTCGTCTACGGCAAAGTCGCTGTCCTTGAAACTTCCTGCACGGCTGGGGGCATCACTGCGCAGCAGCAGCGACCCCGCCTCGAAGCCGATCGTCCCTTCGGAGAACGGCTTGAGGCCGGGGTCCGCGATGCGGACGCACCCTCCCAGGAGGGAGAGCGCGGCCGCCGCTGCCATGCGTATGATGCGTTTCAACACGCTGTCAGTACCTTAGTTGGCGAGGTAGTGATAGCCGCTGACCGCAGTCCAGTCGGTGATGCTGGCGCTGAAGTCGATCTTGTTGGCGTCGATGGTGATGTAGAAGGTGTAGTACTTGCCGGGCTCCCAGGAAGCGACTTTGGTGTCGGTCTGGACGGCGTTGTCGGTGTTGTCGAAATCGTAGAGATACAGCACGCAGTCTTCAAATTCGGTATCGGCGCTTCCGTCTACGGCAATCTTGTAGGTAAGGGTGATCTTCTGAGGGTTGGAACCGCCCGAGGCACGGAAGGTCTGCGGCAGCACGATCAGGTTGTTGATGAGCGTGGTGGAGCCGGCGGGATCCGTGTTGGCCGTGGTGTTGCTGGAGCTGAATCCGGTGTCTTCGGCAATGGTGATGGGCGAAGCGATGCTGACGGGGGTCACGCCGCTGCCGGGGCCGTAGGTGGTCCTGGCGGTGCCGGACCAGGAGGGAACCGGATGCGTGGAGCTGTAGGAAGCAACCGTAAGCTGGCCCACGTTGTCGATGTCGGAGAGTTCAAACGCGGAAACCGTAACGGTGGCGTCGTGCAGGCTCGGAGCCTTCTTCACCTTGAAGTCGACTTTGGCGGCCACGTGGTTGAACACGAGCGGAACGGTGGCGTAGCCGTTGAAGCTGCCGCCGCCGTCGGTCTTGTTCACGGTCTTCTCGTCGGCCACGAGGATATCGTTGTCGTTACCGGCGAAGGTGATGGCGCGGGTTACGAAAGTACCGTCCTGCGGATCCACGTCGGTGGAGCTGTTGCTGCCGTCAGCCTGGGTTCCGATGACGGCCGGGGAGATGGCATAGAAGACGTACTTGTCGTAGTTGCTGTCCCAGAAACGGGGCGTGGAGTAGGTCCAGTCAGACCCGTCGTAGGAGACCACCACGTCGTCGAACACGGTGGCGGGAGCGGGCGTAGACTTGTCCTTGTAGCCGTACACGGCAAGGTCGTCTCCGCTTGCGAAGGTGCTGGTACCCTGGGTGCGGGCCCTCGAGAGGGCGGCGCTCCAGGTGCCGAAACCAATCTGGCCGCCCTCGTTGGAAACAGGGGCCACCTGGCTGATCTTTGCGCAGGAAACGCCAACGGCGAGTACTGCAGCGAACATCAAAATCTTTTTCATACGCATAAGAATTAATGGGTTAATAAATAGTTTAAAATATTGTTTAACAATTACTTATCGTTTAATTGTGGTGCCACCCGTCTCTTGTTCCCATTCGTCAATGAGCGGTTCGAAGCCGCCGCCACCGCCCCCGCCTTCGGGCGGGAAGTCGTTCACGTCGAGTTCCAGGGTAATCACGCCGCCCAGCGGGAGGGCCCGCAGCTGGTCGGTCACATCTACCCGTATGTTCTTGTAGGTGCCGTTGCCGTAGGAGACGTTGAGCACCAGGAAATGCGTACTTTCAGACGCCGCCACGCTCGCAGCGTCGTAGGGGTTGCAGCCGGGAATGCCGAAGGTCATGAAGCGGGCGCCGAGCATGTCGTTTACGCTGTCGAAATAGACGTCGGTCATCACGCTGGCGGTCTCGGGCGAGGTCTGCCGATTGCGGAGGTTCACGCTGGAAGAGGTTCCGGTGAGGGCCGCTCCGCCGGCGCTGCCGACCACCCGGTCGCCGTTGTTGACGAGCTTGATCTGCACCAGGTAGATGTAGGTGCTCGGGAAGAGTTCCCCCTCAATCCGGATGACGTACTTGCCGTCTATGAACTCGTATTTCGTGAGGTCCTCGCTGATCTCCTGGTTCTGGTCGAAGAGCGAGAAGAGGTCGTCGGGCATGAGGATCACAGGTTCCGCCTCGGGGGCACGGGCTTCGGAGCGCGGGTTCGTTTTCTGCTCCACCGACTGGATGGGCGCGGCGTCCTTGAGGCCCTTGGAAATGACACGGGTGAAGGCGACGATATCGTCCGCACCCTCCTCCTGACGGAACTGCAGGGCACCGGAATCGTTGTTGTGGAACAGCAGGTCGTAGGTACCGAAGAACAGGGGGAAGTTGGAGCTCGTACCGTAGAAGTTGAGTTCTTCGTGGTACTTGTGCTGTCTCTTGGAGTCGAGGGCGTACACATGGACGCGCATACCGGTGGGCTCGGAATAGCCGAGGGGCCCCAGCACGGACACGTCCCAACGAAAGGTCCACTGGGCCGACCAGTTTATCTGCCACATGGTGGTCACGTTCACTTTCGCGTCCATCTCGATGGCGGCCTTTACCGACTCCCTCAGGTGCAGGGGCGGCAGCATGGTGCACCCTGCGGCAAGGATTGCTGCAAGCAGGAAAAGCGTTATGCGTGCACGTGCCTTCATCTGATTTTCCGGTTGAACAGGTCTATTCCTATCGAAAACCATACCCGGGTGGGCCCGAACCAGTCGAGGGAGTGGTTGCGTTCGCGGAAGTTTTCAGGCAGTCCGCTGTAGTCGTAGTAGTAGCGCAGGGTGGTGTCGTCGCCCCAGACATAGGGGTCGTAGAGCGTGTGGAACCAGCCCAGCGCGAGGCCGGCGTCCCAGAAGAGGCGCCCGCCGCGGCGGAAACTGCGCTTGTAGCCGATTCCGGCCGAAGCGCTGACACCTTCGCCCTCCCAGCCTTTCTCGTCCCAGCCGATGGCGTAACGGGCGGCGCCCAGGCTCACGAGGGCATAGGGGCCGCGGAAGTCGCCGTTGTATTTGGGGCTGAAGTAGTAGCGTCCGTTCAGGGTGAGGTTGTTGATCTGCATGTAGCGGTGCTCGTCGGCATGGACCCACATGGGGCACTCCAGGTCGGCGCCCACCGAGATGCGGCCATAACGGGCCGGATAGTATTCGAGACTCACACTCGGGATGGAGGTGGCTCCGTAGCCCGGGATGTAGGTGATGTCGTAGGGAAGGTTGGTGCTGAGGGCGAGCACGGGGCGGCCGGGCCTGCGCTGACGGCCTGCCTGTTCGGCGGCGGCCCTGGCGGCCTCGGCTTCTGCGGCGGCTTCCTCTGCGGCTTTCTGTGCCGCTGCCGCCTCTGCTTCGGCGGCAGCTTTCTGTGCGGCGGCTTTCGCTTCCTCTTCGGCTTTCTGCGCCGCTGCGGCCTCAGCGGCCCTGGCGGCGGCTTCCGCCTCGGCAAGGGCTTTGGCTCCGTTAAAACCACCCTCCCCGCTTCCGGCTTCCGCGGCGGCTGTGGCCGCAGTGTCTTCATCGTTCTCCTTTAAACGGACGACCACCACCACGCAGTTGCGCAGATAACGGTAATGGGTCCGCAGCAGGTAGGGATAGATCTCGCCCACGTTGTCATCGTTGCCGAGCCAGTTGGCAAGACGCCATTTGCGGGTGTCGTCGCTGATGCTGGGTTCGTCGAGGAAGCGCAGCACGCGCAGGCGGGAGCGTTCGGTGAGACGCTGGTCGGCCGTGATGCGTGCCCGCAGGAGCCCCCAGGCTTCGCCGCCCTCATGGACGGAAATCCGATCCTTCAGTTCAGGCAGGCGCTCGCTGAGGAGGTCGCGCGTGTAGCGGGCCCGGTCGCGGCTGAGTTTGACATTGTGCTCATAAACGCCGTCCGGAGAAGACCAGGCGACGGCATCCACCCGCTCGATCTTCTGCGGATCGATCTGCTTCACGGTAGCGATAAAGCGGCTGAGCGCACCCTTATTGAGGATGTACTCGTCGTCATGCTCCGCCTTGTCCCAACGGAAGAACAGGGAGAACGTGGGGTTGCTGCTCAGAAGCAAAAAGCTCATTATGGCACTTAAAACAAACAATTCGCTATTGTTGAAAACTTACAAAGTTATGAACAATTCGCCCATTTTACAAATTCCCCCTTTGGGGGAACGCTTTGCAAACCCATAAATAGAAATGCTTGTACGCCGGGTTTGGTTGCATTTTGCCGGAATTTGCTAATTTTGCAGAGAATGCTCAAGAACCTCATATTCGACTTCGGAGGCGTGCTCATCGACTGGGATCCGCATGCGGTCTACGATCCCTATTTCAATGATGCTGAGCGCTGTTCCTGGTTCATGGAGCACATCTGCACCCAGTCTTTCATCCTGGAAGGCGATGCGGGGAAACCCGTTCCCCAGGTGTGTGAGGAGCATGCCGCGCGCCATCCCGAGTGGGCCGAACCCATCCGCATGTTCTGGACGCACTGGCCCGAGATGATCACCGGGCCCATCCCCGGAATGTACGCGCTTTTGAAGCAGCTCAAGGCACAGGGTTTCCACCTCTGGGGCCTCACCAACTGGGGCCGTGAGACCTTCCGCCTGGTGCGTGACACCTTCCCCGCCTTCCGCCTGTTGGAAGGGATGGTGGTCTCGTCCGAGGAAGGGGTCATCAAACCTGACCCCCGCATCTACCGCATCCTGCTGGAGCGCTACGGCCTCAGACCGGAAGAAAGCGTGTTCGTAGACGACAGGGCCCCCAACGCCGACGCCGCCCGGGCCCTGGGGATGGATGCCATCGTATTTGAAAACAGTGACCGGCTTGCGCAGGAACTTGCCGGCCGGTACAAGATAAAACTCTAGTATGTTCCCAAAAGAAACCTATATCCGCCGGCGCGCCGCGCTGCGGGAAAAACTGAAAGGAGAGAAGGGCATCGTGGTCTTCCTCGGCAACGTGGAGGCCCCCGCCCAGTATCGCGACAACTGCTACAAATTCCGCCAGGACAGCTGCTGGCTCTACTATTTCGGCATTGACGAACCCCGCTGGGCGGCCGTGCTCGACCTCGAAAGCGGCCGCGAAACCCTTTACGCCGACGACGTCTCCATCTCGGATATCATCTGGATGGGGCCGCAGCCCTCGGTGCGGAGCGTGGCCGAAAGCGTGGGCGTGGCGCAGTCGGAGCCCTATTGCAAACTCGACTGGGCCGTCTCACAGGCCCTCGTGCAGCGCCGTCCGGTGCACACTGTTCCCGCCTCGCGCTACTACCAGACCCTCAAACTGCAGAGCCTGGGCATTGAAAAGCCCTCGGAGGCCCTGGTGCGCGCCATCGTGTCGATGCGCCTGGTGAAGGAGCCCGAGGAGATCGAACTCCTCGACGCGGCCGCCCGTCTGGGCCAGAAGATGCACACCGTGGCCCGCAGGGGCATCCGCCTGGGCCGCAGGGAGCAGGAAATCGTGGGCGAGATGGAAGGCGTGACCCTGAGCGAAGGCTGGGGCGTGAGTTTCGCCACCATCCTCACCCAGCACGGGGAGATTTTCCACAACCACGGCCACGGGGGGCTGCTCGAGCCCGGACGTCTGCTGGTGGTGGATGCCGGGGCCGAGAGCAACGAGCACTACGCCTCCGACTTCACCCGCACCTACCCCACGAGCGGGCGCTACACTCCCCGCCAGCGTGCGGTCTACCAGCTCGTCTACGACTGCCATGAACTGGCCTTCTCGCTCACCCGACCGGGCACGGCCTACCGCGATGTGCATCTGGCCGTGGCCGAGCGTATGCTCCTGGGCCTGAAGGATTTAGGCCTGGTTCAGGGCGACCCGGCCGAACTGGCCGCGGCGGGTATCGCCGGCCTCTTTATGCCCCACGGCCTGGGCCATAACATGGGCCTCGACGTGCACGACATGGAAGACCTGGGCGAGGACCTGGTGGGTTACGACCCCGACCAGACCCGCTCTCCGCAATTGGGCCTGGGGAGCCTGCGCATGGCGCGTCGCCTCGTTCCCGGCAACGTGATTACCGACGAGCCGGGCATCTACTTCATTCCCGCCCTCATCGAGCAGTGGAAGGTGGAAGGGAAGGACAAGGGCTGTGTAAATTACGGTAAACTCGCTGAATACTACGACTTTGGCGGTATCCGTCTGGAAGACGACGTGCTCGTGACCCCCGACGGGGCGCGGCGCCTCGGAGGCGAACGCCTGCCCGCCTCGCCTGACGAGGTTGAAGCCGCCATGGCAGCCGACAAGGAAAACAAATAAACACTTTATAATGGGACTTTTAGATGGAAAAGTAGCGCTGATTACCGGCGCATCCCGGGGCATCGGGAAAGCCGTTGCCCTTCGTTTCGCGGAGGAAGGCGCCGACATCGCCTTCACCGACCTCAAGATCAATGAAGACACCGTGCGGGAACTCGAGGCCCTTGGCCGCCGGGTGAAGGCCTACGAATCCAACGCGGCCGACTTCGCCCAGGCGCACGAGGTGGTGGAGCGGATCGTGGCCGACTTCGGCCGCATCGACATCCTGGTCAACAACGCCGGTATCACCAAAGACGGCCTCATGCTCCGGATGGAGGAGGCGCAGTGGGACGCCGTGCTGGGCGTGAACCTCAAATCGGCCTTCAACTTCATTCACGCCGTAACGCCCGTGATGGCGCGCCAGCGCGGTGGGAGCATCATCGGGATGTCGTCGGTGGTGGGCGTGGCCGGCAACGCGGGCCAGTGCAACTACTCGGCTTCGAAGGCCGGCATGATCGGTCTGCACAAGTCGATCGCGAAGGAGATGGGCCCCCGCGGCATCAGGGCTAACTGCATCGCCCCCGGATTCATCGAGTCCGACATGACCGCGGCCATGCCCGCCGAGGTGCGGGAGGCCTGGGTGAAGAACATTCCCCTGCGTCGCGGCGGCACCCCCGACGAGGTGGCGAAAGTGGCCCTTTTCCTGGCGAGCGACCTCTCTTCCTATGTGAGCGGGCAGGTCATCCACTGCTGTGGTGCCATGGCTTGTTAAGCAACTGGGTATTATGAAGAAAATCCTCATTTTACTGAGCGCCCTCCTGCTGGCGGGCGGCTCTGTGTCGTGGGCCCGGAACAACCTGTTCGAAGACCGTGCTGCGGCCCTGGAAGCGGGCATGCCCGTGGTGAAAGTGGGCGGCGCCTGGTTCCCCTATCCGGCCTATTCTGACCGCAAGGGCTGGGACAAACTCCTGGGCAAGCAGCGGGAGGCCATCATCGAGAACGCGGAGAGGGCCCTGAAATATGAGTGGCAGCCGCTGAAGGCCACCACCTTCCTGGAATTTGAGAAGACCGGCGACAGGGCGCTCATGAAACCGGAAGACCAGAACCGCCGGGCGATCACCGGCCTGATGATGGGCGAGCTGGCCGAGGGAAAGGGGCGGTTCCTGCCCAAACTCATCGATCTGGTGTGGCTGGAGTGCACCCGCATCTCGTGGCAGACCGCTTCGCACAGCACCCGTCAGCCGAGCGGCCGCTGCCTGCCCAGCTACGGCCCTGAGAGCCAGGCGGTTGAGCTGCACTCCTCGTACCTGGGATCCGCCATCGCCGTGTGCTGGCATTTCCTGCACGAGGCCTTCGACAAGTACGACCCTTCCATCTCGCAGACCATGCTGCGTGCGCTCAAGTACCACATCTTCGACCCCTACATGGATCAGGAGATGGAGCGCTTCCACAACTGGATGGGCTTCGGGGAGCAGACGCACGCCATCAACAACTGGAACACTACCTGCAATACGCACGTTTTCCTGGCTTTCGCCCTGGCCGAGCAGGACCAGCAGAAGCTCAACGCGGCGGTCTCGCGCATCTTCACCTCAATCGACAACTACCTCTCCTACATCAAGCAGGACGGCTGCTGCGACGAGGGCCCCGGCTACTGGCGCATGGCGTCCGGAAAGTTCTATGAATTCGCGCGTTACGTCTGCGACGCCACGGAAGGACGGATCAACGTCTTCGACGATCCGCTCCTGCGCAAGGCGGGCGAGTTCCGCTCCAAGATCGACCTGGGCGACGGCTGGGTGGTCGACTTCGGCGACGGCGAGGCGCGCACGTCTCCGGCCATCACCCACCTGGCTTTCCGCTACGGCTGCGACATCGGCAGCAAGGAACTCATGGACTACGCCACCTACCTTTCCATCTCCGCTTCCCGGAAAGGCTTCAGCAAGCAGAAACTTACCTATTCCGAGGTGATGTACACCCTGGAATTCCTCCGCTACAATGAGCGCTTCCTCCAGTACCGGAAAGACGCGCTGGAGGCCGCCGGAGGCAATTACGATGAGCTCTACCACCAGTTGCGCAGCCAAGTGACCAGCGTCTGGTACGACCAGACCCAGCAGTGCCTGCTGCGCAACGGCAAGGGATGGGCGCTCGCCGCCAAGGGCGGACACAACGAGGAGAGCCACAACCACAACGATTGTGGCTCCTGCATCCTCTTCATCGACGAGACGCCCGTACTCATCGACCCGGGCACGGCCACCTACGGCAAGGACACCTTCAGCGGCAAGCGCTACCAGCTCTGGCACATCAGCGCCCTCTCGCACAACGTGCCCACGGTGAACGGGGAGATCGAGCAGTACGGCCCGCAGTTCCGCACCAGCGACAACCGCTGCGACCTGCAGGCGGGCACCTTCACCACCGACATTGCCGGAACCTTCCCCAAGGAGGCCGAGATCAAGAGCTACCGCAGGACCTACCGGCTGGGCGCCGACCGCCTGGTGATCGACGACGTGTTCCAGCTGGGCAGCCGCAAGGCCGCCGACGAGGTGCGCTTCACCGTGCGAGGGAACGTCTCCGTGAAAGGCGATAAGGTGGAAATCACCAGCCCCAACTTCAAGGGCGACGAATCGGTGACGGTGGTACTGACCGGCTCGAAGAACCTCACCCCCTCCGTGACGGTGGTGCCCCTTACCGATCCGCGGCTCCAGAAAATATGGGGAAACGAGCTGAAAACCATTGTTTTCCGCTCGTCTCAAAAGGCCCCGCTCAGCGGGTCCTACCACTTTGAACTCACCCGGAAGTAAAGTCCGGGCAGCCCGCTTTATTTCGTTCCGAAAATACGGTCTCCGGCGTCGCCGAGGCCCGGGACGATGTAGGCGTTCTCGTTGAGGCGCTCGTCAATGGCCGCCAGGTAGATATCTACGTCGGGGTGCTCCTTCTGCACCTTCTGAATGCCCTCGGGCACGCCCACCAGGCACATGAGGCGGATGTTGGTGCAGCCGCGTTCCTTCAGCATGGCGATGGCGTCGCAGGCGCTGCCGCCCGTGGCGAGCATGGGGTCGGTCACAATCACGAGCCGGTCCTGGATGTCGCCCGGAAGTTTGCAGTAATAGGTCACGGGCTTGTGGGTCTCCTCGTTGCGGTAGAGTCCGATGTGGCCCACCTTCGCCACCGGCACAAGGGTGAGCAGCCCTTCCACCATGCCGAGGCCCGCGCGCAGGATGGGCACGATGGCCAGTTTGCGCCCGGAAACCTCCTTGGCGGTCATGGGGCAGATGGGAGTTTCAATCTCGATGTCGGAGAGCGGGATGTCGCGGGTGACTTCGTAACCCATCAGCAGGGAAATCTCGTTGAGAAGCTGCCGGAAATCCTTCGATCCGGTCTCTTTCTTGCGCATGATGGTCAGCTTGTGCTGGATCATGGGGTGGTCGATAACGTGGACTTGGCTCATAGAATGAATTGTTGTTTTGCAAAGATAAGCATATATTTGCATTAATGAACCTGAACTTGAACACTTCCCTGCGGGCGGTGGCCGACCTGGCTTTTCCCCGTTGCTGCGTGGCCTGCGGCCGCGACCTGCTCCTCCACGAAAAGCTGCTCTGCACGCCCTGCGCGGCCGATCTGCCCCTCACCTGGTACTGGCAGCAGCGCGACAATCCCATGGCCCTGCGCTTCAACGAACGCATCCGCGACGACGCCCCTTCCGCCTTCCCGTTCGGCCATGCGGCCGCCTTGCTTTTCTACGGTGCCGCTTCGCCCTACCGCAACATCCCCCAGGCCCTCAAATATCGGCGCAACCTGCGGGCCGGCAGGTTCTTTGCCGCCATGCTCGGGCGCCTGCTTGCCGCCTCGCCGCTCTTCTCTGACGTGGATCTTGTGCTGCCCGTGCCCCTGCATTGGTCCCGGCGGTGGTGGCGCGGCTATAACCAGGCCGGGGTGATCGCCCGCGGTGTGGCGAAGGCCCTTCCCGCCGCCCGGCTCGACACCCGCATCCTCCGCCGCCGGCGCCGGACCGGCACGCAGACAAGGCTTCAGGGCGCGGCGCGGGCTGAAAACGTGTCGGGTGCCTTTCGCCTGCGCCGGCCCGGCCGCCTGGGGGACTGCCGCCATATCCTGATCGTCGATGACGTCTTCACCACCGGCGCCACCCTCGCGGCCTGCCACAGGGCCCTGCGCGTAGCCTGCGGGCCCGGGGTGCGCATTTCGGTGGCCACCCTTGCCTGTGTCCGCTGATTTACCTATATTTGTAGAGTTATGAACGTACTGCCCCTTGTCTTGCTCCTCGCTGGACTCTCTCGTTTTGTGAATCCGTTCATTGGGACGGAGTACAACGGGCACACCTATCCCAACGCCGCACGGCCTTTCGGTTTCGTGCAGCCCGGGCCCCAGACCGGCAACTTCGACTGGGACTACTGCGGCGGCTACCGCCACAACGACACCACCATCGAGGGCTTCACCCAGAACCGCATCAGCGGCACCGGGGTGGCTGACCTGGGCGATCTGCTGCTGATGCCTTTTTCGCAGGAGCGCGAACGGCTCGCGAGCCCCTTTGCGGACGAGGTGGCCACGCCCGGCTTCTACGGCGTTACCCTCACGCAGGACGGCATCCGCGCCGAGATGAGTTGCACGCAGCGCGTGTCGTTCTTCCGTTTTCGCTACGGCGGCGGGCCGCGCAAACTCTACATCGACACGCACAATTCTCTCCTTTCGCGGCCCCGTGACGAGCGCTACGACCACCGCGTCATCAGCGCGAACGTGCGTTTCAGCGACCAGCAGACCATCCTGGGGGCCCTGCACGTGCACGGTTGGACGACCCGCCGGCTCTTTTTCGCCATCTGCTTCAGCGAAGCGCCGTCCGACACCCTGCGCCGGGGCGACGAGGCTCCGCGCCTCGCACCCGAATATATCCTCGATTTCGGTTCCGGCAAAGGTGAGGTGCTGGTGAAGGTGGCGCTCTCTACCGTGAGTGAGGAGGGGGCCCTGGCGAACCTGCGGGCGGAACTGCCCGACTGGGACTTCAAAGGGACGAAAAAGGCGGCCCGGAAGGCCTGGGACGAGGCGCTGTCGCTGCTGCGCGTGCGCACCGACCGGGGGCAGAAAGTATCGCTTTACACCTCGCTCTACCATCTCTTGCTCCAGCCCGCCGGCATTGCCGATGTGGACGGGCGCTACCGTGGCGCCGACGACGCCGTGCACGAGGCGGAAGGTGGACAGTTCTACTCCATCCTTTCGCAGTGGGACTCCTTCCGTGCGGCCGATTCTTTCTACAATCTGTTTGTCCCCGATGTGGGCGCCGGTGTGGCCCGTTCGGCCGTGGCCCAGTGCGCCCAGCAGGGATATCTGCCCATCTGGGCCCTTTGGGGACAGGAAACCAACTGCATGATCGGGAACCACTCCGTCCCACCGGTGGTGGAAGCGGCCCTGCTGGGCAGGATCGATGCCGAAAAGGCCTACGAGGCCGTGCGTCATTCGCTCACTGTGAGCCACTTCGGTTCCGACTGGGAGGCCTACGACCAGTACGGCTATTATCCTTTCGACATCATGCGGAAGGAATCGGTGTCGAAGGTGCTGGAATGTTCTTATGACGACTGGTGCGCCGCCCTGCTGGCCCGCAGGCTGGGCCGTAGTGAAGACGAGGCATTCTTCCTGAAACGCAGTAAATACTACCGCGCCCTGTTCGACCCGTCCACCCGCCTTTTCCGCGGCAAGGACAGTGCGGGCAACTGGCGTACTCCTTTCAACCCCTACGCCCTGTCTCATGCCGGAACGCACGGCGGCGACTTCACCGAGGGCAATGCCTGGCAGTATGCCTGGCATGTGCTGCAGGACCCAGAGGACCTGATGGCCCTCATGGGCGGTCCGGAAGCCTTCGTGGAGAAGCTCGACTCGCTTTTCACCCTCGAGAGCAGCCCGCAGGGCGAAAGCGGTTTCGTGAAAGATGTGACGGGGCTCATCGGGCAGTACGCCCACGGCAACGAGCCCAGCCACCATATCATCTATCTCTACACCCTCGCCGGCCGGCCCGACCGTACGGCTGAGGCGGTGCGTGAGGTCTTCGACAAGTTCTACCTCCCCCGGCCCGACGGCCTCTGCGGCAACGACGACTGCGGTCAGATGTCGGCCTGGCACCTCTTCTCGGCCCTGGGGTTCTATCCTGTGGATCCGGCCCTGGGTCGCTATGTGCTGGGCGCGCCTCAGGTGCGCAGGGCAACGCTCCGCCTGCCGGACGGGAAGCGCCTGCAGGTGAAGTCGGACGGCCTGTCGAAGCAGGCCCTCTACGTGGCATCGACCTCCCTGAACGGCCGCGAACTGCAGCGGGAACTCACGCGTGACGAGCTGCTCTCCGGCGGCACGCTCCGTTTTAAAATGACCCATAATAAATAGGATACCGTGGAAACCATCGAGATTTTTGCCATCATCTGCGCCGTTTTCGGCATTATCGGGAGCATCGTTCCCGGTCTGCCCGGGCCGCCCGTCAGCTGGGTGGGGCTGCTCCTGACCTTCTTCGCCGTGCGCGACGGGTCCGAGCCCATGACCACCACCTTCCTGCTGGTCTGGCTGGGTATCACCACGCTTG
This sequence comes from Bacteroidales bacterium, assembly GCA_017453565.1. Lineage (GTDB taxonomy): Bacteria > Bacteroidota > Bacteroidia > Bacteroidales > UBA932 > Cryptobacteroides. The sequence continues at coordinate 26,579 of JAFTEQ010000019.1, forward strand.
TGACCGTGCTCGATTACGTGATTCCCGCCTGGTTCACCCGCGTCACGGGCGGGCACAAGGCGGCCAGCGTGGGTGCCATCCTGGGCTTGTTCGCCGGTATGTTCCTGCTCCCGGTGGGGATGCTCGTAGGGTCGCTGCTGGGTGCCTTCCTGGGTGAGTTCCTGGTGGAGGATAAGGGTGTTTGGGATTCGTTCAAGGCCTCTGTGGGCGCCTTCCTCGGTTTCATCTGCAGCACGGGCCTCAAGCTCGTGGTGTCCGGAATCATGATGTATCACATAATTCAATACCTATTCTGATGAAAAGTCTTTTCAAAACCGGCCTGGCGGTGCTCGCCGCCGCGGTGCTCCTGCTTCCGGGCTGCCGCAAGAGCCCGTCTTTCGAACTCGACAAACACATTGGTATTTGCGGCACCGCGCATGCGGAAGCGGCCGCTGCCGCCGGGCTCGACTATCTGGAAGCCAACGTATTCAAGTTCCTCATGCCCGAGCAGTTCGACGAGGACTTCGCTCCCAACGCGGAGCTGGCGAAAACCCTGGTGCCGCCCATCTATTCCGCCAACGGATTCTATCCCGGCGACATCCGGCTCACCGGACCCGACGCCGAGACCGAGCGGGCCATCCAGTACGCCAATACGGCCATCCGCCGCGCCGCGCAGATTGGCATGAAGGTGCTGGTGCTGGGCAGCGGCCGGGCCCGCGCAATTCCGGAAGGCTTCGACCGCGCCGAGGCCGAGGCGCAGTTCATCGCCCTGCTCAAGGGGATGGCGCCCGCCGCCGAGCAGTACGACGTGCTCATCGCCATCGAGCCCCTGCAGCTCTCGGAGTGCAATTTCATCAATCTGGTGACCGAGGGGGCCGAGATCGCCCGCAAGACCGGCAGCAGCCACATCTGCGTGCTGGCCGACTTCTACCATATGGCCCGTATGAACGAAGGTGCGGAAGCCATTGTGGCCGCGGCTGACAAACTGGTGCACTGCCACATTGCCGAGTGCCGCCAGCGCACGGCGCCCGGGGTGGACGGCGACGACTTCACCCCTTATTTCCGCGCCCTCAAGGAGATCGGCTACACCGGCCGGATCTCCTTCGAATGCCGCTGGGACGACATTTCCGCGCAACTGCCCGAGGCCGTGCGCGTCATGAAAGAACAAATAGAATCTGTAAAATAACACAACTATGACCAACAGAAGAGAATTCATCAAAACCGGTTTGCTGGGAACGGGCGGCCTTATGCTGGGCGGCCTCGGGCTCGACGCAAAACTCTATGCCCGCTCCATCGGCGCCAACGACCGTGTGCGCGTGGGTATCGTGGGCTTCTCCGACCGCTGCCGCTCCTCGCTCATCCCCACCTTCATGGCGCATGCCAAGGAACTGGGCTTCGAGATCGTGGCCGTGTCGGACATCTGGAAGCGCCGCCGCGAGGAGGCCGTGACCTTCTTCAAGCAGAAGTACGGCATCACCGTGAAGACCTTCCGCAACAACGACGAGCTCTATGAGGCCCGCATCTGCGACGCGGTGATCATCTCCACCGCCGACTTCCAGCACGCCTATCACCTCATGGAGGCTATTCAGGCGGGTTGCGACGCCTATGTGGAGAAGCCGCTGGCCGAGACCATGGAAGACGCCCGCAAAGCGCTCGCCCTGGGCCGCAAGTCGAACCGCATCGTACAGATCGGGTCTCAGCGCCGCTCCTCGCCCAACTATCAGGCCGCGTGCGAATACATCAAGTCGGGTAAGTTCGGCCCCATCACCATGGTGGAGCTCACCTGGAACGTGAACCAGCCCGGCCGCTGGCGCCGCCCCGCCCTGGTGGCGGAGTGCCGTCAGGAAGACACCGACTGGAAGCGCTTCCTCATCAACCGTCCCTACGAGCCGTGGGATCCGCGCAAGTATTTGGAGTATAGGCTCTTCTGGCCCTATTCCTCGGGTATTCCCGGGCAGTGGATGTCGCATCAGATCGACACCGTGCACTGGTTCACCGGTCTCGCCCATCCGCGGAGCGTCGCTGCCAACGGAGGCATCTATCTCTGGCGTGACGGCCGTCGCAACTACGACACCATGACCGCCGTGATGGACTACGGCCCCGCCGGCACCGACGAAGGCTTCCAGGTGCTCTTCACCTCGCGCTTCACCAATTCCGCGGGCGGCGTGCGTGAGCTCTATTTCTCCAACGGCGGCACCATCAACCTCGACACCAACGAGATTTCGCCCGCCGGCGGTATGAAAGAGAGTGACGCCCAGGCAATGGGGATGCACGCCAACCTGCTGGAGCCCATGAAACTGCCTTCCGTGAAGGTGGAGACGGCAGCCAACACGGGCGGCGACGCAATGACCCGCCTGCATATGCGCAACTGGATGGAATGCATCCGCAGCCGCAAGGAGGCCAACGCCCCCATCCAGGCCGGGTACAACCACTCCATCGCCACTATCATGACCAACGCCGCCGTGCGTTCGGGCGAGAAGGTCACCTTCGACGAGGCCACCCAGGAGGTCCTCGCCGGCGGCAAGCCCTTCGATCCCTATAAATACATTTAGGCGAAGGCTTACTTTATACTTTGCAGCCCGGTCCTTCCGCCGGGGCGGACTCCATTCTCGCATCTGGTCGGAGGGGGCCCTGCCCCCTCCCTTGCCTGCTTGCATCTGCCAATTGATGGCGGTACATTTTTGGGTAAACGGCATTTCCTGGCTAAAATGCATTTAACCCCTGTTCAGAAGCGTGGGATAACGGCATTTCGAGCCCAAAATGAGGTTCACCACTTCTCGGGCTGGCAGGTCTGGTAAAACCCGCCAGGCCGACCGCCGCGAGGAAGGCCTTCGCCAGAGCCTCCCACAGCGGCGGGCCGGCGCCGCCTGCTCGACGTTTCGCAAAAAAAAACTCAAAAAGTTTTTCAGTATTACGGGAAGTCCTGCGTTATATATATAGAAAAGTGATTATCTTGCAACAACCAATCGTTTCTGCTATGAAAACACGACTCGTACTATCTCTGGCCCTGCTGCTTTCGCTGTCCGCAGCGGCGAAGCAGCCGTCGCAACCTGTGCCGGGCGAGGCCTTCCCGCTTTCGGAGGCGCAGGCGCTGTTTGCTGCACTGTATGATCCCGCCGGGCCATTCAAGGTGGAGCCCAGGTGGCAGGAGGCCGTTTGGTCTGTTCAGGGAAAAGGGCGAAAGGCCATTGTGGCCTGCCAGGTGCCGCTGAACGCAGCGTACAGTGTGTTTGTGGCCAAAAGGAGTGAGCCACAGGAAGCGATGCAGGCCGAGCAGAGCCTCTATTTGGCCAAGCGTCTGCGCGACAACCGCTTCTCCGCATCGGTCCGGTACGAAACGACGGATCCCGCTGAACCGAAAGAGAAAGGTTTCTCGGGGATTGCTTTCTACACTCCGTTCAACAGCAACAAGATGTATAGTGCGGAACGCTACGTTTGGGGCAAGAGGACCGATGTGGTTGAATATGGCGCCCCTCGTCCGCCCTTGAAGGGTTACGACGACATCAATCTCTATTATGTAGGCGCTCAGCAAAAGATGGCGCTGCACACGGCCAGTGACGGGTTGGATTATCCAAAAGCATATGGTGAGGGCCCGGGTCAGGCCTGGCAGATGATGCAGAAACTGACTTCGCGGGGAACGCCCAATTTTATGGGTTCATACCGCGTGTTTTCCCGCAAGAGCGAAAGACATTATGGACAGCAGAGTAATGCTTGCGATTATCCCAAATAATGCATATAATTGCGGGGTATAACAATTAATTTTGAACACAATGAAAAAGATTTTGTTGCTTCTCGGACTCGTGCTTGCATTTGCATCCTGCGAAAAGAAAGAAACTTCGACTTCCCTTGAGGGACGTTGGAACGTTTACAAAACGGACGATGCTTACTCGTTCAGCCTCATCTTCAAAGGCAATCAGCTCGATGTCTACATCATTGCCTGGGGCGAGCATGTGGTGGGCACCTACACCTACGCCGACGATGTCGTCAAGTACAAGATCTCCAAGGTATACAAGGCGTGGGAAACACTTGGGAATATAGAGAAAGAGGAGAATGGCGATACCATTACCGGCGCCTGGAATGCCTATCAGGGTATGAATCAGGAAACCTTTGAGCTGAATTCCATCTATTCCTGGTATCCGCTGTCCAAGAATTCCCCGCATTATCCCGGCGATATGCTTGAGGAATTCGAATTCAAGCTGACTTCGGATACTACTGCGGAGACCGATCTCCTGGGAGAGCAGGCTCGCAAGGCCAAATAGTTGCGCTTAAGCGGTTTCGTTTCTATGAAAAAAGTAGTGTGTTTTGTCCTGGCGGCCTCGATGACTCTGCTCTCTTGGGGCCAGGCTCCCTTGAAGGGGAAAATTCTGAAGCTTGATTTCAGCGCTTCGGTGGCGGAACGCGGCGGCAGCAGCATGAGCCTCGGCCTCGGCGGGCTGAGCAACAGCCGGTCGCAGTCGCTGCTGGGCGTGGTGCGTGCCCTCGACGCCGCTGCGAAGGACGACAAGATATCGATGGTCTTCCTCAAGACCGATAAGTTCTCGTCCAGCCCCGCGACGGCCGAGGAACTCCGGCAGGCCCTCTCCCGCTTCAGCGCGGCGGGCAAGCCGGTGGTGTCATACGCAACCTCCTACGATGCAGGAAGTTACTATCTCGCTTCGGTGGCCGACAAAGTGGTGCTCAACCCCTCCGGCGAGGGGCAGCTCATCGGTATGTCGTCGCTCGTCTATTATCTGGGCGACCTGCTCGATACGCTGGGCGTGAAGATGCAGCTCATCCGGCACGGCAAGTACAAATCGGCCGGCGAGCCCTATATCCGCGGCGACATGAGCCCCGAGAACCGCGAGCAGTACGAGGTGATGCTCGGCAGCATCTGGAACGCCCGGATGGAAGAGATTGCGGCCTCGCGCAAGATCAAGATCGAAGACCTCGACGCCTGGGTGAAGGACCTTGCCCTCGACAAGGCGCAGTCCTGGCTCGACAAGGGCCTGGTAGACACCCTTTGGAACCGGGGACAGATGGAAGCCTGGCTCTGCAAGAGCTTCGGCGCGAAACATCCCGAGTACCTGCGCGTGGTGGACATTGCTGACTATGCCTCCAAACTGAAGAAGGGTCCCGCCAAGAACAAGATCGCCGTCATCTATGCCGACGGTGAGATTGGGTCCGGGCGCGATGTGAAGGGCGTAAAACTGGCTGCCGAGATTGCCAAGGTTCGGGCCGACTCCACCGTGAAGATCATCGTCTTCCGCGTGAACTCGCCGGGCGGCGCGGTCCTCGATTCCGACCTCATCCGCAGCGAGATCCTCGCCGCCAGGAAGGTCAAACCCATCATTGCCAGCTACGGCAACCTCGCCGCTTCGGGCGGATACTGGATCTCTTCTTCAGCCGACCGCATCTTCACCGACAACACCACCCTCACCGGCTCCATCGGGGTGTTCGGCCTCATTCCGGCCCTGGGCCCCGCCATCAGGAAGAACCTGAAGGTGAATATGGTGAGCGTGGGTACGCACCCGCACAGCGACCTGAATCAGGGGATGCGCCCGCTCGACGAGCAGGAGCGCGCCTGGATGCAGAACAATGTAGACGACACCTACGACCAGTTCGTCTCGCTCGTGGCCGATAGCCGCAAGCTCGAGAAGGACTTCGTGGAGTCGATCGCCCAGGGCCGCGTGTGGGCGGGCGTTGATGCGCTGCGCCTCGGCCTTGCCGACGAGAAGGGCTCGCTGATCGACGCCATCCACTACGCTGCCAAGCAGAAGGGGCTGGAGAGCTATCGCATTGTCTGCTATCCGGAAGCGAAATCGATGTCGCTGCGCGAACTGCTGAAAGGCTCCAAGGACGACGCCCCGCTGGTGGAGGTGCAGGTCCCGGAGGCCCTGCAGTCGGCCGCCGCGGCGCTTCAGGAGGCTTCGCTGCTGGTGGGAGACGGTTCCCGTCCTTCCGTCCAGGCCCGTATGCCCTTCATCGAACTGCAATAATTAATTATGAAATTATGAAAAAACGCGCCCTCATTCTGTTGCTTCTGCTGCTGTCGCTCTTTTCCGGAGCGGCCCGTCCGGCCGATAACCGGGAAGCCAAGATGAACGAATTGGAAAGCTGGTTCCGCAAGCACTACAATCCCGAGTTTCCCTATTACGGGACGGGCGCGTTTGAGGTAGACCGTCAACATCGCTTTTCTCCCTACCACATCATCCCCCAGTGGGACCTGATGACTCAGGACCAGGAGGGCGCGCTGAAGACCTGGCTCGTCCCCGTGATTCCGGAGCGAAACGTCCTGGTCCGGTTCCGGATTGCCCCGGAGACGTTCGATACGGCTATGCGCTACCAATTCGTTCAGTTCTATTTGGTTGTGCAGGAACGGGGCCTGAGGAAAGACGCCGTGCTGCGTTTCTCGCTTCAGGATCCGCGCGAGGAGAAGAAAGGGAACCGACTGGTGGTAGACGTAGACCCCGATACCGGTGGCACCCTCTTTATCTCGTACTACGAGAATGGGGAGCTGGCGGGCTTCTACGATGAGAAGTTCTACGACAACACGAGCAGGAACGCCGTGGACCATCCGCTCGACCTGCTCAACGACGTGGGCGGACACCTCTTTACCCAGTCCCGTTTCGACGGGTATCTGACCGTGCATCCGAGCCTTGCGGCGACGAACTATGTCAAGTTGCTCAACGCGCGGGCGAAAACGCATTCGGTGGGCATGAGCAAGCTCTCCGTCCGCGTCACGGACAGGGTGAATCCGGCCTTCACGGCCCTTGTTGCGGCTGAATAAGGATTATTTCTTGTGATAATAATACATTTACGCTTATGAAGATTTTTAGGTCATTGTTTGCCGCCATGGCAATGGTATTGGCGTTCGCCTCGTGCGGAAAAGAGACAGAAGAGGAGAACAGTCTCGTTGGAACCTGGAAAACGAACAGAGAGAGTTCACATTGGTTCCTGGTCAGTTTCGATGACAAAGGCGGCTTCGACTGGCAGGTGCTGGGCGTCTCCGAAATGAGGGAGACCGGATCCTACACCTCTTCCGACAGCGAAATCGTCCTCAAAACCAAAAAGTATTACGACAGGTGGGACGACGCAACTGGAACCGAATATGCTGACAGATGGATTGAAAAGCCGGGAAAACCCTCCGCTGGCTATCCAGATGATTTCAAAGGCGTGCGCACGCTGACGATCCATCTCCTTAAGGACGGTTTTCTCCACTGCGCCATCAAAGGCGACAACATGTTCGGCGACATGCTTGAACACGCCTTCCTGTTCAAGGACGGTTCGGACCAGAAACTCAATGCCGATATAATCAAGGGCACATGGGTTGCCAAGGATTCCAAAGGCACCGAACTGGGGCGATACGTCTTCAACGGAAGCAACTATTCCCGGGTTGTAAGAAGCGACAACGGCAACCACAACGTGATTTGGGATGATTCCGGCACCTGGACGTACAGCAAAGGCATAATCTCCTTCCGTAAAGGAGAATACGAAACGGACAACCGCGTATTCCTTGACGGAGATTCATTCTATATCGCCCACAGCATGGACTGGGGATTCTCCTCCAGCGGGTACGAATATAAAAAGCAATAGATCCCGACGAACGTTACAGTAAGGGATAAATATTGTTCCAGATTGAATCTGTCAGCTTCTGGCCGTTGGAGCAGAAGGAGGTGAGCACGACCACGGAACTGGTATTCCGGGCTGAGGTACAGGCCCGTGGAGGATAAAACGCTGATCAAGGACAGGAAGCCGGTGACTGGGCTGATCCCGACAAGTATCCCCCGAAGAACTCGGGGCCCCTATTTTGCGCCGTCCATCCGGTCGCGGCGTTCGGTGGCGACGGAGGCCGGTGCGTAGCTGACGTTCTCGAGTTTGAGCACCACCGGGTTGGGCCACTTGTAATTGGTGTAGAGCCGCTGTCCGCGCAGGGCGCTCACCATAAGGCCCATCGACGTAGACTCCCAGCGCACCGCGGCGTCCATCCCCTCGCGGTATTCCACCAGTTCTCCCCCGTGTCCCAGCACGCTCACACGCGTGTCGGGCCCTCCCTTGATGGTGGGGAAGAGGAACTGGCGCCGCTGGGCGAAGGGCCAGGGGTCGGTGATGAAGGCGTAGACGGTCTTCCCGTCCTTGGAGGCGGTGTACCAGATGCTGCCCTCGTGGGTTACTTTCCAGGGCCGTACGCCGTGGATGGCTTCCCCGTTCACGAAGTTCCAGAGGGCCACCTCGCGCAGGCGCGCCTCCTGCTCTATCTGAATCTCCCCGTCGGGTTTGGGGCCCACGTTGAGGAGGAAATTCCCGCCCTTGGCGCGGATCTCGATGAGCATCCGGATAATCTCTCCGCCCGATTTGTGCGGGTCGTTAGTGGGCTTGTACTGCCAGTCGGTGCCCATCGTGTAGCACGACTCCCAGGGGCCGGGCATCGGGGCGTTGGGGGTCTCCTGCTCGGGCGTGCTGATGTGCCCGCGGGTCACCATCACGTCGGGCTGGAGCGACCAGGCCAGTTCCTTGAGGCCGGCGCTGGGGCCGTCGAAGAAGAGGATGTCGATCTTGCCGTAGCGGGTAAGGAGTTCGCGCAGCTGGCGCTTGTCGATGTCCATCAACTTGGGGTTGTTGACCGGGTAGTGCAGGGGGTGCTGCACCCGTCCGATGGGCAGGCCCTGGCTGTGCAGGACCGAGAAATCCTCAGGCGAAAAGTAGAATCCCACCTTGAGGCCCTGCGCCCGGAAAGCCTGCACCAGTTCGCCCGTGATGTCGCGCTTGAAGGGCGTGGCGGAGAGGCAGAAGTCGGTGGTCTTGGTGGGCCACATACAGAAGCCCAAGTGGTGTTTGGTGGTGAAGACCACGTATTTCATTCCGGCCAGCTTGGCGAGTACCGCCCAGTCCTCGGGGTTGAACTTCTTGGGATTGAAGGTCTTGGGAAGCTCGTTGAAGAAACGGTCCTGGTACTCGGCCGAGGCTCCGGCGAGGGAGTGGCTGATGACGGTCCCCAGCTGGGAATCCATACTCCAGTGGATGAACATACCGAAGCCCAGGTCCATGAAGGACTCGACCGACTCGGGCTTGTTGTCATTTTGCTGCGCTGCGGCGGGCACGCCCGTCAGGACCGCGCAGGCAAGGAGGACAAGGAGGTTGCGCATAACGCTACTGATTACTGGAAATCTTGACAAAAGTATATTCCGAGAAAGGCGCAACGGTCTTTCCGTTGACTTTCAGTCCTTTGACGGGTTTGGACGGAAGGTAGTTCAGGAAATGCAGGACATATCCCTCCGTTGTCTTACGCACGTCGAGGGCCACTTCCTGCGGACAGTTTTTGAGGGTGAAGGGCAGGCGGAACCCCGTCTGCTCCAAATCCTCAAGCAGGCGCTTACCCCCGTCGGCCGGCACGCCCACGTTGTTGGTCCATCCCAGTTTTGCCGGGCTCACCCGGTCGGCTTCGGTCCGGAGCACCGTGTTCGGGGCCCCTTTCAGTGCGGTCAGCAAGGGATTGACCAGATACTGTGCGTTGAACGGGTCGTAGCGGCCGCTGTCGCCCGTCACAATGAGTTTTCCGCCGTTCCGGGCCCATCGGGCAAGGCCCTCCACCTGCGCAGGGGAGAGGCTCAGGAGACCGGGAACCACGATCACTTCCGTCCCTTCCGGCACATCAAACGGCCGCCAGGGCGTGGAGATGAGATAGCCCCAGGGGATCTGCCTGCGGGACAGGATCTCTTCCGCGGCGCACAGGCTCTCCTGCGCGGATTGGGAGAAGAGCATCTCGTGTTCCGGGTAAAGCAGGCGGACGGGAGCGTAGACGGGTGCGGTAAAGAGCGTTTCGTTCTCTTTTACGAAACGGTTGAACGAGGAGAGTTGCGGACGCCGGCGATCCAGCTTCTCCCGGTCCACAAATCCCGGTATGGGCTTGGGGCTCAGGACGGTGCGGTCTGTCGGTACGCCGCCGAACATCAAGTCTTCGTAGAGGGGCAGCAGGTAATGCCGCTCCTGCTCCGGGGTCATTTTGGCGTCGGAATCACAAAGCGCCACAATGGGCTTCCCCAGGTCGCGGGCCATCTTCAGTTCCCGGATCCGGCTGGTGATGCGTCCGTCCTGGCAACCGGGATAGTGCTCGTTCTGCCCGATGAGCAGGTCGAGCGCCTCCATCATTTCCACCAGGTTGATGCCTTGTTCAGTGCCCAGGTCTGCGTTGCGGAAGGTGAGGGCGTTTGCCGACACGATTGCATTGGGATTGACCGACTTGATGTGCGCGCGGAGCCTCAGGAAAAGCTCGGTGAGGGACCGTGTGCGCCAGTCAATCCAGGCCTGCATGAGCGGTTCGCGGATTTCGCCGCTGCTGTTGTAGGAGGTAAAGCGTTTGGGGATGGAAAAACCCGACAGGTCCTCGAAGCCGAAACGCTCTTTCTTGTCGGGAAGCGACGCCAGATACTCCTGGAAACTCTTTTCGCAGCGCGGGCAGCAGCAGGGCGAGGAGTAGGCGTTGTCGAACATGATACCGTCGAATCCTCCGTCCCTGAGTGCAATGGTGCAGATCTCCTTGAGATACTCCTCCCATTCGGCGCAATGGATGCAGGGCGTAGTGCGGTAGTAGGTATGTGACTGCCAGACAATCGGATGCCCGCCGGCGTCGACTGCCTGCCAGGATTCGATATCCGGGATCTCATGCCGCATGATTTCGGGGTAGAGTGTGTTGAGCTGGACATAGGCCAGGGCGTGCACCCCGTGTGCGTGGCAGTTGTCTACAAAGCGTTTGACGTTCGGGAAATCCTCTTTCTCCACTTCCCAGCCCATACCTTTATAGAACCGGCAGTGCAGCCAGTTGAGGCCGAGCTCCTGCATCAGAGCGGGTGAGTCTGAATCGAACCAGTCCAGCCAGTCTTTGACCCAGCGGGCATTCCCGTCGATTCCTCCGGTACATTTCTTACCCACCCTCCGGTACATGGTGAGGGGTTCGTGCGCTCCGAAGGTCCATCTCATCTCCAGCGGATTCAAGTCCTGCGCAAGGGCGGAAAAGCCGGCAAGGAGGCAGACGAAAACGAAAAGTTTCTTTGCCAAACGATTGATTATTAGAATGTTAGGGTGGTCCCTGCAGGGCTTGAACCTGCGACCAATAGATTATGAGTCTACTGCTCTGACCAACTGAGCTAAGGGACCTTCAAACCTGGCTACCGCCCGCAGGGGTGGAAACCAGGTTCGTCATTCGTGGGTGCAAAGCCTCTGAAGCGCAAGGCTTCAGCAGGCTCACACCTTGATTTCAACTTCTACGCCGGAGGGCAGCTCGAGCTTCATCAGCGCATCCACCGTCTTGGCGTTGGAGTCGTCGATGTCGAGCAGGCGCCGGTAGGAATCGAGCTCGAACTGCTCGCGCGACTTCTTGTTCACGAAGGTGGAGCGGTTCACCGTGAAGATCTTCTTGCCGGTGGGGAGCGGAATGGGACCGTTCACCCGGGCGCCGGTAGCCTTCACCGTATCCACGATCTTAGCCGCCGACTTGTCGACGAGCATATGATCGAAAGACTTGAGTTTAATTCTGATTTTCTGACTCATATCCGTTTACTTTTGATTCTTATACATATTATTCATCCTCATCGTGCAGGCGGTAACCGCTCTTCTCCACGATGTCGCGCGCCATTGCGGGCGGGACTTCGGTGTAGTGGTCGAAGCTCATCGTGCTTGTGGCGCGTCCCGAGGACAGGGTTCGCAGAACGGTCACGTAGCCGAACTGCTCCGCGAGCGGAACGAATGCCTTGATGATTCGGGCACCGTTGGTGGTGGCGTCCATGGCCACGATCTGGCCGCGGCGGCGGTTGAGGTCGCCCACGATGTCGCCCATGTATTCTTCGGGTGTCACCACCTCCAGGCTCATGATGGGCTCCAGCAGGACCGGTTTGCACTTGGGGCAGGCGTGGCGGAAGGCCATCCGTGCAGCAAGCTCAAAGGAGAGCTGATCGGAATCGACCGGATGGAACGATCCGTCGAGCAGCGTCACCTTGAGCGACTGCACTTCATAGCCGGCCAGCACACCGTTGGCCATGGCCGATTCGAACCCTTTCTGCACCGAGGGGACGAACTCCTTGGGCACATTGCCGCCTTTCACCTGATTCTCGAACTGGAGCCCGGACACGCCTTCGTCGGCGGGGCCGATCTCCACGATGATATCGGCGAACTTACCACGTCCGCCCGTCTGCTTCTTGAAGACTTCGCGGTGTTGGAAAGTGGTGGTAATGGCTTCCTTGTAGTTCACTTGCGGCGCACCCTGGTTGATCTCCACGCCGAATTCACGGCGGAGACGGTCCACAATGATATCGAGGTGCAACTCGCCCATGCCGCTGATGATGGTCTGCCCGGTTTCGGCGTCCGACTTGACGGTGAAGGTAGGATCCTCCTCCGCCAGTTTGGAGAGCGCCACGCCGAGCTTGTCGAGGTCGCCCTGGGTCTTGGGTTCCACGGCGATCCCAATCACGGGATCGGGGAATTCCATCGACTCAAGGGCGTAGCGGTGGTTTTCGCTGCAGATGGTATCGCCGGTGCGCAGGTCCTTGAAGCCTACGGCCGCGCAGATGTCTCCGGCCTCCACGAACTCGATGGGGTTCTGGTGGTTGGAGTGCATCTGGTAGAGCCGGGCCACGCGCTCCTTCTTCCCGGTGCGGGAATTGAGCACGTAGCTGCCGGCGTCGAGGTGGCCGGAATAGGCCCTCAGATAGGCCAGCCGTCCCACGAAGGGGTCGGTCGCGATCTTGAACACGAGGGCGCAGAACGGGGCCGAGGGCGAGGGAGCGAGCTCCGTCGCCTGGTCGTTTGCGAGGTTCGTGGCGTGGGTGTCGCCAATGTCGAGCGGACTCGGCAGGTAGCGCACCACGGCGTCGAGCAGGAACTGGACCCCCTTGTTCTTGAACGAGGAGCCGCAGCACGCCGGCACGATCTGCATGGAGATGGTGCCCTTGCGCAGCGCTGCGACCACTTCGTCCTCGGTGAGGGACTCCGGATCCTCGAAGTACTTTTCCATGAGGGAGTCGTCGGATTCGGCGGCCACCTCCAGGAGTTTGCCGCGCCAGAGCGCGACGGCTTCCTGCATATCTTCGGGGATTTCCTTTACCTCATAGTTCACAAGTTCCTCGCTGCTGTTGTAGTAGTAGGCCTTGCGTCCGATGAGATCGACGATGCCCTGGAACTGCTCTTCCGCCCCGATGGGGAGGCAGACGGGAACCGCCGTGGCGCCGAGCTTGGTCTTGATTTCCTCCACACAGGCGAGGAAATCGGCGCCGACGCGGTCCATCTTGTTCACATAGGCAATCTTGGGAACCCCATATTTGTCGGCCTGACGCCATACGGTCTCGGACTGAGGCTGTACGCGCCCTACCGCACAGAACGTCGCCACGGTGCCGTCAAGCACGCGCAGCGAACGCTCTACCTCCACCGTGAAGTCCACGTGGCCCGGAGTGTCGATCAGGTTGACCTGATAGACACGGTCGCGGTAGTGCCAGAAGGCGGTGGTGGCGGCAGAAGTGATGGTAATACCCCGCTCCTGCTCCTGCACCATCCAGTCCATGGTGGCGGCGCCGTCGTGCACCTCTCCGATCTTGTGCGTCTTGCCCGTGTAGTACAGGATACGCTCGGACGTGGTGGTCTTGCCGGCATCGATGTGCGCCATGATGCCGATGTTTCTGGTAAAATGGAGATCCCTTCCTGCCATGAATTCCCGCAAGAACTAGAACCGGAAATGGGCGAAGGCCTTGTTGGCCTCGGCCATGCGGTGCATGTCTTCCTTGCGCTTGAAGGCACCGCCCTCCTCGTTGTAGGCGGCCATAATCTCGGCGGCGAGCTTTTCGCTCATGCCCTTGCCGCTGCGCTTGCGGGCAAAGCTCACGAGGTTCTTCATGGAGATGGATGATTTGCGCTCGGGGCGCACCTCCATGGGCACTTGGAACGTGGCCCCGCCCACGCGGCGGCTCTTCACCTCCACCTGTGGGGTGATGTTCTCGAGGGCCTTCTTCCATATTTCGAGGGGCGTTTTGTCGGCATCTTTCATGCGCTGGCCCACCAGCTCGAGCGAGTTGTAGAATATCTCGTATGCAGTGCTCTTCTTACCCTTGATCATCAGGTTGTTAACGAATTTGGTAACCTGAACATCGCCGAACTTGGGGTCGGGCAGTACAATCCGTTTCTTGGGTTTTGCTTTTCTCATTGTAGTAAGGGTTTAGAGGTTACTTCTTGGCGGCGTTGGCTTTGGGGCGCTTGGCCCCGTACTTGGAACGCCTCTGGCGGCGGCCATCGACACCTGATGTGTCGAGCGCTCCACGCACCAAGTGATAGCGCACGCCGGGCAAGTCCTTCACCCTTCCCCCACGGATGAGCACGATGGAGTGCTCCTGTAGGTTGTGTCCTTCGCCAGGAATGTAAGCGTTCACCTCTTTACCGTTGGTGAGCTTAACCCTGGCCACCTTTCTCATAGCCGAGTTCGGCTTTTTAGGAGTAGTGGTGTACACGCGTACACATACCCCGCGACGTTGTGGGCAAGCGTCAAGAGCGGGTGCTTTGCTCTTGTCCACTAGCGTCGTCCTTCCCTTTCTTACCAATTGCGAAATCGTTGGCATAAGTACATTATTGGTTGTTGTAAGTTGTCTTCGCACCGCAAAGGCAGCGTACAGCATTGCTGCTCAATCAATTATTACAGACTGCTGGCATACAAGGCTGTACACTTGATTTGCGGGCGCAAAGGTACACCTTTTTTCTGACATACCAACACCTTGCGCTTAATATTTTGGTGTTTTTTATCCACAGCAGCCGTAAAAAGCCCTGTATATATAGAGCTACGCATCATCCCAAATCGATTACCAAAAATTATAGCCCCACGGGGTGCTGGTTGTTCAGAAAAATCACTACCTTTGGGTGGCTTTGGCCCTTCGGGCGGAACCGTAGGGCTCTGAGCCTCACATAATCCGTAAAACGAACCATTCACGCATGAAAACCTACGCAACCAATCTAATCCGAAACGTGGCCCTGCTGGGCAACACAGGGGCAGGCAAGACGACGCTCGCCGAGGCCATGATGTACGAGGGCAAGGTGATTGACCGCCGTGGCTCCATCGAGAGCAACAACACCGTGTCGGACTACACCGAGATTGAGCAGCAGAATCAGCGCTCCATTTTCTCGACCGTGCTCTACACCGAGTTCAACGATCGCAAGTTCAACCTGATAGACACCCCTGGCTCGGACGATTTCATCGGCTCCGTCATCTCCTCGATGTACCCCTGCGAGACCATGATCATGGTCGTAAACGCGCAGTACGGGGTAGAGGTGGGCACCGAGATTTTCAACCGCCACGCCGAGCGGCTGGGCAAGCCTATGATTATAGCGATGAACCAGCTCGACCATGAGAAGGCCAACTTTGAGCAGGCACTGGACTCGCTGCGCCAAGCCTTGGGCTCCAAGGTGGTGCTAGCCCAGTATCCAATGTCCACAGGCCCAGGGTTCGACGGCTTCATCGACGTGATCACCATGAAGATGTACAAGTTCGAGGGCGACACGGGCAAGCGCACCGAGCACGAAATCCCCGCCGAGGAGCGCGACCGGGCCGCCGAGCTGCATAACACCCTGATTGAGGCGGCCGCCGAGAACGACGAGACC
>JAFTEQ010000020.1 GCA_017453565.1 Bacteroidales bacterium
CCTGGACGACGATTCCGCGGAGTTCGCGGAGAAGGCCCGCATCGAAGGCCTCCTGAACAAGTACTGCAAGTTCATGCCCGTCCCGATCGTCTTCGGCAAGGAGCAGGAGTGGAAGGACGGCAAGTATGTCGATACCGACAAAGACAAGGTCATCAACGGCCTAGAGCCCCTGTGGGCCAAGTCCCCGTCCGACCTGAAGGAGGAGGACTACCTCTCGTTCTACCGCGCCCTGTATCCGATGAACGAGGAACCGCTGTTCTATATCCACCTGAATGTGGATTATCCGTTCAATCTCACCGGCATCCTGTATTTCCCGAAGATCAAGGAGCGTGTTGCCATCGACCGGAACAAGATTTCGCTGTACTGCAACCAGATGTTCGTGACGGACCACGTGGACAACATCGTCCCGGACTTCATGACGCTGCTGCACGGTGTCATCGACTCCCCGGATATCCCGCTGAACGTCTCCCGCAGCTACCTGCAGAGCGACGCCAACGTCAAGAAGATATCGACTTATATTACCAAGAAGGTCGCCGACCGGCTGGAGGACATCTTCAAGAACCAGCGGGCGGACCTCGAGGCCAAGTGGGACAACCTCAAGCTCTTCATCGAATACGGCATGCTCTCAGACGAGAAGTTCTGCGAGCGCGCCCTGGGCTTCGCCCTCCTCAAGAACACCGAAGGCAAATACTTCAGCCTGGAAGACTACCGCAAAGGCATCGAAGCCGCCCAGACAGACAAGGACAAGAAGGTGGTCTACCTCTACGCCACCGACGCCGAGGCGCAGTACGGAGCCGTGGAGGCCGCGAAGAACCTGGGTTATGACGTACTCCTGATGGACTGCGAACTCGACGCGCACTTCGTGAACCTGCTGGAACAGAAGGTCCCCGACAGCCGTTTCGCCCGCGTGGATTCCGACAGTCCCGAGGCCCTCATCCCCAAGGAAGACAAGGTGAAACCCGAGATGGGCGAAGAGGAGAAGAAGCAGCTCGACGAACTCTTCAAAGCCGTGCTTCCGGAAGGCAACGAATACAGTGTGGAAGCCCGCAACCTGGGCGAGACCGGTGCGCCGGTGGTAATTACCCAGAGTGAGTTCATGCGCCGCTGGCGCGAGATGAGCGCCCTGGGCGGCGGTCTCAACTTCTACGGCGAAATGCCCAGGAGTTACAACATCCTGGTGAACATGGAGCATCCGCTCGTGCACCGCATCTGGGACGAAAAGAAGGCCGACTCCCCGCTCCTGCGTCAGGTCGTCGACCTGGCCCTGCTCGAAAACGGCCTGCTCAAGGGGAAAGACCTCGCAGCCTTCATTGCCCGCAGTACCGAACTCTTAAAATAGTCCGACCATGAACATCAGAAGACTCCTTGCAAGCCTCCTGCTTGCTTTCTGCTGCCTCGCCGCCGCTGCCCAGTCGGGCCTTTCCCGTCAGCAGCGCCTCGTGCAGAAGAACTTCCCCCTCCTGTTCCGCCTGCAGACGCAGGACGCTCTCTCCGAACTGGTTGAGAACGACGCCACTCTCGTGGAACTGGGCGCGCAGAAGTTGGCCGCCTTCTCCGGTGCCGCCTCGGAAGAGGCATCGGTGCAGCAGGCCCGTTTCTCCGACGAGGAGATTGCCCGCGCCGGCAAGCGGTTCGCCTACCTTTCCACCAAACCCGCCTTCCGGGAACTCGCCGCAGCGCTGCGCAAGGCCGGCACCTATTATATATATAACGGCCTTCCCAACGCCGAATTCCTGAAAAAGGCCTGGGAACAGGACGCGCGCGGCATCTCCAACGTCATCGACGTGTACGGCCTGGGGAAGAAGCCCCACTACGCCGCCATCGATTCCATCGATTTCGACGCGCAGGGGCAGGAACTCGCCCGGCTGCGCGCCACCGTGCGAGAGAATGTCTGCGCCATCGCGGCGGGCGGACCCTTCTACTGCGTGCCGCTGCACACCGCCCTCTCCTACATCGACATCTCCGACCGCTACGAGGCCGTAGACTTCGAGCCCATGGAGGAAGGCATCAACAAGAGCGCCTACGAGGCCGTGGCCCGCACCGACTGGAACAAGTATCCCTACACCGTCATCCTGATCCTGGGACAGGGTCCCGAACGCGAGGGCGAGGCCATCAGTCCGGGCAGCCGCCTGCGCGCCCGCTATGCGGCGGAACTCTACCGCCAGGGCAAGGCCCCCTTCCTGGTGACCAGCGGCGGACGGGTCCATCCCTACAAGACCCCCTTCAGCGAGGCCGACCAGATGAAACGCTACCTGGTGGAGAACTGCGGCATTCCGGAAGAGGCTGTGATCGCCGAACCGCACGCCCGCCACACCACCACCAACATCCGCAACACCGTACGCATCATGGTGGAACGCGGCATCCCGCTCGACCGGCCGGGACTCATCACTTCGGGATCGGGCCACGTCAACTACGTGTGCAAGGAGGGATTCGTGCCCTTCTGCGAGAAGATGATGTATGTGGTTCCGTTCCGGCTGGGACGCCGTCTGGACGGCCGTACCGTGGAGTTCCACCCCCAGGCCTGCGCCACGCAGGTGGCCCCCATCGACCCGCTCGATCCTTGAACAATCCGCCCCTTCGGATTGTTGATAACTTTTTTCAAAAAAACTGCGCGCGGCCCTTTTTTGCTCGCGCGCTTTTTTTTACATTTGCAACTGGTTAGTATGAATCTTATCGAAGGCCTCACTTTTGATGACGTTTTGCTCGTCCCGGGCTGGTCTGAAGTCCTGCCCCGGGAGGTCTCCCTCCAAACGCGATTTTCCCGGAACATTTCGCTGCAAATCCCTCTGGTGTCGGCAGCAATGGACACGGTGACCGAAGCCCCTATGGCCATAGCGCTCTCTCGAGCCGGCGGCATAGGGGTTCTTCATAAGAACATGTCCGCGGAACTTCAGGCCGCGGAAGTACGCAAAGTGAAGGCCGCTTCCCCGGAAGGGGCCGACTCTCCCAACCTTGACGGGCAGGGACGCCTGCGCGTCGCTGCCGGCGTGGGCATCACGGCCGATGTCACCGAGCGCGTGCGACAACTCCTGGAAGCAGGCGTGGACGCCATCGTGCTCGACTCGGCCCACGGCCACAGCAAAGGCGTGCGCGACGCGCTCTTGCGCATCAAGGACAGTTTCCCCGGGCTCGACGTGGTGGTGGGCAACATCGCCACGGCCGAAGCCGCACGTTGCCTTGCCGAGGCGGGTGCCGACGGCATCAAGGTGGGTATCGGACCCGGTTCCATCTGCACCACCCGGATCGTGGCGGGCGTGGGGGTTCCGCAACTCACTGCCATCTACGACGCGGCCCAGGCCCTGAAGGGCAGCGGTATCCCCGTCATCGCCGACGGCGGTCTCCGTTACTCGGGCGACCTGGTGAAGGCCCTGGCGGCCGGCGGCGACTGCGTCATGTGCGGTTCGCTCTTCGCCGGTACCGACGAGGCCCCGGGCGAGGTGGTCGAGTTCGAGGGCAAGCAGATGAAGATCTACCGCGGTATGGGATCCACCGACGCCATGCGCGCCGGCTCCTGGGACCGCTATTTCCAGTCCGGAGCCAAGAAGCTCGTACCGGAAGGCATCGTGGGCTGCGTGCGCTGCAAGGGCAGCGTAGAGGACGTCATCTTCCAGCTGCTGGGCGGCATCCGCGCCGGTATGGGTTACTGCGGCGCGCCCGACATTCCGGCCCTCCGCAATGCGAAGTTCATCCACATCAGCACCAACGCCGTGCGGGAGAACCATCCGCACGACATCACCATTGCAAAATCGGAACCTAATTACAGTAAATAGTATGCAGCAGAGTGACGTACGCCCCCAGTCAATGGAAAGGATAACGAGCAAGGCCCTGGCCGAGCGCTTTATCGAAGAACAGGTAGAAGCCCTCAGGAAACAGGTCGGCGACAGCAAGGTGCTGCTCGCCCTCTCGGGCGGGGTGGATTCCTCCGTCGTGGCGGCCCTGCTCATCAAGGCCATCGGAAAGAATCTGGTGTGCGTCCACGTGAACCACGGACTGCTGCGCAAAGGCGAGCCGGAACAGGTCGTGAAGGTCTTCCGCGACGAGATGGGGGCCGAACTCATCTACGTGGACGCCGTAGACCGATTCCTGGACAAACTCGCCGGCGTCTCCGATCCCGAGCAGAAGCGCCACATCATCGGCAAGGAGTTCATCGACGTCTTCGCCGAGGAGGCCACCAAACTCAAAGGCATCAAGTTCCTGGCTCAGGGGACCATCTATCCCGATATCCTGGAGAGCAAGGACGGCATCAAAGCCCACCACAACGTGGGCGGTCTGCCCCCGGAACTCAACTTCGAACTCGTGGAGCCGGTGAAACTCCTCTACAAGGACGAGGTGCGCGAGGTGGGCGTAGCCCTCGGTCTTCCCGCCGGTATGGTCTACCGCCAGCCCTTCCCCGGCCCTGGCCTGGGTGTCCGCTGCACCGGTGCCATCACCCGCGACCGGCTCGAGGCCGTGCGCGAGTCGGACGCCATCCTGCGCGAGGAATTCGCGAAAAACGGCCTGGAAGGCAAGGTGTGGCAGTATTTCACCATCGTACCGGACTACAAGTCCACCGGCATCAAGGACGGAAAGCGCAGCTACGAATGGCCGGTCATCATCCGTGCCGTCAACACCCGCGACGCCGTCACCGCCACGGTTCCGGCGCTGTCCTTCGAGCTGCTCCAGCACATCACGGCCCGCATCACCTCGGAAGTGAAAGGTGTGAACCGCGTCCTCCTCGACCTCTCCCCCAAACCCACCGGCACCATAGAATGGGAATAATCTTTTAACACAGTTATATTATGGCTCAAGCACAAACCCAAGGAATCTACGACGCCCGCAGCCTCGGCCGCGGGAAGATGCTCACGCTCGGTCTCCAGCACATGTTCGCCATGTTCGGAGCCACCGTCCTCGTGCCCGTCATCACGGGCCTCTCGATGTCGGCCACCCTTCTCTTCGCCGGTCTCGGAACCCTGATCTTCCATCTCTGCACCAAACTCAAGGTGCCCGCCTTCCTGGGTTCGTCGTTCGCCTTCCTGGGCGGCTACGCCACCGTGGTCCAAATGGGCATGGCCGGCGGCCTCAGCCAGGCACAGGCACTTCCCTACGCCTGCATCGGCGTCTTCTGCGCGGGTCTCATCTACTTCATCCTGGCCGGCCTCTTCGCCGCCTTCGGAGCCAAGAAGGTGATGCGTTTCTTCCCGCCCATCGTCACGGGTCCCATCATCATCGCCATCGGTCTCATCCTCTCGGGTTCGGCCATCAACAACTGCAACGCCAACTGGTGGATCGCACTGCTCGCCATCGTCATCATCATCGTGTGCAACATCTGGGGCAAGGGCATGATCAAGATCATCCCCATTTTGCTGGGTGTGCTGGGCTCCTACATCGTAGCGGCCTGCTTCGGTATCTGCGACTTTTCGAAAGTGGCCGAAGCCGCCTGGGTAGGCGTACCCGTGAAATGGGAGAACACCGCCATCTCGGTCTTCGCCAACCCCAACTGGGGCCTCATCGTGGCGGCCATCATCGCCATCATCCCCATCTCGCTGGCCACCATGATGGAGCACATCGGTGACATGTGCGCCATCTCCTCCACCACCGGCATCAATTACCTTGAAAATCCCGGCCTGCACCGCACCCTTATGGGCGACGGTCTCGCCACCGCGCTGGCTTCGCTCTTCGGCGCTCCGGCCAACACCACCTACGGTGAGAACACGGGCGTTCTCAACCTCACCAAGGTCTACGATCCGCGCGTAATCCGAATCGCGGCGCTCTTTGCCATCATCCTGAGTTTCTGCCCCAAGTTCAGCGCCCTCATCGGCGCCATGCCGGCGGCGACCATCGGCGGCGTGTCCCTGGTGCTCTACGGTATGATCTCGGCCGTGGGCGTGCGCAACGTGGTTGAAAACCAGGTAGACTTCAAGTCCTCGCGCAACGTGATCATCATGGCCCTCATCCTCGTGCTCTCCATCGGTATCTCCTACAGCCAGGCCGGCAGCCTCGACCTCGGCTTCACCAAACTCTCCGGCCTCGCCGTGGGCGCCCTCGTGGGCATCATCCTCAACGCCATCCTGCCCGGCAAGGACTATGAGTTCGGAAAGAACGAAATCGCCGACATGGCCGTCGACTTCGAAATCAACCCTTCGCTCCGCAAGAAGAAATGACAGATTCAGCTTTGGTCGAATCCATCCGCGTGGTGCCGGACTTCCCCGTCAAGGGAATCCAGTTCTTCGACGTGACTACCCTATTCAAGGATCCGGAAGCCTTTAAGGAAGTCCTGGACAGGATTTGCGACATCTACAAGGATAAGGGCATCACCAAGGTATGCGGCATTGAGTCGCGCGGCTTCATTGCCGGAGCGGCCGTTGCGGCCCGGCTCGGCGCTGGCTTCGTGCCCATCCGCAAGCCCGGCAAGCTGCCCGCCCGCGTGGTTTCGGAAAAGTATTCCAAGGAATACGGCACCGATTCCATCGAAATCCATGACGACGCGATCGTTCCCGGAGACGTGGTACTCATCCACGACGACATCCTCGCTACCGGCGGCACCGCCTCCGCGGCTGTCCGCCTGGTGAAGGGATTCTCGCCCAAGGCCGTGTACTGCAACTTCATCATAGACATTACCGACGTGCCCCGCAGCGCGCCCATCCCCGACGACGTCCCGGTATCGGCCATCCTGCGGCTCTCGGAAAGATAATCCTATTTCCTTATTTATATCTGTTCATAAATTACATTTTATGTCCAAAAAACTATTCTTTGCCGTTGCGTTCGCAACGTTTGCCCTGGCTCAAGGAGCACAGGCTCAGAACCTTCAGGTCTTCTACGACTTTGGCGAGGGTCGCAACTATGTGACCACCACCTTCGAGATGTTCAAGCCCGACAAGTTCGGTGACACTTTCTGGTTCATCGACCACTACTACAACAGCTCCGATGACACCTACAAGCTCATTCCCAACAGCGGTCCCGCAAACGGCAGCTATTTCGAGATCGAGCGCGGCATCAACTTCTGGCAGGACACCGATCTTAAGGACCTCAGCGCACATGTGGAGTACGACGGCCTCATCACCGGCGGCGGGTTCAATATGGGCACCTGGTGCTTCGGTGCGAAGTATTTCCTCCATTCGTCCGATTTCTCCAAGACCCTCACGGTCTATGCCATGTACGAGCAGTTCAACTCCAACAAGATTTCCCAGGCCGACGTTCCCGTGAAGTTCTCCGCCGTTTGGGGCCTGAACGATATCTTCGGCGTGAAGGGTCTCGTTTTCAAGGGATTTGCCGATTTCTGGGGCAACAAGAACTTCTTTGGCGGCGAAGAGACCAACTGGTCCTTCCTGACCGAGCCTCAGATCTGGTACAACCTCGGCGAGATTGTTGACAATCATCTCGACGTGGGCGCCGAAATCGAAATCTCCAGCAACTTCATTGCCAAGGGCTTCAAAGTGAATCCCTGCGCCGGTATCCGCTGGACCTTCTAATCCTTCCTGATCTATGGCAAACTTCCTTGCAAAGGCGTTTGGCTTCGACAGTTCGAAGCACAGCGTCCGCACCGAGATCCTCGCCGGTCTCACCACCTTCCTCACGATGGCCTACATCCTGGCCGTCAACCCCGGTATCTTCAGCGCCCTTCCCGGCATGCCCGGCGGCTCTGTCTTTACCGCAACGGCCCTCGCCGCCATCGTGGGTACCCTGGTCATGGCGCTCTACGCCAAGAAGCCGTTCGCCCTTGCCCCGGGCATGGGCCTGAACGCCTTCTTCGTGTTCACCGTGTGCCTCGGCATGGGCAAACCCTGGCAGTTCGCCCTCACCGCGGTGTTCATTGAGGGTATCATCTTCCTCATCCTCACCGTCACCAAGGTACGTACCTGGCTCATCAACGCCATTCCCGGCACGCTCAAGAAAGCCATCGGCGCCGGTATCGGCCTCTTCATCGCCTTCATCGGCCTGCAGGGCGCCGGCATCATCGTCGACAACGGCGCTACCCTCGTGGGCCTCGGTGCCATCACCAAGGGCAAGGCGCTCGTGGGCATCATCGGCCTCTTCATCACGGCCGGCCTTGTGATGGCGAAGGTCCGCGGAGGCATCCTCTGGGGCATCCTCATCACCGCCGTCATCGGCATCTTCATCAAGGATCCTGCCACCGGCGCAGCCATCACGACCCTCCCGTCCAAGGTGGTCTCGCTGCCCGACAGCATCGCGCCCATCTTCTGCCAGTTCGAGTGGAGCAGCATCCTGAGCTGGGACATGCTCGCCGTGGTCTTCACCTTCCTCTTCATCGACATGTTCGACACCATGGGCACCATCATCGGCGTGCACCAGGGCGCCGGCCTCATCAACAAGGGTAACGAAGAGATTCCCGGTGTGGAGAAGATGTTCCTGGCCGACTCCGTGGCCACCATCTGCGGCGCCTGCTTCGGTACTTCCACCACCACCACCTACGTGGAGAGCGCTTCCGGCGTGGGTGAAGGCGGCCGTACCGGTCTCACCGCCTTCTCCGTGGCGGTCCTGTTCGCCCTGGCCCTCTTCCTCAGCCCCATCTTCCTGGCCATCCCCAGCGCGGCCACCGCGCCGGCCCTGATCATCGTGGGTGTGATGATGATGCCGTCGATCAAGACCATCCACTGGGAAGACTACTGCAAGGCTATCCCGGCGTTCGTCACCATCATCATGATGCCGCTTGCCTACAGCATCTCCGACGGTATCCTCCTGGGTGTGATCTCCTATGTGCTCTGCCACGCCGTGGCCGGCAAGTTCAAGGAAATCTCCATCACCATGTGGGTACTCGCGGCCCTGTTCATCTGCAAGTACATCTTCATCTAGACACGCTCTTTTGAAAACGGCCGTGCACGGGTCCCGCCTGTGCACGGCTCTTTTCGAGAAACAATAACCAATGGCATGAAAAAAGGAATCGTTTTCTTTCTGGCACTGTTCTGCTCCCTACAGCTGTGGGGCTGGGAACGCGAGTACATCTGGCCCAAGGGGAAGATGCCCCACGCGCAGCCGCAGCAGATTGCGGCCATGACCGACGAGAGCGGGGCGCCGGGCTTCAATCCGGACCAATACCGCGAACCCTATCTCGAGTGGTACGAGGCACCCGCTCCCGAGGCAGACAAACACATCTGCATGATCCTCATTTCCGGAGGCGGCTACCAGAACACCTGCGACGGGCGTCTGATCGACCTGTGGCACAAGACCTTCACCGAGCTGGGGGCGCACTGCGTGAGCCTGGTGTACCGAACCCCCCGTCCGCAAGGCCTTCCCATCTATCAGTCGGCCTGGGAGGACGGACAGCGGGCCGTACGCCTGATACGGAGCCAGGCAAAGAAAAGGGGCTTCGACCCCGAAAAGATCGGCGTAATCGGAATGTCGGCGGGCTCGCACCTGGCCCTGCTCCTCACCACCAGTTCGCAGACTCTGGCCTATGCCCGCATCGACCGGAAAGACGACCTTCCCTGCCACGTGAACTGGGGCATCCTCAACGCCCCGGCCTATGTGACCACCGACGGCGAGACCGGCACGAAGGCCACCCGCGAGGGCTACGGCCCCGAGATTGGCCTGAGCAGCGTCTTCAAGTTCGACGAAAAGACCTGCCCCATGAGCCTGCACCACGGTGGCAAGGACCCCTACTCCCCCAACGGTTCCACCCTTATCTACAGACAGTTGCGCCGGATGGGCATTCCCGCCGAGCTGCATCTCTACCCCAACAAGCCACACGGTGCCTTCGGCCTGGAGCGCGGCGTGGAGTTCATGCGGCAGATGGGCTATCTCGGCCCGCTGGAGCCGGAAGTCCGTCTGATGGACCGCTTCACTTCCGACGCCGACCGCGCGCAGCTCATCCACGAGGACATCTGGCCCGCCGGCAAGATGCCCTGCCCGCAAGCCGGGCAGTGCACGCCCTACATCGAATGGCACATTCCGGCGATCCGCAAGACCGATGCCATCCAGATCATCTATTCCGGCGGGTCCTACACCGAGAACAAACCCGAAGACTTCGAAGTGGCCCCGGCCCGGCGCTATCTCAACGCCAAGGGCATGACGGTGGTCACGCTCAAATACCGCACCCCACGTCCGGAGGGCCTTCCCAAACACATTACCGCCTGGCAGGACCTGCAGCGCGCCATCCGCATGGTGCGCAGCGAGGCCGCGGCCCGGGGGCTCAATCCCGACAGGATCGGCATCATGGGGTCATCGGCCGGAGGCCACCTCACCCTCATGGGCGTCACTTCCTCGCGCCATCAGGCCTATCTGCCCATAGACGAGATTGACAAACAGTCCTGCAAGGTGCAGTGGGGCATCGGAATCTATCCGGCCTATGCGCTCACCGACGGTGCGGAGCATCACAACAGCGGCGGCGGGAACGAGGATTCGGCCGTCCTGGTGCCCGAGTTCAGTTTCGACCTCGACACCGCCCCCATGCTCTTCATCCACGGCGATGCCGACGGCTGGGCCTCCATGAACTCAGTGAAGGCCTGGGAGAAGATGCGGGCCATGGGTGTCCAGAGCGAACTCCACACCCTGGCCCTACGCAAGCACTGCTTCCAGCGCAGCGCCTCGCCCGGTACCGGAAGCTACACCTGGCTCGACCGGATTGGGGAATGGCTGGAACTGTAGCGGGATTTACGATTATTTTTGCTTAATTTGCAGAAAATATCCCCCGACATGGATTATTCGGCCAAGATCAACGCCCTGCAGAAAGCCATCCAGACCCTGCGGGACATCAAGGAAATGCTCTACGCCACGGAGCAGCGGGTGCTCGAACTCGAGAAGGAAGTCTGCGCCATTGACGACGCCCTGCCCGATGACGCGCACACCCGCGCCATGCCCGACGGCGCCGAAAAGGAGCAGATCCTGCATCTCTACGATCTGGCCGATACGGCCTACCGCCTCATCGACGAGGTCCTCGGACCCCCGGACGATGAGAACGGCAATACGGCCTACACGCCCGAGGCACGGGGCAACGCCCCCAGCGAGATTTCGCTTGAGGAGATCCTGCGCCAGATGAATCCGGGCGGAAAATACCACACCAGTTAGGGCCGTTTCCATGAAGTTCCATCTGGAATCGGAGTACCGGCCGTCGGGCGACCAGCCGGAGGCCATCGCAGGGCTCTGCGATGCCCTCAGCGCGGGCGTACGCGACGTGTGCCTGCTGGGCGTGACCGGCTCGGGCAAGACCTTCACCATGGCGAACGTAATCGAACGCCTGCAGCGGCCCGCCCTCATCCTTAGCCACAACAAAACGCTCGCCGCCCAGTTGTACGGTGAGTTCAAGTCGTTCTTCCCCGGCAATGCGGTGGAGTATTTCGTGTCGTACTACGATTACTACCAGCCCGAGGCCTACCTCCCCGCGAGCGACACCTACATCGAGAAGGACCTGAGCATCAACGACCAGATAGAGAAACTGCGCCTGAGCGCCGCCTCGGCCCTCATGTCGGGCCGGCGCGACGTGATCGTGGTGTCGTCGGTCTCCTGCCTCTACGGCATCGGCAACCCGGAAGACTTCCACAGCCAGACCGTCACCGTACGCCGCGGAGAGACGCGCAGCCTCACCGGCCTGCTCTACCATCTGGTAGACGCCCTTTATTCGCGAACGGAAGTCGATTTCCGACGCGGCACCTTCCGCGTCCGGGGTGACACCGTAGATATCTACATGGGCGGCGCGGACGAAGCCGTGCGCGTGGAGTTCTTCGGCGACGAAATCGACGCCCTTTCCCTCATCGACCCGGTGACGGGCGCGAAGATCGAGGATCTCGACGAGGTGAACATCTACCCGGCCGGCAACTTCGTCACCACCCGGGAACGCAGCATAGAAGCCGTCTCGCACATCCAGGACGACCTCGCCAAACAGGTGGCCTGGTTTGAGGAGATGGGCAAGGGTCTGGAAGCCAAACGCCTGCAGCAGCGCGTGGAGAACGACCTCGAGATGATCAAGGAGATGGGCTACTGCCCTGGCATCGAGAACTACTCCCGCTACTTCGACGGGCGAAAACCGGGCCAGCGTCCCTTCTGTCTGCTCGACTACTTCCCCGACGACTTCATTACCTTCGTGGACGAAAGCCACGTCACCCTGCCCCAGGTTCACGCCATGTACGGCGGCGACCATTCCCGCAAGTCGGTGCTGGTGGAATACGGCTTCCGTCTGCCCGCGGCGGCCGACAACCGGCCCCTCACCTTCGACGAGTTCGAAGCCGTGACCGGGCAGAAGGTCTATGTGAGCGCCACCCCGGCTGATTACGAGCTGGAGCGCTCCGAAGGCCTGGTGGTGGAGCAGGTGGTGCGCCCTACCGGACTGCTCGACCCGCCCATCGAGGTACGGCCCATCGAACATCAGGTAGACGACCTGGTGGAAGAGATCCGCAAACGCAGCGAACGCGACGAGCGTGTACTGGTGACCACGCTCACCAAACGTATGGCCGAGGAACTGGACGAATACCTGCGCCGCATCGGCATCCGCGTACGCTATATCCACTCCGATGTGGACACCACCGAACGGGTGGAAATCATAGAGGATTTCAAGAACGGCCTCTTCGACGTGCTCGTGGGCGTGAACCTGCTGCGCGAGGGGCTCGACATCCCCAGCGTTTCACTGGTGGCCATCCTGGATGCCGACAAGGAGGGTTTCCTGCGCACGGGACGTGCCCTTACCCAGACGGCCGGACGTGCGGCGCGCAACATCAGCGGCCTCGTAATCATGTATGCCGACAAGATCACGCCCTCCATGGAAGAGACCATCCGCGAGACCAACCGTCGGCGCGAGAAGCAGATGGCCTACAATGCCCTGCACCACATCACCCCACGCCAGGTGGAGGTGAAACACAACGCCCTCGCCGCCGAACTCGGAGCCCCCTCGGCCGCACTGCGCAAAGCCGTGGACCCGCGCCTCGCCAACGGGACCACAGGCCGGGTGAGCGCGCCCAATTCCTACGACGACCCTGTCTACATCCCCAACCCCTCCGACCTCGGAAAGGGCCGCATCAGCGTGGGCTTCGGCCACGATTCACGCCGTGCCCAGGGCGCCGCCTTTGCGGAGGGCCGGGTGCGGGCCGACCTGGCCGCCGTGCTGCAGGATCCCGTCATCCGCTCCATGTCGCGCGCCCAGATTGAAAAGATGATAGAAGAAGACCGGCGCCGGATGAAGAAATCCGCCGCCGATCTGGAATTCGCGCAGGCCGCTCGCTATCGCGATGAGATGTGGGCCCTGCAGGAGTATCTTAAAGTCTGGAAAGACGCCTAGACGCAGGTGTAACCGCCGTCTACGGCAATGTTCTGTCCGTTCACATAGGTGCTTGCGGGAGATGCCAGGAACAGGGCGCAGGTGTCGAGTTCGCCTTCCTTGCCGTAGCGGCCCATCGGAATGTTGTTTTTCGCAATGGCCTGGAAGAAATCGGAATCCAGGGTGGCGGTGGTGAGGTCGGTGTAGAAATAACCCGGGCAGATGCTGTTCACGGTGATGCCGTACTTGCCCCATTCGGCCGCAAGGGCACGGGTGAGGTTCACGACACCGCCCTTCGCGGCGTGATAGGGGGCGCTGCCGCAGATGAGGTTGCCCACCAGGCCGTACATGGAGGCGATGTTGATGATGCGGCCGTATTTCGCCTTGATCATCTCCTTGCCGAACTCGCGGGCGCAGAGGAAGGAGCCGAAAAGGTCGATCTCCATCTCGTGGCGGAACTGCTCGTCGGTAATCTCCTCAGCGGGAGCCACGGCGCCGGTGCCAGCATTGTTCATAAGGATGTCAACGCGGCCGAAACGCTCCATGGTGGCGGCCACGGCGGCCTTCACCTTCTCTGTATCAGTGATGTCGCAGGCGAACGGAAGAACGTCCACGCCATATTCTTCGTGAATGGATTTGGCATTCTCTTCAAGGAGATTGAAACGACGGGCAAGCAGCACCAGGTTCGCACCCTGGCTGGCAAATGCCTTGGCCATCTGGAGGCCCAGACCGGTGGAAGCGCCGGTAACGACGGCGACCCGGCCGGAGAGATCGAAATAATTCTTCATGATTCTGTTAAAAATTTTCGCAAAGATAGCCAACTTTATCATATATTTGTATGGATATGGAAGAGATTGTTGCAAAAGCTCGTGCGCTCGCTCTCGCCTCGCTCGGCGACCTGCAGCGCAGCGACGGGACGCCCTTCATCGGGCACCCCGACAGCGTTGCACGTATCGTGGAAGACGAGATAGGACTTCCCGCATCGTGCGTTGCAGCCGTCTACCTGCACGAGGCCTGCCGGATGAAACCCGGCACCGACATTTCGGACTTTCCACAGGATGTACGCACCATGGTGGACGGGCTGAACAAGATCGCCACCATCCGCCCTCGCGACACGCGGCTCGAAGCCGAGAACTACAAGCGGCTCATCGTGCAGTACTCCACCGACCCCCGCGTGACCGTGCTCAAGATTGCGGACCGGCTGGAAGTGATGCGCAACCTGGCCATCTTTCCCAAGTCGTCGCGCGAGCAGAAGATCCTGGAGACCCTCATGCTCTACATTCCCCTGGCGCACCAGCTGGGACTTTACAACATCAAGAGCGAACTCGAGAATATTTACTTCCGCTACGCAGACCCCGAGCAGTACCGCGCCATCACCAACAAACTCAAGGTCACCGAACGCGATCGCGAAAGGCTCATGGCCGAGTTCATCGAGCCCCTGGGGCAGCGCCTCTCCGACGAAGGGATCCGCTACAAACTCAAGGTACGCACCAAGACCGCCTATTCCATCTACCGCAAGATGCAGGTGCAGAAAGTGCCGTTCGAGGGAGTCTACGACGTGTTTGCCATCCGTTTCATCATTGACTGCGAACCCGACCCCAAGATAGAGAAGGACCTTTGCTGGAAGGTCTACTCCTATGTGACGGAAGAATACGAACCCGACACGAAGCGTCTGCGCGACTGGCTCACCACTCCGCGTCCCAACGGCTACGAGTCGCTGCACATCACGGTAAAGAACCGTCAGGGAGCCTATCTGGAGGTGCAGATCCGCACAAAACGGATGGACGACGAGGCCGAAAACGGTCATGCCGCCCACTGGGCCTACAAGGGCATCCGGCACGAAGAACAGCTTGACCGCTGGCTGCAGAGCGTGCGCTTCGCCCTGGAACATCCCGTAGAAATGGCAGCGGAGGAGCTGCCGGCACCGCCCAGCAAGGAAATCTTCGTCTTCACGCCCAGCGGTGAACTCCGCATCCTGTCGGCCGGAGCTTCGGTCCTCGACTTCGCCTTCAACATCCATTCGGGTATCGGTGTCCGCTGCACCGGCGCAAGGGTCAACGGCAAGGCGGTTCCCATCAAGGAAAAGCTCCATACGGGCGACGTGGTGGAAATCCTCACCGGCAAAAACCAGCGGCCCAACCGCGACTGGCTGGGCTGGGTGGTGAGTTCCAAGGCCCGGAACAAAATCCGCCAGGAACTCGACGCCGACGAGCGGAAAGCCGCTGCCGACGGCCGCGAGCTGCTTCAGCGGCGGCTGCGCAACTGGAAGTTGGAACTCCCCGATGAGTGGGTGACCGAGTATATGAAGACCCACAAATTCAGTTCGGTCATCGCCCTCATGGCCGCCATCGCCCGGGAGGAACTGGACCTTGCCGACATCAAGGCCTTCATCCTGCACAAACAGGAAGAGAGTGCCACGCATGGCCAGCAGGAACAGACCGCGGCCGGTACCAAGGTCCTGCACTACGACAGCGGCGGCGACGACATCCTGGTCCTCAACGCCAAGCACGTTAAGGGGCTCGACTACAAGCTCTCCAAATGCTGCAATCCGGTATTCGGCGACGATGTCTTCGGCTTCGTGACCCGCACCGAAGGCATCAAGATCCACCGGATGTCCTGTCCCAACGCCGCCCGGCTCATGGAACGCTATCCCTACCGCATCCAAAAGGTGGTCTGGCAGGAGACGGCCGGATCGGGCGACTTCCAGTGCACCCTTTCCATTACGGCCGAGCAGGAACAGGGCGTCATTGCCTCCATCATGGACGTGATCGGACAGCTGAAAACCTCGGTCCGATCCTTCCAGGTGAACGACAACCCCCGGGGAGGCACCTGCGACATCTCGGTCCGCCTGCTCGTTCCCTCCAACCTCGAGCTCGACAAGGTCCTTTCTCTGGTGGGCGCGCTGCGGCACGTCATCCGGGTGCGGCGCGTCTGATTATCGGCCACAACTGCGGGCAGGTAAAAAACTGCCTGATTATTTGGATTTTCCACCCTCCATTTGTATATTTGTGGGTCAAACCACATATATACAACAAGATGTTACAACCCAAATACTCCGCCCCCGACTGCAAGGAACTCAGACTCTCCGGCACGGGCGTTCTCTGCGCCAGTGAGCCCTTCCCCATGAGCGGCAACACCAATGAAGGATACACCGACAGCGGGAATTATTTCTATTTTGATTAAATGAAGACTCCGAACATGAAAACGACGAAACTTTTCATCGGCATGGCCACGGTAGTCCTGGCCTTTGCCGCCTGCAGCAAAATCAACCCCGCCCCGCAGGAGCGCAGCTTAGAACCTTTCACCCTCAGCGCCGGCGCAGCCCAGGACGAAAACGACGACGTGGCCCAAAGCCCGGCGGCGCGCACCTACTCGACATGGTCAGCCAATCTTGCCACGCGCTCCGTCCGATGGAACAGTGACGACGAACTTTCCGTCTTTGACAGCGAAGGTGCCAACAACCGGTTCTCACTGAGTTCCGAAGCGGGCCAGCCCACGGCAGATTTCTCCGGCAGCATCTCCGCCGCTTCCACGGCGGACTTTGCCCTGTTCCCTTACGACTCGAATGCGAGCATTTCCGGGACCACCATCTCCACCACCATCCCCAGCGACCAGGTGCTGGGCAACGAGCAGAGCTGGGGCGTGAACTGCAGCGTAGCAGTAGGGGCCGTTTCTGCCGGCAAGGCCGCCCTCAAAAACGTCTGCGGACTCATCCGGCTGACCGTGCCCAACTACCACGTATATTCCGTCACCCTGTCGGCCAAGGAGAACCTGGCCGGCGATGTGGAAATCGACTGCAGCGGCGAAGCCCCCAGTGCGACCATCGTAGCCAACGGTTCCAAGTCGGTCACCTACAGGGCATCAAAGGCCGGCAAGAGCATCTATGCGAGCACCTTCTGGTTCTGCGTGCTGCCCGGCAGTTATACCGGCATCACCGTCACCGTGAAATACAGCGACGGCAGGGCTGATTCGGTCTTCGGCGATGCGGAAAGTTCCGCAACCCTGACGGTTGCACGTTCCCAGACCACCAACCTGGGCATTCTCGACATCGCCGATGAGGTGATCACGCTCGACTTCACCACCAACATCTTCGGCGACGATATGAAAGAAACAGCAATGAGTTATGCCAACGCCGCCGGAACGCTCAGGGAAGAAAACGGGATCAGCTACCGGGTTTTTACAGGCACTTACGACGGAAAAGAATACAGCTGGGGCGTTCCTGAAGCCAGAGAATACAAAGTCGAAAATGACACCAAAGGCGTTGTTCCCTCCATTTACTGGCGTAAGTCGAGCCAGGCCGTCATGTTCACCGCGACCACGGGCTGGATGCAGTTCCCGGCCATTTCCGGCAAGAAGCTTGTCGCCATGGGCGTGACCAATGCCAACGGAAGCGGCACGAACTCCAACGGTGTCATTGTCCGCACCACGGACATGGGCACGACTGTGTACAGTGCCTCCACCCGCGGTTATGCCCACACTCCGGACATGATGTACTTCAGCACCATGTACAACAAGACCTGCCAGGACACCTACCGCATCAGTACCGCTGGGCAGGGTTCCAACACGCTCGTGCGGAAAATCAAGCTGTTCTACGCCACGCCGTAATACAGCTGACAGTCAGCAAACGCTTTTCAGGGTGTCCGTTCTCGGGCACCCTTTTTTTTTGCGGCGGCCAGGGCCTTCCCCACGGCAACCCGCCTCTGGTGTGGTTCGTGGCTCTGGCCGTGATGGCAGACTACCGTCACAACAATGCAATCTTTCTCTCTGTTCAGGAGGCCCAGTGCCATTGCGGGCAAAACCGGGAAAGAAGCGCGGTTTCTGGCGGCAGGTCTGTAAAGAAGCCTGCATACCTGCCGGGAGAAATGGCCACAGAAGGGGCTGTAGGGCATGTTGCCCCGACAGGTCCGCAGCATCCGGAACGGACCTGCCGGATTCGGGGACACGCTGTCTAGTCCTGATATAAGTTTACCGATATTGAACAATAAGTAGATAGGATATCAAAGTCCTATTATCGGTTTACACTGATGACGCGAAGATACACATTTTCGCGTCATCTTCATATAAGCACCGCCGCCGCTCGACCACG
>JAFTEQ010000021.1 GCA_017453565.1 Bacteroidales bacterium
CGCGCACGCCGGTAACGAAGCCGCGCTCAAGAACATTGCCGCCATGCTGGAAAGCACCACGCCCGAGCAGGTCGAGTCGATCGTCGTGATCGCCGGCGGTTCCATCGACGGTCCCGTCGCCTCCAATGAGGACCTCGCCCGTCAGTACGGTGCAGCCCTCCAGGAGTGGATCGAAAACAATTATCCGCAGTACAAGGGTAAGATCACCCTCGCCACCCGCGGCGAAGACTGGGCTGAACTCCGTGAGAATGTCGTATCCGACAACGGACTTGATGCGGAGGCCAAATCCCGCATTCTCGCGATCATCGATTCCAACGACAGCGCCGACGCCAAGGAGGCCAAGCTGCGGGAGCTCGACAGCTGGAACTACCTGCAGGACAACATTCTGCCCCAGACCCGTTATGCGACGGCCCGTTGCAATATGAAGCCTGTGACCGAAAAAGCCGATAGCCTTGCAACTGCGACTGCTCCGGTTCAGGAAACCGTTTCGCCGGTCCAGCCCGCCGCTCCGGTCCAGCAGCCTTCCACCATTTCCGTAACGCGCAGCAAACCCGAGCCCAACGGCTTCATCTTCGCCGCCAAGACCAACCTTCTGTACGATGTGGTTTCCGCGCTCAACTTCGAGATCGAAATCCCCATCTGGAAGCGTTTCTCGCTCGATTTCGAAGATGTGTTCCCGTGGTGGGAGACCGGCAACAAGTACTGCTTCCAGATGTGGGAGGTGGGCGTCGAGGCCCGTTACTGGTTCAAGCCCTGGGACGTGCGCGGTCGCGAGAAACTCCGCGGCTGGTTCGTGGGCCTCTATGGAATGTCGTCGAAGTTCGACTTCCAGAACGACAAGTCCATCAACTATCAGGGCGAGTACTGGTCGGTTGGCGGCACTGCCGGTTACAGCATGCCGGTGGGACGCAGGAAGAAGATGAACCTCGAGTTCAGCCTCTCGATGGGCTACCTCCAAGCGCCCTATCGTCACTACTACCCCACCGACGACTACGTAAAACTGATCAAAGATACCTCCAACGACGGAGAAGGAACCTTCTACAACTACTTCCTGTATCCCACGAAGGCCAAAGTGAGCCTGGTGATACCGATTTCCAGTTGCAGATATAGAAAGGAGGCGCGCCATGAATAAGATTGTTGCACGCATACTCCTTGGCGTCCTCTGCCTCGCGATGATGTTCTCCTGCGAACGTCGTCCGCTCGAGCAGCCGTCGCAGGCCATCGCCGTGAGCGTGAAGGTGAACGTGAACGCCGTCACCAACGTGAACACCAACATCCGCAACTCCGTAACGCTCTACGGCACGACCTCGACCCTCTGGGAAGAAAAGCTTGCCCAGCTCGATCCTCAGACGATGCGCGTCCTTGTG
This sequence comes from Bacteroidales bacterium, assembly GCA_017453565.1. GTDB lineage: Bacteria > Bacteroidota > Bacteroidia > Bacteroidales > UBA932 > Cryptobacteroides. Next base: position 1,368 of record JAFTEQ010000021.1, read on the forward strand.
TACAACCCCGACACCGACAAGCTCATTACCCAGAGTTTCGTGTCGAGCTCTACCGTTGACGAAGATGGCAACAAGGTGTTCAACGGAACGCTCGGTATCAGCCACGGCGATTACAACTTCCTGGTTTACAATTTTGACACCCCCACCACCCAGGTCAGTGAGGAATCTACCGAAAGCAAAATCATCGCCTATACCGAAGAGATTTCCCCGAGCCTCAAGGCCAAGTACCTGGGAACCAGGAGCGGCACGGACGAGGAGACCGAGAATCCCTACGAAGACATCCATATCCACTACGAGCCCGAGCACCTGCTGGTGGCCAACCATCGCAACATCCGCATCTCGCCGCACGATACCCTGGTCGTCATCCACACCGAAGCGTCTTCGGTCATCGACACCTACTATCTGCAGGTGAGCGTGGAAGGCCTTGAATTCGCCTCTACGGCCACCGCGGTCATCTCCGGCCTGTCGCCGTCCAACAAGATCGGTCTCAACGAGCGTACCGAGGAGCCCTCCTCTGCCGTCATCTTCGAGATGCACAAGGGCCAGGACACCGCCGTGGAGGGAGAAAACAAGGACGTGCTCTGCGCCGTCTTCAACACTTTCGGAAAGATTAAGGATTCCGGTTCCCAGCTGTACATTACCTTCAATGTGTACGATACGGCCGGCAACCTGCTGAAATTCACGGCCAGCATGGACGACATCTTCGAGACAGAACTTGCCAAGAAGAACCACTGGCTCATCATAGACAAGAAATATCTGACCATCGTCATTCCCGATCCGGGCACCACGCCCCACGAAGGGAACGGAGGCTTCCAGCCCAAGGTCGACAACTGGGAAGAAGAAGAAGGAAATATTACGATTTAATGAAGAGATTTGGATACATAGCGCTGATTTTCGTCCTGACGGCCCTCACGGGTTGCGTCAAGACGGAACTCGCCCCGTCGCCGAAGGACCGTATCAGCTTCGCGGTGGCCAGCTATGCCCCGTCTGCCAGGAACTCGTCGCTGCTCGCAGCCGACGGCGGCATCTCTTCGTTCAAGAGCAAGGCCTGGCTCTATGCCGACGGCTACATGGATGCCGCCCAGAGTTTCTTCGGCGCCACCGGAGAGACCATCTCCTGGAACGCCTCCACCTCTGAATGGCTGCCCAGCCATCCTTACTACTGGCCTAAGAGCAGCGAGAGCTACATCAACTTCGTTTCGTGGTACGACCGCAACGGTACGCCCAACAGCGTGAGTGAAACCGCCATTACCTGGACCTTCGACGGCAGCAGCCGCAGCCTCGCCACCAATGACAACCTGATGTTCGCCGATGAGGCCTGGCGTTACAACCAGAACACCACCAATGCCGCCCAGTATACCGGCGACGACGTCCTGGTGGGCGTTCCTACCTTATTCCATCACGCGCTTGCACAGGTACGCTTCCGTGCCAAGATCACTCCGGTCTCCGACGGCGGCACCACCTGGAGCGCCTCCATCACCGACTTCTGCGTGAGCGGTGTTTACAAGACCGGCACCCTCAGCCTCGTGAACGCCGATCCCGGCAGCAACCAGACCCGCGCCTGGTGGAGTATGAGCAACGAGGCCACCCCGGCCGCGACCACTCCTTACTGGAGCACCGAAGGCTGCACGGCCGACACCCTCTCGCGCAACGGCCAGACCATCTCGCTGACTGTGAACGACACGCCCGTGAGTATCATGGATACCCGGAGCATCATCCCTCAGAGCACCCAGGGCATGGTCCTGACTTGCAACTGCAACATACGCACCACTTATGCCGACCGCACCTATATGGTAGAGACGGTTCCGGTGCGCATCAATATCTCCGACTTCAGCGGAGACATCGGTTCCTGGGATATGAACCACCGTATCACCTACACCATTACGGTCAATCCCGTCACCGGCAAGATCCTGTTCGATCCCGCCCTCAACGAAGGCTGGACCAACGATACCAACAACCTCATGTACATCGAATAATATTTTAAAAATGAAAACAAATAACAACAACAAACAAAACCAAAGCATTATGAAACACTATTTCATCATTGCAGCTGCTGCCGTTGTAGCAATGGCCGCTTGCACGAAGGTGGAAAACGTCGCGTCTCCGGACAAGAAGATCTCTTTCCAGACTGCCACCTATTCTACCCCTCAGTCCAGGGCGGATACCGTTTCCGTCAAGGGCGAGTTCACTTCCTTCACCAGCAAGGCGTTCCTCCACGCCGACGGTTATGAGGACACCACCCAGGATTTCTTCGGTGCCAACGGTGAGACCATTTCGGCAGACAACGCGTCGAACCCCACCGCCTGGACTCCTTCCCACGACTACTACTGGCCCAAGAGCAGCGAGAGCTACATCAACTTCATCGCCTGGTACGATAAGAACGGTGATGCTCCCACCACTGCCACCGAGACCGCTCTCTCCTGGTCCAACTACGTAGTTGCCACCGACGACAACCTCCTCTATGCAGAAGAGGCCTGGCGTTTCAAGGACAACGACCACGACAAGTATGACAAGGATGGTGTTACCGAAGGCGTTCCTATGCTCTTCCGTCACGCCCTTGCCAAACTCACCATCAAGGCCGCTGCCAACCCCATCGCCGACGGCAACACCACTTGGACCGTCCAGCTCGACACCGTGAAACTCTCGGGTGTGTACAACACCGGTACCCTTTCGCTGACCAATGCCGATCCCGGCACCGCCAACACCACCGTTGCGTGGAGCAATGCTGCCGGCAATGTTTGGTCGAGCCCCAGCAACGCCACCGAAATCACGATGCTCGAACGGCTGACCAGCACCGGAAACGAGACCGAACCCGGCGCCCTCACTTCCACTCCGACCGTTATGCTTGACGGCCAGAGCGTGCTTCCGCAGACCCTCGGCAACGATCATGTGCTCACCGTTGTGTACTCCATCTACACCAAATACAACGGGACCCTGTATTCCAAGGAGCGCCTCGCTACCAGCGTGAAGCTCACCGACTTCTCCGGTTCCATCAGCGAGTGGGGCATGAACAAGAAGATCACCTACACCGTGAACATCAACCCCCAGACCACTGTGGTCAAGATCGATCCCGCCATGGAAGACTGGGTGGAAGTGGATGCAGGTTCTGCCGATCTTACGAACTAAATCCTTTTGCCTCGGGGCGGGTGAAACCACCCCGGGGTCCCAATGAAAACGAAAAGAATAAACAAACAATAAATCAAAGCATTATGAAAAAGTTTTTCATTTTCGCAGCAGCCGCCGTTGTAGCAATGGCCGCTTGCTCCAAGAACGAACTCAATCTTGATTCCGTTCCCAACAAGAAAATTGGTTTTGAGGTCGCCAACTATCCTGGCCAGACCAGAGCCAATGTTGCACTCACCAATGCCGAAGACGGCATCTACGAGTTCCACACCTACGCCTACCAGTTCCCCAAGCAGGGTGACGCCGTGGAATTCATGAACACCGATATCTTCGCATGGGACAATGCTGCCACACCTCAGAAGGTTACTTCCGGTACCGGAATCTACATGTGGGCTCCGGAGAACGACTACTACTGGCCCAAGACGGGTTACATCAACTTCTACTCCTATGCGGGCACCCAGGCTCCTGCCGAGTCCGTGAGCGCTGACAAGAAGACTGTGACCCTTACCTACGCCAACAAGACCATCGCCTCCACCGACAACTTCATGGTGGCCGATGCTGCTCTGCGTTTCAACTCCAACCAGGAGACCTATGCCGTTGACGGCACCGAGGGAAGCGGTCATGTGACCACCGGTGTTCCCACCCTGTTCCGCCACCTGCTTGCCAAGCTCTACGTTGACGTGAAGATCCAGATCCCTGCCGCAAAGGTTTCCGCCAACACCATCTGGAAGGTCCAGGTCCTCGACGGCTTCGACTTCGACGGTGACAGCTCCATCGCTGACGGCGAGAAGTCCCTTATCATCCCCGTGAACAAGGGCACCCTCACCCTCACCAATGCCGACGCGCTCGCAGCCGATGCTGCCCTGAACACCACCACCCAGCAGTGGACGCGTAAAGCCGACTACACCACCGAGGGCACGCCCGATACAGACGTGGTGAGCGGTTGGAAGCCCGGCGACACCAACGAGAACGTCCAGCTCTCTCAGGCCACCGTGCTTACCCTTCCTGTGAGCGCCACCGAAAGCACCGCTATCGAACAGCTTCTTGACTGGCGTACCGTCATGCCTCAGCTTACCGACAACGTGGCGCTTCAGCTCGTCTACAAGGTGCAGGCTCTGCACGGCGACACCGTGTTCATGGAGGAAATCCGCACCGTGGGCGTCGTTCTCAACGGTGATTCCGCCGCCGACATTCACGACCTGACCGGCAGCCTCGCCCAGTGGGAGTCCAACAAGAAGATCACCTACCACATCATCATCGACCCCGTTTCCGAGAAGGTTACCTTCGATCCTGCCGTGGAGGCGTACGACGCTGTTGAGGCCAATGCCGACGATGTGATCAACATCAACAACAACGGTATTGTTACCCCGTAATTAAACCCTTTTGCCTCGGGGCGGGTGAAACTGCCCCGGGGTCCCAAATATGACAAAACAAAGCATTATGAAGAAGTTTCTCATCCTTGCAGTCGCTGCCGTGGCAGCCATGGCGGCTTGCGCAAAAGTCGAGAATGGTCCCTCGCCCCAGCAGAGTGAAATCCGCTTTTCGGTGATTAACCATGCCCAGCAGCGCAGGGCTCAGACGCTGCCTTACGCCGGTCTCACCTATCCCACCGGCGTCCCGTTCGGCACCTTCGCCTGGTGGACCCAGAACGACTGGACCGGCATCGCCGCAGACCAGGATTACGTGTTCATGGACAACGAGCAGATCTCTTACCAGAGCATCGACAACCAATACGTGTGGGCGCCCGCGAGTACCTATTACTGGACGAAGAGCGGAAAGATTACCTTTGCCTCGTACTCGCCCTACACGGCCGCAGGAACCGACAAGGGCTACTCGCAGATTCCCGTCTACAACGTTGCCAACGGCTTTGTCTTCAACGCCTACAGCATCATTCCCGCAACCGACGTGGACCTCATGTACGCCGATCTTGCCGCCAACTGCAATCAGGATACCAATCTTGACGGCACCGCCGTCACCGATGAGGGCGACAGCGGCTTCTCCGGAGTCCCCACTATCTTCAACCACGCCCTCTGCCGTTTGAACTTCGCCTTCCGCGCCATCGGTCACAAGAACCCCAATGTGGACCGGATCGTGATCGACGTGACCGACGTAGATATCTGCCACATCGATTCGCTGGGCACCTTCACCCAGAGCGCTACGCCCAGATGGGCTACCAGTCACGCCACTGCAGCGACGAACTATGAGTATGCGCCCGCCAGCACCCTCTCGCTCGAGCTCATCGAGAACACCGCGGCCAATGTGGCTTCCACCACCAACTACACCGACCTCGGCGTGAGCCGCATCCTCATGCCTCAGGAGTTGCTCAACAGCGGCGACGCCCTCAACGTCACCACCGACCAGATCCTGACCATCGCCTATACCGTGAAGATCCATTACACCAGCATCACCCTCACGGAAGACCAGCCCGGCTACTGGGCCACCGAGGACCTCACCGCCATCGTGCGCCTGAACAGCGGCAACATCAGCGCATGGCGTGACAACCAGAATATCACCTACCGGATTTCCATCAATCCGTACGACACCCGCCCCGTCACCTTCGACCCGGCCGTGGTTTCCTGGACGGACGTCTATTCCGATGATATTCAGATTCCTGGAAATAACTGATAAATAATATTAACCAATTAAGTTTTCATCAACGTTTATGAAAAAATTCTTCCTTCTTGCAGTAGCTGTCATGGCCATGGCAGCCTGCGCAAAGACCGGGGTGAACAGCGTTAGCAACAATCTGATCGCTTTCCAGCCCGCCAACCACGTGACGAAGGCCATCACCGGCTCCGTCTTCCCCACCACCGAGACCTTCGGTGTGTACGCCTGGACCGCCGGTACCACCGGCACCTACTTCATCGACAACAATGTAGTAGCCTATGCCAACGGCGTGTGGACTACCGCTACCCCGTACTACTGGCCCAAGAACCAGAGTGTGGACTTCTTCTGCTACTATCCGTACAACGCCACGGGCGCCATCCCGACCGTGACCGCGGATAAGATCACCTACAGCAACGTGGACTACTCCGCCACCCAGGTGGACATCATGTATTCCGACAAGGCTGTTGCCTTCACCGACAACGCCAACGAGGTTGAAGACGGCCAGAATGCCTACGAAGGCGTTCCCGTCATCTTCCGTCACGCCGGCAGCAAGGTGAAGATCAACGTGATTCTTGGCGAGAACGAGAAGACCGAGGACGACGGCACCATCACCAAGTGGGACGTCACCCTCAAGGCCGTCCAGCTCTCGGGTCTCTTCATCAAGGGTACCTGCGAACTGAACCTCTCCTCCACCAACACCGGCGTCATCCCCTGGACCAAACCCACCGATGCCGACGGATTTGCCGTGTGGACGGCCCTCAACACCCTCACCAACTCCACCGAGAACAGCCTGTACAATGACAATCAGGTGCGCAACCTCGTGAAGAACCAGGGTGTGACCGTGATTCCCGAGACCTTCATGCTGCCCCAGACCCTGGCCGCCAACCAGCAGAAGATCCGTCTCACCTTCGACGTGAAGACCTATCGTAAGGCTCCGGGTGCCGCCGATTTCACGCTGCACCTCACCCAGACCGACATTCCCGCTACTGCAGACCTGCTCATCAACACCGGCAACCCGAGCACCTCGATCCTTGCCTGGGAGATGAACCAGAGCATCGTCTACAACATCACCATCGGCCCTGCCGGCAAGCAGATTACCTTCGACCCGGCCGTGGATGCATGGGAAAGCAAGACCGTTGCCACCAACATCGAACTCGAAATCTAGTTCATCCTTTTGGCCCGGGGCGGCTGACCCTGCCCCGGGTTACCAAGATTATCGTTTATGAAGTATCGTTTATTACTCATCCTTCCCGTCTTGCTCGCAGCGGCCTCCTGCGCGAAAGACCACGGCGGATCCGGTTTTTCGGACGAAGCGATCCGCTTCTCCGGATCTCCGGTGACCAGTGCTTTCCTGGAGGCCGACGGTCTTGACGTGTTCGGGACCCGGGTGAAGGTCTATGACTGGCTCACCGGTTTCACGGGCGATATAAACGGGACTTCATATTCGAGTTCCGACTATGTGAAGTACATCGACGACGTGGTGACGTACGACGGCGGGGCATTCTGGCCGTTCACCACCGCATCGCGCGAGTACAGGTGGACGCGGACCGGCACCCACCGTTTCTTCGGCTGGCTCGACTACGACAAGTCGTACAACAGCGGAGCGGGGCTTTCCACCGAAGACTTCTTCGGGAGTTCCCCCACCCTCGACAGCGATCCCTCGTCGGGCACCTTCCTCACCATGACCACCCCGGTGTACTCTTTCCAGTCGAGTTCTCCGCAATACGATTTCGTGTACTCGAAGAGTGTCACCGTTCGCGATGCCGCCACGGGTGATTACAGCAATGTACAGCTGCCCACGAAACACATGTTCACGGCCGTGAGCCTGTGCTTCAAAAATGCGTCGACCTCTACCAATGTACAGATTACCGATATCAGCACCATCTACGAAGGCGACGACATCTTCCTGCACAAGGGCTACGCCACGGTGGACTTCTCTTCCAACGCGGCCAACCTCACCCCGGTCTACCATCTGGAAGGCGACACGGCCCATCCGTTCTTCAACGCCACGGCCATGAACGGCATCACCATCGCGCCCGACCAGATTTACGACCTGCTCACCGGAGCCAACGTCACTTCGGGCACCGGAGAGACCTACTTCATGACCTGGCCGCTCACCAAGGACCAGATTTCTCCGCAGGACATCATCGGGCAGGACATCTTCGGCGACCCCATCATGGACCCGCACGACAAGGTGCTCGCCATCACCTACCGGGCCGACGGAGGTGCGCCCGAAACCGTGCGCGTACAGTTCCCCTACCGCGACTGGAAGGCAGGCACCCGCATGCGTTTCATCATCGAGTTTACCGACAAGTCTATCCAGATGGTTTCTGAGGTGCTGCCCTGGGACTACAACGAGCAGACCATGGACTTCAACGGTGAATCGCTGATCGTCCCCGAAGGAGGAAAGGTAACCATCGAGAACATGGAAGGCCTGACCGACAACGCGACCATCTACCTCACCACCGCCCAGCCCGAGATCACCTGCAAGATATTCATTTCCTCGCTCCGGGGCGCGACCCTGGTCATCAACATGATCGGCGACAATGAATACTTTGTGGTTGATCCGTCAACCATGACGATTACCGGCGACCGCATGTACTTTACGGTCAAGCCCTCATCGGTTCCCACCGGCGGGGTGGAGCGCAAGATCCGGCTCTCGTTCTCGGTAGATCTGCCGAGCGGGCGTGAAATCGACGGCGACTCGGAACTGCTGGGTAACGACCACAACTATACGTTCTCAAGGCAATAAAGGAGGAGGCAGACATGAAAAAGACAGCAAGACTTTTACTCCTGACCTTCGCAGCCCTGGCCATGCTTTCCTGCGAAAGGGAACCCATGGGCGGGGAGGAAGGCGGCGAAGGGATCGTCCTGAACCTGCGCTGCGCCAACCCGCAGAGGAGGGCCGGTACCGACGGCATCCGCGACGGGGAGAACGACTGGAACGAAAACCTCATCTCCACGCTCGACCTCTTCTTCTATCCAGAAGACGGGACCGGTAACAACTGCGTGCTGCACAAGCGCTTTACCCCCAACGAAAGCGATGGTGACGCCACGGTAACCACCTACACGACCGACGAATTCGTGTCGGGCACCCTCGTGCCCACCAGCCGCAACTCCTTCTGGGTATATGCGATAGCCAACTATCCGGGGACTATTGTTGCGGACGAATCAGACCTCAGCGGCACCTCGGTGGCAGCGCTGAAGACCCTCGCACTCGACGGCAACTTCGCCGCAGTCCATGACGCACAGCACCCGCACCTCCAGCCTTCCTTCGTCATGGACGGCCTGGCGCAGGTGACCGGCGTCGAAAAAGAGAACAGGCTCGTAGCCAAGGGCTCCGTCAACCTCAAGCGGGTCGCCTCCAAGATTTCGGTCCAGCTCCGGATTGCCAATCAGGTGGAAGTGCCCAAGACGCGTGAGGTGAACGAAGTGATCATCAACTACACGGAGCGATGGGAGCCCATGCTTAGCGGCCTCCAGCTGTATATCGAGAACGGAGTCCGGAACACCACGCTCGCGGCCAAGCCCGTAGACAACCCGGTGTATTTCTCCTACACGAATAACCGGATGTACTTTACGCAGAGCACCGATCCCGACGAGGCCGATTTCCCCTTTGTGACGGATCCCACCTACGTGTATCCGCAGCGTTGGGAATACGCTTCCAAGGATTCGCCCACCATGGAGCCCACCCTCAAGCTCATCCTTCCCTGGAGAAGGCTTGAAGATGCGGAGAACCATGTCACCGCCACGCAAAAGCAGTTCTACTACAAGATCATCATCCCCGATGACCCGCGTGAGACGGTCACCGACACCACCTACCTGAGGAACTTCGTGCGCAACAACTGGTACCGTTTCAAGATGAACGTGGCCATGCTCGGCAGTGAAACCGACGAGGCGGCCGTCGTTATGAACGGCACCTACTACGTGGTGGACTGGCAGGACAAGGACGTGGTCATCAAGGAGGCCACCATCGGCGCGGCCCGCTTCCTTTCCATGGAGCCCAAGGAGTACGTCATGAACAACGTGCCCGACCTCGACATGGTCTACACCTCCTCCCATCCCGTGGCCGTCAACACCACCAAGGGCGGAACCACCATGGACATTACGGCAAGGCGCGCCTATTACGGAAGTTCGAATGCCGGGACCAGCTATGCGGGCGGCACCATCCGCACCGCAGGGGCCGACGACCCCGACTACGAATCGGGCCAGAAATACATCGAATACTCCGCCGCGCAGCGCAAGGCCCTCAACAACGGCAACGAATGGGTGATTGTGGACGGGGAATACGTTCGATTCTACCACGAGCTCAACAACGACCTGTCGGCGGGAAGCAACCTTGATACTTCGCCCTATATCATCCATTTCAACCTGTACCACGCAGACCACCACGAAGATGCCGTGTACAAGCAGTCTATCAAGATCACGCAGTATCCGGCCATCTACATCACCAACGAGAAGTCGAACGGCGTGGTGTTCGTCAATAACACCCAATACAGCGGGAGTGGTACGGCCGTCGCCGTAAGTGACAACAGCAACAATGTCATCGGCGCCATCGTGAGGCCCAGCGACGTGAACGGCTCCGGAAACAACAACAACCAGTACCAGTACACCGTGCACATAACCGTTCTTCCGGCCGACGCCGCTTACGTAATCGGCGACCCGAGGACGGACGGCTCCACCGCGGAGGTCACCACCCTCACCGGGCTCAACACTTCCGCCAACTACAGGCCTACCGCTGAGGACACACACGAGTATATCGCCCCGGCCCTGAAGATCGCCTCTTCTTACGGAAAGACCTATGCCCAATGGTACAGCAACGCCCAGACGAGGTGCGCCGCCTATCAGGAGAACGGTTATCCGGCCGGACGCTGGAGGCTGCCTACGAACGCCGAAATCGAGTACCTCATTACACTCTCCGAACAGGGTATCATCCCCACTTTGTTCGACCCGGGCCCCAGCAGCAACACTGCCTATTCCTATTACTGGGCTGGAGGCTATGACGCCTATGGCGGAAGCCTCTTCGTGAATATGGAAGGCAAGACGGAAAGATCCAATTCCTCCACCCAGTATTACTACTTTACCCAGAGAATCGACGGCACCAACTATTCCACCCACAATGTCTACACCCGCTGCGTGTACGACGTGTGGTACTGGGGTGAGGAACAGGATTCAAGCCATATGACCACCTGGGGCGGATACCAGACCACCCTTTAACGGCAGCGAAGATGAAAAAGATACTCTACATATTGATGGCCCTGTCTCTTCTTCTCTGTTGCACGAGGGAAGAGCTTCGCCCGCGATTCGACGAGGAGGAGCCCGAGGAAGTGGAAGGAAAGGTGCTGGTGCGCATGACCTTCGACCTCCCGGAGCAGGCGCCCACCCGGGCTCTGTCCGACACGCCCCAAAACGACCTCACCTCGCTTTGGGTTGCTGTATTCGGACGTTCCGGATACCTCAAGGAATATGTGCAGGCTACCATGGTGCAATCGCCCGTGAACAACGGCAGCGTGAACGGCAACGATAACCGCTATGAGTTCTACGCCTCCCTCACCTTGAGTGAGAACAGCGAAAGGCACATCCATATCCTGGGCAACGGACCCGAGATCCTGGACTACGCCCGGGAAAGCGAACTCCTCGACACCCTGCTCTCTCCCGTACGGCAGGGCGGTTACTGGCAGTCGTTCATCGTGCCGGGCATCAAGGGCAAACGCGACTCCAACGGCAATCTCATCGGTGAGGATACCGCCATCATCGACGGGCAGACCGTCTATCTGGGCACCGGCCATTTCCAGATTGCCGACGAGACCCTGGCCTATTTCACCAATGTGCCCCTTATCAGGAATTTCGCCAAGATTGTGGTAGAGGACCAGCCGAATTGCAACTTCCAAACCATCTCCTTCGCTGCGGTGAACGTGGCGACCCAAGGCTCAATGGCACCGTACTATTCCGGGGGCTTCGTCTACGGCTACCAGAACAAATCCTACACCGACCTTGTGGAACTCGGCTATCCGGCCCGGCTTCCGCCGCAGGCCACTTTCGACAACACCGTTCCGCCGGCGTCATCCTTCGTAAATCCGACCGGTCGCAGCGATGTGACGGCCGCGGGCAACAGTTTCTTCCTCTATGAGCGCCCGGTGCCGAACGACAGCCAGCCGGCTACCGTCGTAATCCTATACGGCCATTTCACCGATCCGGATACCGAAGACGGAGTAGACGACAGCGGTAACTATTACTATAAGGTAGACCTGATGGAAAACGGGGTCTACTACCCCATCTACAGAAACTTCAAGTACAGGATCAGCATTGAGAAGATCCTCAAACCGGGCGCCGAAAGCCCCGGTGACGCCCTGCTCTCCATGGGTAGCGGCGACGTATCGGCCGATATCTCCACCCAGAAGATTACCGACATTTCCGACGGTACCAGCCGTATCCTCGTCTCGTACATGAACAAGACGCTCATCCGGCAGTACCCTTACGAGGACAACGAGGAAACGGTCAATCTGTCGCTCCTCTACAAGTTCATCCCAGACGTGACCGTCGATGCCAACGGGGACGGTGAACCCGACTGCAACAACGAGCTCGTGGCGAACGGCGGCCCCGTAACCATTTCGCTTCAGTCGGTGACCGGCACTGCGCTCATTACGGGCTATGAGGTCGCCGCGGCCGACGTGGACGGCTGGCGGGAAATCACCATCTCTACGGTAGCGCCTTCCGCGAACATCCTTACGCAGTACCTGCGTGTTTCTGGCCAGGTGAACGGCAACAATCCCCTGTACCGTAACGTTACCTACACCATGATGAACACCCAGACCATGGGTGTACACTGCGTGCCTTCCAAGGTGGAACGGGTGCAGGGTGCGGAACTCGAAGTGGATATCACCATTCCGAAGAACCTGCCGGCCAGCATGTTCCCGCTCATTTTCAACCTGGAAGCGAGCGCGCTCAGCCTTACCCCCGACAACGCCAAGCCCAACAACAACCTGCCCGTGGCGTCGGGTGCGTCCATCAACCCAGCCAATTCGGACCACACCTTCCACTTTGTGCGTACCCTTTCCGAAACGGAGTACAATCAGCTGGCGGCGCAGTCGTCCAACAACACCGTAACGGTGCCCTGCTATTTCAAGACCAACAAGGCGCAAAGTGCATCCACCGTCTACGTAAACGACGAGGCTGGCTTCTTCATTGGCAGTTCCGACTCGTTCACTACCTTCATCATGAAGGAGTTCAGCAACCTGTCATTCACCTCGGGCATCCCCACCAGCCAGGGAGCCGCCACGCCATTCCATTTTGAAATGGACGACAGCGACCCGCTGCCCGACAGGGTTTACTTCCAGTTTACGGACCTGCGGCCCACCGGCACTTCGGGCCTCTCGCAGGTAACCGATCCTTCGGACCCCTATTACAACTGGTACTGGTATTCCCCGAGCGAAACGAGTAACGCCCAGCTGAACGGGAACTACAATCCCACCGTGAACCTGGCCACCACCACGGCAAACGGAACGGGGAAGGTCGTCATTGAAGCCGACGAGTACCGGCGCGCCACCCTGTCCAAGGGCTACGCCGAGGCCGTGACGCTGAACAAGACCAGCACGACCATCTACGTGGGTTCCACGGAGACCCTTACCGCCACCGTGACGCCCGCTGACGCCACCAACAAGACCGTGACCTGGACCAGCTCCGACACGAGCGTGGCCACCGTCTCCAGCAGCGGTGTCGTGACCGCGGTGGGCAGAGGCACGGCCGTGATTACGGCGACCACCGTGGACGGCGGCTACACGGCCAGCTGTACGGTAACGGTGAAGAAACGCGTGACGTTCAATACGACCAACAGCACCCTGGGTACCGGCAACAACAAGCAACTGTCGAGCAACGGCGTTACCGTGGTGTTCAGCAACATCAACACCGTTAGCGGCAGCTATGTGCGTCCGGGCAGCCGGTCCACCATAACGATCAGCGCCAACGACGGTCCGTTCACCAACGTGACAGTCACGTTCAGCAGCAGCTATTACACCTACGACTTCACTACGGACTCCGGTTCACATTCGCTGAGCGGAACCACCTGGACCTGGACCGGCAGCACGAGCACCCTCGTGCTGACGAACACCAACAGCACGACCAGACGTGTGGCCAGCATCACGGTCGAGTACTAACCAGCGTGTTCGATACATAAAAAGAATTCCCGGTCCCTGGGTTTCCAGAGACCGGGAATTCTTTATGAAGGGGCCGCGCTAAATATGCCCGCCGCCCTGTTCCGCGAGCTCTTTGTCTACCTTGTCCTTTTCGGCCATAAGCAGGTCGAGGAGCCAGTCTTTCTGTTCGTCCACGAGGCCCAGGTCGCGGCAGGCGCTCTCGTAGCGGCCCAAGACCGCCTCCTGGTAACGGTGATAGACCATCGACTTGCGGATTTCGTCCTCGATGGTCTCGTGCTCAATCTCGTAGCTGTCGCGGTAATACTCCTTGTAGGCCCTTTCCGAGGTGAAGCGAATGCAGAACCAGAACAGGCCGGAGGCGAGGATCACCACGCCCAGGATGCCCGGCACCAGCGGAACCCGGCCGATGAGACCGAGCATGGAGAGGGTGGAACCGGAAAGGAAAATGGCCAGGGCGATCAGTTCGCTGGCGTGGTTTTTAATCAGAGAGGAGATCTTCATAGCCTGTGAGTACGTTGGTGGTGCGGTTCTGCAACAGTTTAATCTTGTAAGCGTTCTCGTTTTCCCGGGCTTCCATCGCTTTCTGGAAAGCCCTTCGTGCGGCGAGGGCCTGGCTGTTCTTGCGGCGCATCTCGTCGAGGCTCTGCCTCAGCTGCCACTGGTTGAAGAGGATGGCCAGGAAGGCCAGGGCGAACATCACCAGGAAACCGATCATAATGGTCATCTGGTTCTGGGCCTTGAGCCGCTGGGCGTCTTCCCGCAGCCGGGCGTTGTTCATCTCGGCGTCGAGCACGTCGAGGTCTTCGTTCTGTACCTTAATATATACAGAGTCCTTCTCGACCATCAGAAGCCCCAGCTGGCCGTAGGCGTCGGTGTAATCGCCCTTCGCGGCATAGATGCCGTGCTTGATGTCGTAGCGGCGCATCGGCGTGCTGAGCAGATCGGCCTTTTCCAGGGCGTCGTCGAACATCTGGCGGGTGAGCAAGTAGCAGATGTCCATCCGGCAGCGGGCGTCGGAATCGGCCTGGTAGGCGTAGAGCGGATCGGCCTGAAGCTCCTCATAGCAGGCGCGGAAGGAGGCGATGTCGCCCTGCTCGTAGAACTGCAGGGCCCGGGTCATGAGCACCTTGATCCGCAGGGAGGGGAAATACTCCTGGTACACGGCCGCCTTTTCGCAGAAAGCGGCGCTCTGGGAGAAATCGTGCATACGGATGTACTCCCGCGCAATGAGGATGTAGAGGTTGGGGAGGTCCTGCTCCAGGCCCGCCTCCTCGGAATACTTCGCAGCATCCTGGAGGTTCCGGATGGCCAGCCACGAGTTGGACCGGTAGCTCTGGATGAGGCCGATGATGCGGTAGGAATAAGCCCGGCCCAGGGGTTTGTGGTCTTCCTGGGCCAGCCGTTCCATCGCACGGGCCTCGAGCATCGCGTCGGAACTGCGTCCGAGCTGCACCAGGTATTCGCAGTATTCGTGGAGCGCGGCATAATAGAACGACCTTGCCCCGCCCTTGCGCCAGGCGGTCAATTCTTTGATTTCAGCCACCGCGGCGTCCATCAGCTCGTATTCTCCGGTGGCGAAACGCACCGGGAATTCCAGGGAGCGCCCCAGGCAGCGCAGCTTCCAGTTGCCCATGCGTAGGCCGGCCGAACAGAGGGAATCGGCCAGCGGCAGGTTGTCGGGGGAGAACTGCTGCATGCGCGCCCCGGCATAGGTCTGGAAGGTTTCGGGGTCTACCCGCAGGCGGTTCACGATCTGCCCGCCCGCCGGAAGGGCGGAAAAGAACAGGATAAGGCCGAGAAGATGCCCGGCCGTACAGGACAGGACGGGACGGCGGAAGGTCATTTCCCAGAGACCTGAAGCTGGGTAAGGACGCAGGCGATAAGTTTCTCCATGATGATGGGCTTCATGATGAAGTCGTTCGCCCCTGCGTTGAAGCCTTTCACGACGTCTTCCTGCGAATTGAGGGCCGAAAGGATGACGATGCGGATATCGGCCGTGGCGGGATCTTCCCTGAGACGGCGGATTACTTCAAAGCCGTCGATGCCGGGCATCATGAGGTCGAGCAGGATGAGGTTCGGCTTCTCTTCCGCCACCATGTCGAGGGCCTGCTGGCCGCCGCCAGCCGTGCGGAGCCTGAGGTTCAGGCGCGACAGCATCTTCTGCACCAGAAGAAGGTTGAGGGGAATGTCGTCCACGGCAAGCACGTTGTAAGCCGAAAGGTCGTGGTCCTGAGCGTAAAACGGAGTCATTTTATGGTATGGGTTGTTTCACGCAAAAATAAGAAAATAATCGATACGCCGCTCCCCTTTCCGGACGGAAAAGGCCCCGTGCGCATCACTGCGGGCGGGGCCTCCTTTCTAACCTTTAATTTAATCTAAAATTAACCTATGAAAAAACTATTCATCTGTTTTAGTAGCAAGACCCGTGCCACTCCGGAGAAAAATCGTTATCTTTGTTTCAAATAACACGAAACCATGCTTGCCACCCTGCTCTCACTGACGCTGCTCGTCGCCCCCGCACACGCACCGGCGGCCGTTTTCGCCCCGCATGAAGCGGGTCTTCCCGTTTTCGTCGCCCACCGGGGCTGCCACCTCAAAGATCACGGAGTGTTCTACATCCCCGAGAACTGCCCGGCCGGCATCCGCATGGCCCGCCGCTTCGGTTACAGGGCGGTGGAAATGGATGTGAAGTTCACTTCCGACGGCGTGATGGTGGTGATGCACGACGCCACCATCAACCGCACCATGCGCCGGGCCGCCGACTACTCGGAGATTCCTGAGCCGGTGGAGGTAAGAAAGACTTCGTTCGACTCGCTGCGACGGCATTTCGTGCTGGCATCCACAGACCCGGCGTTCCGCACCCCCATTCCCACGCTCGACGAGATGTTGCAGACCTGCAAGGAAGAAGGGGTCGTAGCCATGCTGCACAGTAGCCTGGAACCTTCTTACAAACGGGCCGAAGAAGTGCTGGGCCCCGAAGGCTTCGTGGCGTTCGATAGAAATGAGAAATCTCTCCGGAAAGCCCGCGCCCTGTCTTCCTGCCTGGTCCTGCTCGCCCTGCGAGAAGCCGGTGCCGAAGAGACCGTGCGGCGCCTCCAGGCCATCGGCGGGCGCTGCGGCATGAGCACCATGCGCACCAAAATGCTCAACGCCGACTACATCCGTACCGTGCGCGCAGCCGGGTTCGAGGTTCAAGCCTCCATTTTCAAGACCCCGCAGGAGCAGCAGGCCTGGCGCGACGGGGTGAGCATCGAACTGTCCGACTTCCTCTGGTGGCCGGCAAAAAAGATGAAACCCTGCTCCTCCTGGAAGAAGCAGGGCCTGGATCTGGCGGCCGGAAAGAGCCTTTCCTGGCATCCGGACAGTCCGGAATTCGCCGGTATTACGGTTGAGATGGTCTTCTCGGGGACGCTTGACCTCGTACTCAACGGCCGCAGCTATCATTGGGAGCATCCTAAGGGAGAGCAGCAGGTTGAGCGTGTAGGGCTCAGGATGTACCGGGAAGCGGCATCCGTTGAGATCAGCGCCGGGTCCGACGCCCGCATAGAGCGCCTCTCCGCCCGGCTCTACAAACTCTAGAGCTGCTCGTCGAGCTTGACGGCGAGGATCTTCACCGGCGTCACGGGACGGTCGCGCCGGTCGGTCTCCACGGCAGCGATCTTATCAATCACATCGAGTCCCTCGACAGTCTGCCCGAACACGGTGTAAAGGCCGTCGAGCTGGGCGCAGGACTCGGGATTCTGCACCAGGTAGAACTGGGAACCCGACGATTCGCGCAGCGGATTGGCCGCATCGCCGCGGCGGGCAGCGGCAAGGGCACCCTTCTTATGCTTGTATTCGGGCACGAACTCAGCCGGGACGGTGTAACCCGGTCCGCCGGTGCCATAGCGGTCGGCCTGCGCGGGATCCTTGGTGAGCGGGTCGCCGGCCTGGATCATGAAGCCGTTGATCACACGGTGGAAGAGCGTGTTCTCGTAGAAACCGTCGAAGGCCAGTTTGGCGAAGTTCTCCCGGTGTTTCGGGGTCTTGGCGTAAAGTTTCACCTTGATGATGCCGTAGTTGGTCACGATGTCGAAGACGGGCTCCTCGGCGAGACGGGCGATTTTGTCCATGGTTTTCTGTTCTTTTTGAGCGGCTTCGAGGGAATCGGCGACAGCTGCCGCCTGCTCGGCCTGGGCGTCTTTCGACGCGGCCGCCTTGTTACCGTTCTGTTTGCAGGAAAGTGCCGTTGCCGCAAGCACGATGCAGCAGAGGGCGGGGATGAGTTTTTTCTTCATAACACGCAAATGTAGCGATAATTTGCTAATTTTGTGCACGTGCAAGCCAAGCTATGAACCTGAAGTCACTCGCCAAGGATACCGCCGTCTACGGCCTGAGCAGCATAGTGGGGCGCTTCCTCAACTATCTGCTTGTTCCGCTCTATACCACCAGGATTGCGGCGGGCAGCGGCGGTTACGGAATTGTAACCAACCTCTACGCCTACACCGCTCTGCTGCTGGCTTTGCTCACTTTCGGAATGGAAACCACCCTGTTCCGTTTCTCCAACAAGGACGGGGAAGACAGTTCCATGGTTTACAGCACCGCGCTCCGTCTGGTGGGTGGGGTAGGCATCGTATTCCTCTCTGCCGTATTCCTTCTGCTGGGCCCCATTTCGGGTGCCCTGGGCTATGCGACACATCCTGAATATGTGGGCTGCATGGCCGTAATCGTGGCACTCGATGCCTTCCAGGCCATCATGTTCTCGCGTCTGCGGCAGCAGCGCAGGCCCCTGCGTTTCATGGGGCTCAAGTTCGCCTTCATCATCCCGAACGTCCTGCTGAACCTGTTCGTTTTCCTGGTTCTTCCGTTACTGTTCAGCCGCTTCCCGGCGGTGGAACGCGTCTACACGGGCTTCAACGACGGCGTGGGCCTCATCTTCTTTGTGAACCTCTTCTGCACGGGTCTGGTCACCTTCCTGTTCTTCCCCGAACTCAAAGGCATCCGCTTCGGTTTCGACCGCAAGCTGGCCCGGCGGATGCTCGCCTATACCTGGCCGCTCCTGCTGCTGAGTCTGGTGGGCATCCTCAACCAGGTGGCCGACAAGATTCTCTTCCCCTTCCTCATGCCGGGAGCGGAAGGGCAGGTGCAGCTGGGCATCTACGGCGCCTGCGTGAAGATTGCCATGATCGTGGCCCTGCTCACCCAGGCTTTCCGCTACGCCTACGAGCCCATCGTGTTCAACGGCAGCCGCGACCGCAACAACCCGCAGACCCTGGCCGACGGGATGAAGTATTTCGTCCTTTTCGGCGTCCTGGCCTTCCTGGGCGTGATGTTCTATCTGCCGCTGTTCAAGTATCTCGTGGGCAGCGGATACTGGGCGGGGCTGAGCGTGGTGCCGGTGGTAATGGCGGCCGAACTCTTCATGGGCGTGTACTTCAACCTGAGTTTCTGGTACAAACTCAGCGACCAGACCTGGTGGGGCGCGGTCATGAGCGCCGCGGGCGCCGCAGTGATGATTGCGGTCAACATCATCGGCGTGCCCCGCTGGGGCTATGTGGCCTGTGCCTGGGGCGGTTTTGCCGGCTACGGGGTAGCCATGCTGCTGAGTTGGTTCATCGGTCAGCGCAAATACCCCATCCGCTATGACCTGCGGGGGATGCTGCATTTCCTGGTGATCGGAGCGCTGCTCTACGGCACCTCTCTCGCCCTTTCCGACTGGCTGGGGGTTAAAGCGGACGACCGGCTCTTCACGCCACGCGTCCTGGCGCTGCTGGGCTGCAACACCTTGCTCATTTTCAGCTACTGCACCCTGGTCTGGAGGGAAATCAAGGCCTCCCGATAGTCCTGTTCCGCCGGGCTCTCGGCCTGGCGAAACGGATGACGGGACTTACTGGGCGAGCGCTTCCTTGAAAAGGTCGATTCCGTGCAGTTGGAAGTCGGTCCCTTCCGCTGTGCATGGGCTCCAGGGCGCCATCATGAAACCGTACAGATGCTCTTTGGAGATGACTTTCCGGCAGGTTGCGACCAACTTCCCAATCACGTCGTCGGCATCCATGCCGGCCTGCTGGCGGACAGGGTGCACCCAGTTGGTCCCGCAAGGCACCTGGTCGAATCCGGCGGCCTCCAGTCTCCAGAAGCCCATGAGGCGGTCGTAGTCTATGGTCTTGTTGGTCTCGGGATCGAAACCTCCGTTCCTCCCGTCGTAGTACCAGTTCTGTTGGATTACGCTCTTGGGGCAGCGCTCGTAATAGTCGGGATGATGCCAGCCACGGTCGCTCCAGACCCAGGCCCTGGCGCCGTGGCGTTCCACCTCGGAGATGATAAAGAGGAAATCCTGCCACCAGGACTCCCCGACGCGCATTACCTGATAGCTGAAACGGCTCTGGTTGTCCAGTTCTTCCTCGTCGAAGCCGATATGGAAAAACCTGGGGTTGCCAAAGATTTCCATTGCGTCTGCAATGACCTCGGAGCACATGCGGTAATAGGGTTCGGACGACACCATGTGCCGGTAGTCTTTCATCCATCCGTTGTGCGTATTGGAAAAGTTGAGTTTGGGGATGACCTCGATGCCCAGAGCGTTCAGACGGGCAATCTCGGCGCGCATCTTCTCCACGCTCCAGCTGCCCTCCACGGCCAGCTCCGGATGACTCGGGAACTGAATTCCCTCCCCGAGGTCGACCACCAGCATATTGATGCCGCTTTCCGCAGCATGGTCGGTCACCTTGCGCCAGAGGGAATCTACGGTGGTGAGTTTCAGGTCGGGACGCTTACGCTCGGGAAGAAGGGCCACCGCCTCTTCCAGATTGTCGCCCATCACCTGGGTGGGCCAGTCACACCACATGTTGTTGCCCAGACGGATGTAATAAGCCCGGATATCGCCTATCGGTGCTTGGAATGTCTGGGAGAAGGAATCCTGTTTCTTGCACGAACCCAAGGCAAGCAACGCTGCCGCAATTAGAAAAAGTGAACGTAAACGCATGATTATCATTATTGATCCAGTTTCCGATAGTTATACCCCAATGCCTGGAGCAGAGGAAGGTGACGGCTGCGCAAGGCGCCGTAGAAACGCTCCGGATCGCGGCTCCCCTTGGGGCTCCACTGAACCTCGCTCATGGCCAGCAGCCTGGGGAACAGCATATACTCCAGATGGCTCTCGCTTGCCACCATCTCCGTCCACATATTGGCCTGCACGCCTATGATGCTCCGGGCCTCCGCCTCGGAATAGCCTTCCGAGGGCTCAAACGAATAGACCGTATCGAGCGTAAGAACCCTGTTTCCTCCACGGAGCGGTTCCCGCGACATATCCGGATGCTGGGCATAATCGAAATAGCAATGGAGGTTCGGGGTCATCACGATATCGGTCCCCTTGCCGGCCGCCTCCTTGACCTGTCTCCCCACATAGTCGCGCGACTCCCGCCAGTACATGACCGCCGTACCTTCACCCAGCTCACCCTCAAGGATTTCGTCCCAGCCGATGACCTTACGGCCCTTGCCGGCGAGGTAACGCTGGATGCGCGCCGTCACATAGTTCTGAAGCCGGGCTTCTTTCGAAGCCTTCGCGTCATCCTTGAGCCCCAGCGCGGCTATCCGCGCCTGGCAGTGCGGGCAATTTTTCCAGGCGTCCTTGGGGCACTCATCCCCGCCAATATGGATGTATTCGGAAGGGAAGAGCTCCACCACTTCGTCGAGCACCCCCTCCAGGAAAGCGAAGGTCTCCTCCTTGCCCGGGCAGAGCACCTCCTTGGAAATACCCCAGATCTTGCGGACCTCGTAGGGGCCGCCCGTGCAGCCATATTGGGGATAGGAAGCAAGGGCCGCCACCATGTGGCCGGGCAGGTCGATCTCGGGCATCACCGTAATGCCGCGTTCCCAGGCATAGGCCACGATTTCACGGATCTGTTCCTGCGTGTAGTAGCCGCCGTAGCGGATGCCGTCGTCATGGTTCCGGTCGAGCCCCACCTGCGTGCCGGCCCGGTAGGCCCCCACTTCGGTCAGGAGCGGAAAACGCTTGATCTCGATGCGCCAGCCCTGGTCTTCGGTGAGATGCCAGTGAAGCCGGTTGAGTTTGTAGCGTGCCATGGCGTCGAGTACCTTCTTCACCTCCTGCACGCTGAAAAAGTGCCGGCAGCAGTCGAGCAGCAGGCCTCTCCAGCCAAAACGAGGACTGTCGACGATGGTGCAGCAAGGCAGCGTCCATTTCTCGCCGGGGGCTGTCTTCCCGTCTTCAAGCGAGGGTGGAAGCAGCTGCGAAAGGGTCTGCAATGCATAGAAAAAGCCGTTGTGCTGTGCGGCCGTAATCTTCACGGCCTTGGGTGTGATCTCCATCCGGTAGGCCTCGGGCGCGAGGGAGGCGTCGGCGAGCAGATAGATGCCATGCAATTTCTCGATGGGGGTCGACGCCTGCACACCGGTGGCCGTCGCAAGCGAGGAGATGCGCTGTGTGGCCAGGTACAAGCGGTCGGCGAACAGGGAGACGCAGCGCAGCGTGCGCGCATCGAGCGATGTATCATAATTGATATGGGCACCCTTAACTTTAAAGACGCCTTTCGCGGACGTGATCTGTGCAGGACGGGGAATCAGACAGGCAAAGGAATCGGCTTCCCGGCCGCTCAGGACCGTTGCCGTGGCGCATGACAGCGCGAGGACAAGAAGGAGTTTTTTCATATCAATAAAGGAAGAAACCGGCTACGGCGCCGATGAGGATTAACAAAATGGGATTGACCTTGAACGCGAGCGAAGCAGCCACGGCCCCACCGCAGAGGAGCCAGCTTTTCCAGTCGGGGAAATTCTCGCGCAGCACGGAACATTCCAGCCCCCGTTCGCCGAAGCCCAGATGGAACATGAGCACCAGGGCCGCCGCTCCGATCAGTCCCGCCACCACGGGCCGGAGAGCCCCCATAGCCGAAGACCAGGCCCGGGTCCGGTGCCAGCGTGCATAGAAATGCATGATCACGAAAAAGACGAGCAGCGAGGGCAGGATGAGCGCCAGGGTGGCCGCCGCCGAACCGGCGATCCCGCCCACTTCATAGCCCACGTAAGTAGCACAATTGATACCTACCGGACCCGGCGTGGTCTGAGAAATGGCCACGATGTCGGTGAACTGGGCCTCGCTGATCCAGGCGTGACGGGTCACCACCTCAGTCTGGATGAGCGAGAGCATGGCCCCGCCGCCCCCGAAATTGACGAGTCCCATCACAAAGAAGGTCGCGAACAGTTGCAGGATGAGTTCCATCAGCGACGGCGCGCCTCCTGCACGCAAGAGAGCGCCACGGCCCCCACAAGGACGATCAGAATGATATAGACGGGCGAGAACTTGAGAAAGGCCACTGCGAAGAGGGTCGCCGCCATGAGCAGCAACGTCCACCAGTAAAGTCCGCTGCGCCGGGCCATGGTGATGGCGGGCACCACGATGAGCCCCACCGCCACGGGCCGCACGCCCTGGAAGATCCGCTGCACCACCGGGTTGTCCTTGAAGGAAGTAAACACCATAGCGATGAGCAGGATGGCCACGAACGAAGGAAGCACGGCCCCGATGGTGGCGGCGATGCTGCCTTTCAGCCCGCGCAGACGGTTCCCGGTGTAGATGGCCATGTTCACGGCAAGGATCCCTGGTGCACTTTGGGCGAGCACCACGATGTCGGGCAACTCTTCCTCGGGAATCCAGTCGCGCCGGCGCATCTCGGCCTCGATGAGCGGAATCATGGCGTAGCCGCCACCGATCGTGAAACCGCCGATCTTGGCGAACACGGCGAAAATCTGCCAGAGGCCGGGTTTATCCTTGGAATTTGTATCCATCTCAAGGCCCAAGATACGAAAAAAATACTACCTTTGAACATGCTGAACACTAAAACATGTGCGGCGTTGTTCCTTTCGCTGCTCCTCATGGGTTTTTCCGCCCGCTCCGCCCAATACACCGGTTTCCACGACGCCTATGCCGCCATCCCCGACAAAGCGGCCGTCTTCCGCCCCGGCGGGGACTGGTTTCCCTATCCCGCCTACCGCGACCGCGAGGCCTGGGACCGGCTCACAGGCCCCTTCCGCGAGCAGATCCTGAAGCGAGGCAAGCAGTACCTCCATTTCAACTGGGAACTCCAGCGGGCCAGCGCCTATCTGGAATATGAGAAGACCGGCGACCGCAAACTGGCCCTGCCTGAGGAGAACAACCGCAAGGCCCTTATTGCCCTCACCCTTGCGGAATTGTGTGAAGGAAAGGGCCGGTTCCTGCCGGACCTTACCGACGGGCTCTGGTTCCTGGCGCAGCAGTATAGCTGGGCCCATTTCGAGCACACCAAATACCAGACTTCCCGCCGTGACCTGCCCACCCAGGACGAGCAGGTTATCTCGCTGCACGGAGCCAATACGGGCGCCTGCATCGCCGTGGCCTGGCATTTCTTCCACGAGGAACTCGACCGGCTCGACCCCTCCATTTCCGACGCCGTCTGGCGGGCCGTGGAGAAACAGGTCTTCATCCCCTTCCTCGACGAAAGCAAGGACAGCACCTCGCACGCCATCTGGACGGGCTTCAAGCATCCGAAAGGGCGTCGCCTCAACAACTGGAACCCCTACTGCAACCACCACGTACTCACCGCTTTCCTGCTCATGGAGCGCGACCCCGACCGCCTGCTGCGGGCCCTCGACCGCTCCACCCGGTCGCTCGACATCTACATGTCGGACCTCCTGCCCGACGGGGCCTGCGAGGAAGGGCCCGGCTACTGGGATATGTCGTTCGGCAAGGTCTACGACTACGCCCGCACCCTTTGCGACGCGTCCGGAGGCCGCATCAACCTGCTGGACAGCGAACGCTTCCGCCGCATGGGCGAGTTCAAGTCGAAGACCTATCTTGCCGACGGCTGGGTGATGGACTACGGCGACGGACTCCCCCGCGACGTGGGCTCCGCGGCCATCTTCTACCGCTTCGGCAAGGACTGCGGCAGCCGGGAACTGAGCGATTTCGCCCTCTACCTGCTGGGCGACCCATCCCACAAGCGTTTCCGCACCCCCTGGCTCAACCTGGGTCAGCTCGACGGCACCTACCGCCAGCTCGAGACCATGCGTTACCAGAAAGACATGGTGTCCGACGAGGAGGCGCGCGTACGTGAAGCGGGCAGCTGGGAGGAAGCATTCCAGCGCCTGCGTGCCGGTGTGACGAGTGAATGGTACCCGTTCACGGAACAGGCTGTCCTGCGCCGCGGCGACGTGATCCTGACGACCAAGGGCGGCAGCAACGGGGAGAGCCACAACCACAACGACGTGGGCTCCGGCATTCTGCTCCTGGACGGCCTGCCCGTGCTCATCGACCCCGGGGTGGGAACCTATGTGAAAGAAACCTTCGGACCCAAGCGTTATACCATCTGGACCATGCGTTCCGACTGGCACAACCTGCCCCAGATTGCGGGTGTGAACCAGCGGGAGGGCATGTCGTTCTGCGCCCGGGACGCCCGCTGCGACCTGAAGGCCTGCCGCTTCAGCGCCGACATCGCAGGCGCCTACCCCGCCGAATCGGGCTGCAAGACCTGGGTGCGGAGTTATGAAATCACCGGACCGCGCAGCGTGAAGGTCAGCGATCGCTTCACGCTCACAGAGCGTCACGGGGCCGATTGTATCAATTTCATCATCCGGGGCGAAGTGGCGCTGCCCGGCGAGTCACTGGGCAGCCTCAAAGCCCGCAAGAATGAGATTCTGCTGGGTGTTCGCGACTTTGCCGGCAAACGCAGCGGCGTCGTGCGCGTCAGTTGGACAGGACCGGTGAAGCCGCAGAAAGAAGTGAAGGTTATTGACGACCCACGGATTGCCAAAGGGTTGGGCAAGGAGATTACCCGCCTGCGCTTCTTCTCGAAAGCGGACGCACCGCTTTCGGGGACCTATAGTTTCAGCTTTACGCTCGATTAGCGCCTCCCGTAGCGGCGGGTGCGCTTGTCCTTGATGACGCCCTTCCAATTGAGGCCGTAGGCGAAGTCGTAGCTGTGGCCGTCGGCGTCGGTGTAGCAGCGCATGTCGTGCGGCACGTCCTCGCACTGCTCCTCCACCGTTTTCATATCGGCCGGCAACTGGCAGGGCAGCAGGCCGTAGGGCTCGGCCGCTCCGCTCACCAGGTCGAGCAGGGCGTTGTTGCTCACGCCCCACCCAATCAGCAGGGCATCGGCAAAGGGCTCAATCTCGGCCGGGATGAACGGCCGCTCGCAGGCTACGAACACGACCACCGGCTTGTCTCCCATCTCGGCACGGGTCTGCTGCACCAGCAGCATATCGTTCACATTGAAGGATTCTTCGGTGAAGCCGCGATAACTGCGGTTGGTGCCTTCTTCGCTGGGATCTCCGCCCGCAATGCTCTGCGCCCGGGCGTCGCTCGCCGTATAGGGTCCCCACTGCAGACTGATGGGCTGATAGTGTCCACCCGGGTACTCGGCTGAGGGCTGGACATAGCCCCAGTGTCCCACGGGACTCTTGATGCAGACCAGCGCGAAATCGGCCTCGGCGGGATTGTCGCACACATCGAAATAGCGGCCCAACAGTTCCTTGGAAACGAAATACTCGTCGTAGGCCGGGGTGGGGACCTGCCAGTGGGTGAGGCCGGGCGCCACGTGCCGCAGGGGCTCGTACACCTTCCAGCGCTTCCCGTCGACATTGATCTTGGGAAGCACGCCGCCTGCGTTCTTGAGCAGTATCACCGACTTGAGCTGCGCTTCGTAACCCGCTTCCACGAACTCCTTGCATCCCACGATCCTTGCCGCCTCGTCGGGATCTACATAGGGGTTCTCGAACACACCCACGTTGAAGATATTGGTAAGCAGCCTCCGGGCGCTCAGTTCAAAACGCTCCCGGGCGCTGTCCTTGCCGTATTTCTCTTCCCAGAGGTGGTAGGCCTCCATGCTGATTTCGTTGTCCTTGGCTCCACCCAGCTGGTCAACGCCCGCCTCGAAGCACTTGAGCCGTTTCTCGGCCGGGCTCAGGAGTTCGGCACCCCAGGGCGTGCCTTCATGGGTATAGACATTGGTATAGCCACGGACGATACCCCAGTCGGTGCAGACCACGCCCTCGTAGCGGTAGCGGTCGCGCAACAGCTCCTGAATGATGTAGTGGCTGAAACCGTTGCCCACGTTCGCCCCCGACGGATCCTGTCCGTAAGAGATGGTGTAATAGGGCATCACGGCCGAGGCCATGCGGGTTTTCCCGGGGAGTTTGAAGGCTCCTTCCACGAAGGGAATCAGGCCCAGGTCGAAACGGCCGCCGGGATAGACGGCATACTTGCCCATGCCGAAGTGGGCGTCGCGCCCGCCTTCGCCCGTTCCGCCGCCCGGCCAGTGCTTCACCATGCAGTTCACCGACTGCATCCCCCAGCCCGTACGGCTGCCCGGGGTATTCTGGAAGCCTTCGCAGTAGGCGCGAACAATGTCTCGGCAAAGATAGGGATCTTCACTGAAGGTGCCGTAGAAGCGCCTCCAACGGGGATCGGACGCCATATCGGCTTGCGGCGACAGGGCGGTGGTGATACCCAGGGCGCGGTATTCGGCCGAAACCATCTCGCCGTGTTTGCGCATCAAATCAATATCGAACGTGGCAGCCATACCCATCTCGCGCGGCCACTTGGAGATGTCGTTCGTTCCTGTGGGATCGAACTCTCCGTCGGGTTCGTGCCGGTAATTATTGATGGCAGACGAGCCATTGGAGTAGTTTCGCGGGTCGGAGCTGTTGTTGGACGGGATGCCCAGGCGCGCCTGTTCGCACCAGGCCTGCACGGCGTTCGACCATTCGGCAGCCGTTCGGGCGTCGGGCACCGAGGCCACCAGCATGTGGCGGATGTGGTCCTTCTCAAGCATGTCGCGCTGGCCCTGCGTGAGTTCCGGTCCTTTGAGGTGCTGGGCCGAGGAATAGAGCATGAGGCCACAGATCTCCTCGAGGGTCATCTTCGACGCCAGGTCGCGGGCGCGCTTCTCCGTACTCAGGCGCCAGTCCTCGTAACGGTCGAGTTTCCCGTTGCGGTTAAGGTCCTTGAAGGCAAGGCCGTCGCGGAACAGGAGTTTGATGCTGCCATGCGTGCTCACACCCAGCGTGGCGCCCCGGCTCTGTTCAATGAGCGTGTAGGAGCCGCGGGGCACTTCGGTCAATACGTTTTTGTGGCTGCAGCCGCACAGCAGGGCCGCCAGGGTAATCAGGAGTGCGATTCGTTTCATACTTCAAAGATAGGTATTTTCAATGAGGTATTCAGAAAAATCTGCGGACACGCTTCTTGTAAGCGATGTACTCTTCTCCGAAATCCTTCTCCAGGCGTTTCTCTTCCGAGCGGACCTGAAGGGTCAGAAGGATGACTTCAGCGGAAAAGACCGCCAGTGGCCACCAGCAGTCCAGCCATATTTCGCGTCCGGTATCAGTTGAAACCATCGTTATCTTCGATTCATCTAATGCTCAAAGGTAAGGATTCTCGCGGAAAAATGAGTATTTTTGAGGCGTGGAATACCTGTCAAAGCAACGATACGACGAGCTCGCGGCCGAGTTGAAGCATCTTATAGGCGAGGTGTACCCCAGGGTGACGGAGGCTCTTGCGGAGGCCAGCGCCCAGGGTGACCGGAGCGATAATGCGGGCTACCGGGAGGCACGCCGGACCCAGGCGAAGACCATCAGCCGCATCCGCTTCCTGCAGAAGGTCCTGGAGCATTCCCGCGTGATCGACACCGACGGCCTCCCCAAAGACAGGGTATGCCTGCTGAGCCGGGTCGAATTCACGAACCTCGCTACAAATGCCCGAATGAAGTTTGAAATCGTGAGCCCCCACGAGATGGACCTCGAGGCGGGCAAGATCTCGCTGAAATCCCCGATCGGCGCCGCCCTGATGGGCAAGAAAGTCGGCGAGATCGCCGAGGCTCAGGTCCCCTCCGGCACGCTGCGCCTTCGCATCGAAAGCATCACGCCCGACTGAGGGCGATGCCGGAATCTGCGACGGTTATTTCAGCGCCAGGCCGTCCTTGAAGGCGTTCCCTACGGTCTCCCCAAGAGCGACGTATTTATTGTTGAACGGGTCGAAGGTGATGGGGCGGAGCTTGCGCACATCAACGTTTCCATCGGCGTCCAGGATGGATTCGTCGGCGCTGACATTGACGATCTCGCCCTTGAGTACTCCTGTCTGCTCGTTGTACGAGATGAGCTTGCATTCGAGGGCGAGCGGCAACTCCCTGATGAGCGGAGCATCCACGAAGGAGGACTTCTCGATGTGCCACCCGGCACGCGCCACCTTGTCGGGCACCTTGTTCCCGGAGACCACGCCCACGTAGTCGCAGGCGACCAGCTGGTCCACCGTTCCCATGCTCACCGTGAAGGCGCCCCTTTTGCGGAGGTCCTTCACGGTCCTGTGCCCCTTCGACAGGTCCATGGAAATCTCTTTATAATCCGAGATGCCTCCCCAGGCGGCATTCATTGCCGAGGGGACGTCGTTCTCACCGTAGGCGGCGATGATGAATACCGGCTGCGGGTAACAGAAGGGCTTCGCCCCGAAATTCTTTCTTGCCATATGCATAATCTTTGTTTGCAAAGATAGCCCTTTTCTGCAAACCTACGCCAGCAAGGCGAGTAGCCCGTCGAAGGTAGCCGTATCAAGATTGGGCAGGACCGCGATGTGCCGAAGGGATGGAAGGTGCGAGAGGGCTGCACGGAGGCTGGGTTCCATCAGCGCGAAACTCTTTGCAATCTGGCCGCCGACAAGCAGGCATTCCATTTCTGCTTCACGCAGGGGAGCGGCCAGGATTTCCCCGAGACAGCGCCCGGCTTCGGCAAAGGCCTCCCGGGCCTCTTCCGAGGGGAAATCCGGACAGGATTCCTTTCCGGAAGCAGCCAGGGCCAGATCCTTCACCGTCCGACCTTCCGGCCATGGCAATCCGCTCACAGCCGTCCAGAGCCGCATGATTCCCCTTTTGGACACATAATCTTCGGCAATTCCATCCCGGTAGGGGGCACTCCAAATCGGATGGGCGGGTGAGCCCAGCGAGTTGCACTGGAGCACCCCGTCCAGTCTTTCGGCATAACCCAGACCGGTACCCAGAGTAACGAGCGCCACGCGCTGCGCAGAACCAGCCACGCCACGGTGAAGCGCCCCCAGCAACATGCAGTTCACATCGTGGATGAGAACAAGCGGAAGGTCGTCCGGAAGTCCGACCAGGTTTCGGAAGTTTTCGCCATAGACCGCGGCGAACTTGTGTTTCATGAGGAACAAACCGCGGGCGTAGTCGAAGGGCCCCGGGATGGCCACGGCAACCGCATCGGGCCGGCCGGGTCCGAGCGCCTCACGCAGGGCGGCGACGATTTCCTCACGGCTGCCGTCGGAGCGGATGGGGACAGTCCGGCCGTCGGCACACTTGATGAAGGTCCCGCCCACGTCGAGCAGGCACCGTCTAGCGCGGGTCATGCTCGAAGCCCTCACGGAGGGTGGTCTTGTGCACGCGGATGGGTTCCGCACCCAGGTTCACGATCTCGTAGGCTCCCATGTCGGCGGGCACACATACGATATCCATGTATTCCATGTCGAAACGACGTTCCGGATGCTCCAGGCTCTGCACGCGAACGCGGTCACCGTCCACAAGGGTGAGCACATGGAATTTCTCCCCATGGGTATCCTGCGGACAGCGGCGCTCGAACTCCAGGCGGCGAAGCGAGATGTACATCTGCGGGTTCTCGCCCAGGATGAACTCCTTCCAACCCTCCCCTTCGGCGTCGAGCCGCGGCTCCTGCACGATGTATTCGGGACTGGATGGGTCGTGGATGACACTGTGACGGCGGTCCTGCCGTACGTTCATCTCGCCCAGACGGGTGTGGATGGGACGCTGCTTCCCGTCGAAATCGAGCCGCAGGTAGTCGTACATCTTATAGGTGTAGCTGCCGATGGTGAGCGAACCGATCTCGAGAATAACCTGGTTGCGGCCGCTGGAGTGGATGGTTCCCGCAGGCAGCATGACCTGGAGGCCGGGCTTCGACTCTTCGTAGCTCACATATTTCATGTAGTCGCAGGGCTTGTGTTCCGTATCGGCAGCCTCGATCTCGCGGAAGAACTGCGGGATATCGGCATCGTCCCGGAATCCGATGAAGGTCTTGGCCTCGTGCCCCGTCACCACCACGTAGTAGCTTTCGTCCTGACGGCCGAACTCATTGTAGTTCTCGATATTGAACGGTCCGCCGCTGTGGCACTGGATACTCATGTTGCCGGTGGAATGCCAGGAGTCGTCCCAGTTGAATCGGATGGGGAAGTAGCCGTCGAAGTGCTCCACGGCCTTTTCGCCCATCAGGTTGACGCCCTCCTTATGCACGAAGGAGCAGTAGTTGATGTCGAGCAGATGTCCGCCCGCCTCAACCAGCACGCTCACCTCCATAGGGATGAAGTCGAAGATCCAGGCGCAGTTGCGCATCTCCTTCGGCAGGTTCCGCAGGCGCATCATGTAGCTTCCGCCCCACACACCCTCGAGATAGCAGGGCTTGGCCCGGAAGGGGTACTTCACCAGCTGCGCGCAGATGTCCGAGAAGGCTGCGAAGGGCATCATCTGCAGCTTTTGCGCATCGTTATCGAGGAAATACCAGTCGATACCGCCGGTCCGGAACAAGTCGCGACGCAGACGCACGGCGCACTCGAAGTCGCAATAGTAGCAGCGTCGGATGGTCCGGTTGATGATGCCCGTACGGGTCTTTCCGATATTGGCGTATTCTCCCCTGCGGATGCGCAGGATGGAATTCTTGGGCGTGAGGTCGAAGAAGCACTTCACGTCGTAGAGTTCCCGGAATCCACGCGCGAGCGAACCATATCCATACACGGCGACCACCGTCCCGGGGACCTTCTTCGCGGGCAGCGCCTGCTTCAGCGCAGCGGCCTTGCCGGCATCGAACAAGCCCTCATATCCGCCATGGAAGACCTTGCCGTAGAGCAGGGTGGGATCGATTTTGGTGTCCCAGATGAGCAGCGGATCGATGAGGGCGTCAATCTCCTCCCCGCTCTTGAAAGCCTCCTGGAAGAAATCGACGGTTTCGAGCCGCAGGCCACGCAGGTCGCACTCACGGCCCAGCAGGCCAATGAACAACTTCCACTGGGCGGTGGTATAGCCGTCGAAGGCGACCAGCAGGCCCTCTTCGGCCGCTTTTTGCGCATAGTTGTCCAGGAAACGACGGGCTACGGCCGGAGTTCCACCCGCGACGATGGAACCGATGGTTTCCTTTGCGAGTTCCGGACGGTTGACCGGTTTCGGGTCATCGTACGGGAACGGATTATACATGAAGCTCATATGCTACTTCTCCTTATATTGAATCTCTTTCTTGTTGATAATCAGCACGGGACCATCCCAGAGAGGAAGGCCTCTGAGCGCCCAGGCATCGTTCTCCCTCTGGTTCGGGACAGGAGCGACCGCCTTCAGTTCGTGGACATAACCGGTCACCAGGTCGACGTAGACCAGTTGCTGGAAATCGACCCCGGTAAGATTCAAGTCCACAAGCTGCCGCTCCAGACTGGAATCGGGCCGGCCGCCGCCCAGCCACAGCACGGCTCCGATGGCCTTGCCGTTCCGCTGCACGCCGAAGCCCTCGATCTGATAGCGCCGCGCACCCTCGAAACGCACACTTTCGCAGGGCTTCAAATCTGGAGTAAAGATACTCGTAACATGCTGTACGCCATAGAATTTAGGACGCTTATAGACGGGCTCGCCTGTCAGACGGCAACGGAGCAGACCGTAGGACTGAAGCATCCAGCCGTAGTTGAGGTCGACCATCGTGAAGAAGGAATAGGGAACGCCCAGGCCGAAATGGTTCATAGCCTGCTGCAGGTCCCATTTCACCTGGCTGTATTCGGTCCACTCGATGCTGTTCATAGCGTGGCCGTACTCGAGCTGGCCCGGGCAGCCCGTCTCGCCCTGCAGCAGCCCGATGCGGGGGTTGTAGGCGTCTACGTCGGCGCGGAGCTGCCGCACTGCGGGCGGCACCTTGCTGGTCACGGGCCAGTAGGCGTGGAAGGTGATATAATCTATGAGCTCGATTCCGCCCAGGCGCTTGATTTCCTCCAGGCCCTGGCGGATGTACTTGCGGTCGGGCGAGCAGCTGGCAAACGCGGCGATCTTCGCATCGGGAGCAACCTCGCGGATGACCTTCGCCGTACGCACGAACAGGTTGGCGTAGCGCGGCCAGGAGTCGAGGTTGGCGCGGCCGTCGGGCTCGTTCCAGACCTCCCACATGGTCACCTTGTCTTTATAGCGGGACACCGTGGCGCGCACATAACGCAGCCAGCCGTCCATGATGGGACCGTCGGTGAACAGTTTGGCGCCAAGGTTGTCGCCATGCTCAGAGTACACGGGATTACCGTAGCACAGGCACATCCAGGGGTGGATGCCTTCTTCCAGAAGCCCGTTCACGTGCTCGTCGAGCCAGGCGAAATCGTATTTTCCTTTTTTCTTTTCGGTCTTGGCCCAGCCGCTCTGCAGGCGGGCATAGCCCACACCGGTCTCACGCATATACTGCCGGAACTTGGAGAAGTCGGCGTAGTCGCGGTCCATGGTCTCGGCACCCACGCTCCAGAGCGAGGGTTCGTTCAGGTTCGAAGGCCTTGGAATGATTTCCCCCACGACGGGCAGGGGCGCGGGATGGTTGCGCAAGTTCTCCCAGGTTACGGATTTCCTGAGGTCCTGTGCCCCGGCGAGACTGCCGGCGAGCAGAAGGAGAACGGTAAACAAACAGCGTCTCATAGATTATCGGGTTTCAAAAGTAGTATTGTTGAACACGAAGCCTTCCACGTGCTGGAAGATGATGTCTTCTTTCTGTCCCGGCTCCGACACCCGGACAAAACTGCAATTATCGAAACTGAAGCGTTGCAGCGGATTTCCCTCCCTGCCACAGAAAATGGGGAAATGATTCGCCGTCGCACGGATGTTCGAGAAATGGATATCCCTGACGGCGTCCACCTCATTCTTATCCTTCATGAAGGCATAGATGGGTCTTCCGTAAATGCCGTCCATCACGATGTTCGAAAAAACCATGTTCTCCACCAGGCTTTTCTCCCGGCCGAAATCGTAATTGCGGGGATAGGAAGAGTTCGGCAGGGTGATGCCGATGCCGTCGCGCGAGTCGGTGATGACGAGGTTGGAGAAAGTGCAGTTCCGCATGACGCCGTCGTTGCAGAAGGCGATGCGGATGCCGTAGCAGCAGGTGCGGAGGATGCAATTGGTGACGACCACCCGTTCCAGGGGCTTGTTTTCCTTGAGCGAACGGCTGTTGGCGCGGATGATGATACAGTCGTCCCCCGTCTGGATGTGGCAGTCGGACACGGTGACGTCGCGGCTGCAGTTGATGTGGATGCCGTCGTTGTTGGGATAGCGCAGTTCCGCGAGGATGTGCAGCCCCCGCATCATGACCCGGTCGCAGTCATGGATCCAGTAACTCCAGCCGGAAGGCTGGTTGGTCATGGTCACGTCTTCGATGACCACATCCTTGCAGCCCGCAAAGAAAACGACCCGCGGGAGCGTCTTCTCGTTGGGATACTTCCGCTTGAAGAACCATTTCCCGGAATTGCCGGGTTTTTCCAGCGGCACGATGTGGTGGGTGCCGTTCCCGTCGATGACCCCGTGCCCGGTAATGGCAATCCGTTCGGCCTCGTCGGCGAAGATCATGCAGGCGTTCCGGTTGCCCCGGGGCAGGTTCTCGCTGTTGACGTGTTTGACATCCTTCCAGTCTGGGAAGTCCTCGATGTTCGGAGACGCCAGCAGGCGGGCCGTCCGCTCCAGGTGCAGGTCCACCCCGTCCTTGAGCTGGATGGGGCCCGTGAGGTAAACGCCGTCGGAGAGGACCACCCGGCCGCCTCCGGCCTTGCTGCAGGCGTCGATGGCCTTCTGGATGGCCTCGGTGTTCATTTTGACGCCGTCGCCCTTGGCGCCGTATTTACGGACGTCGTAGTCTGCGGCACGGAGCGTCACCCCGGCCAGCAGCAGGAAGAGCGATGCGAAGACGATTCTTTTCATAGTAGGCAATTCTTTATAATGGCTTATAATCCAACGCTTTGCGCTCAATAAGCAGAATGGGGCCATCCCAGAGGGGAAGGTCGCTGAAACCGATGTTCCCGTCTCCTTTGCCCACCAGCCGGTCTTTCAGGCCTGCCACCTCGTGGACGTAGCCCGTCACCATATCCACATAGACCGGGTCGGACAGCCTCAGTCCGCTTATCCGGACATTGACCAGCTGACGATCCAGAGAGGAGGTGGGGCGGTTTCCGGAGAACCAGAGCAGGCAGCCGACGGCGCGATTCTTATTTCTGACGCCAAAGCAGGTGAGTTTGTGCTGCGCGTCACATTCGACATGCACCGCCGGGTCCGCTTTCAGGTCCGGCGTAAAGACACTCGTAACGTGCTGCACCCCGTAGTATTTGGGCCGTTTGTAAACCGGAGTCCTCTGCAAGTTGCAGCGGATCAGGCCGTACGACTGGAGCATCCAGCCGTAGTTAAGGTCGACCATGGTGAAGAAGGAATAGGGAATACCATAGCCAAAATGAGACAGGGCCTGACGCAAATCCCATTTGACCTGACTGTATTCGGTCCACTCATAACTGTGCATGGCATGCCCGTATTCCAGTTGGGCCGGGCATCCCGTTTCGCCCTGAAGCAGTTTGATGTGGGGCGAAAAAGCAGCCACATCCTTACGCAGTTCTTCAATGTAACGCTGGGCTCCCTCCGGAATGGGATAGTAGGAATGATAGGTCAGATAGTCCATATATTCCAATCCGCCCAAACGCTGAATCTCCTTGAGTCCCAAGCGGATAAAAGGTTTCACAGGATTGCATGCGGCAAAGCCCGCGATCTTTGCCTCGGGATCCACCTCGCGGATGGCCTTCGCCGTGCGCACGAACAGATGGGCATATGCGTCGTGGGCATCCTTGTTGGCGGGGCCGTCGGGCTCGTTCCAGACCTCCCACAGGGTCACCTTTCCTTTATAGCGGGCCACGATGGTACGCACATAACGCAACCAGCCGTCCATGACGGGACCGTCGGCAAACAACTTGGAGCGATTCAGGTCGGCCGGATTGTCTCCGCGCTCCGCATAGATTGGGTTCCCGTAACAGAGGCACATCCAGGGATGGATGCCTTCTTCCAGCAGCCCGTTCACGTGCTCGTCGAGCCAGGCGAAATCGTATTTGCCCTTCTTCTTTTCGGTCTTGGCCCAACCGCTCTGCAGACGGGCGTAGCCCACGCCGGTGTCCTTCATATACTGCCGGAACTTGGAAAAGTCGGCGTAGTCGCGGTCCATGGTCTCAGCCCCGACGCTCCAGAGCGAGGGTTCGTTCAGGTTCGAGGGCCTGGGGATGATTTCCCCCACGACAGGCAGGGGTGCGGGATGATTGCGCAGGTTCTCCCAGGTTACGGATTTCCTGAGGTCCTGGGCCCCGGCGAGACTGCCGGTAAGCAGAAAGAGGGCAGCTATCAAACAGCGTCTCATAGATTATAAGGTTTCAAAAGTGGTATTGTTGAACACGAAGCCTTCGGCATATTGGAAGACGAACGGCGCCTCCGGATCGGTACGCACAAAGCGGCAGCCATCAAACACGAAACGCCGCAGCGGAACGTCTTTCCGGCCCTTGAAGAGCGGGAAGGTGCGCCCGAACGATCTGACGTTCGAGAAACGGATATCCTGCATGGCCTCCACATGGGTTTCGTCCGAGTCGTCTATCTGCGCCTGGATAGGCTGGCCGTAGATACCGTCCATCACGATGTCCGAGAAGAGCAGATGCTCCATCCGCGTAGCTTCCCGGCCGTAGTCGGGGTTCGGGCGCGGCGACGGCAGGTGCAGCCCGATGCCGATCTTGCTGTCGGTAATCACCAGGTTCGAAGCCGTGCAGTTGCGGATGACACCGTCGTTCCGCCAGCCCACGCGGATGCCGCAGGCGCGACTGCGCAGCACGCAGTTGGTGATGACCGCACGCTCCATGACCTTGTTCTCCTTAAGGGAGCGGCTGTTGGCACGCAGCACGATGCAGTCGTCCCCCGTCTCTATCTGACAGTCCGAAATGGTGACGTCGCGGCTGCAGTTGAGGTGGATGCCGTCGTTGTTGGGGTAGCGCAGTTCGGAGAAGATCCGCAGCCCGCGGATGGAAACGCGGTCGCAGTCGTGGATCCAGTAGCCCCAGCCGGCGGGCTGGTTCACCATAGTCACGTTCTCCAGCCGCACGTCGGAGCAGCCGGTGAAAAAGACCATCCGCGGCAGCGACTTGGTGATCTCGTAGATACGCTCGTACTCCCAGCCGTTCTTGTCGGGCGTGTCGCGTTTGCGTACGTGGAAGGTTCCGTTGCCGTCGATGGTTCCCTCGCCCGTAATGGCGATGTCGTGCGCCTCGTCGGCGAAGATGACGCAGGCGTTGCGCGAGCGGGCCAGGTTCATGCTCTCCACGTGTTTCACCTCCTTCCATTCGGGGAAGTCCTCAATGTTCGGAGAAGCCAGCAGGCGGGCCGTCCGCTCGAGGTGCAGGTCCACCCCGTCCTTGAGCTGGATGGGGCCCGTGAGGTAGACGCCGTCCGTGAGGACCACGCGGCCGCCTCCGGCCTTGCTGCAGGCATCGATGGCTTTCTGGATGGCTTCGGTGTTCATTTTGACGCCGTCGCCCTTGGCGCCGTATTTACGGACGTCGTAGTCTGCGGCACGGAGCGTCACCCCGGCCAGCAGCAGGAAAGAAAGGAAAAACAGCTGTTTCATCGGATGCAGTGGAATTCAAAGCTCATGATGCCGGCGAGCGCCTCCAACTGGGACAGCCAGTCTCCGTCCACGATGGCGTAGTGCTGGGTGGCACCGATACGGAGCACCTGCTCCCAGAGTTCCTTGACGGGCACGACGGGTTTGAAAATGGTGTGGCTGTAGGTGGCCAGCAGATGCTTCTTGGCGCTCTGGGGCGTGTCTTTCTCGGACAGGCTCTCTGCCAGGAAGGCGATGAGCTTGTACTTGCCGTTCTCCTCGTAAAGACCCGCCACGGTCTTGAGCCCTGGGCTGAAGCGATACCAGGCGAAGGGAGCCCCGGCATATTTCCAGCTGGTCTTGGCGAAGCGCACGTCGCGCGAAATGATCACGTTCTGCTGCCAGGCAGGGTCGTTGTGGTCATTGGGACCGGCGTGGCCGCCCGCAAAGGTGCCGAATTCGTCTTCAATGTGGAAGGGTTCCACGAAATTGACGTTCTTCCCGCTCAAGAGCTTTAATATATAGGTAATGAGTCCCGCGCCGATGTCGGCCTCGGGCACCAGCACGCTCACGTTCTCGTTGAACCACTGCGGGTAGAAGCCCGCCCGGCAGCCGGCAATGCGGAAAGTGGCCTGGTCGATGTCGTTGTAGACATAGCAGTCGATGTCGTTCTTCTGGGCGAGTTTCTTGATGCCCAGGGTCGCCTTCACGCAGCCGATGAACTTGTCGTACTCCACGTCGGGCATCATCTTGTACTTGGAGGTCAGTTCGTCGGCATAGGCCTTGACTTCCTCCTCGCTCAGGTTTTCGATCTCCGTACCGTAGTCGCTGTAGGGCAGATAATGGATTTCGGGGCCGATCTTGGTGAAGAGGTCGTAGTTGTCGATGTAGGTGCTCCACATGGCCTCGTTCATATTGGCCATGAGTCCCACGTTGGAGTGACGCAGGATGGCGCGCACGCGGGCCGCCGAGGCGAAGGTACGGACCTGTTCCGTAATCTGGTCGCGGGTGCCCATCACCGTTTTCACTCCCTTCCGTCCCGTACGGACCACGCTGCCGGAGCCCTCGAGCGAACCCACCAGCGTACCGGCGCAGAGATAGTCGATGAAGTCATCCTCGTCGAGGGTGGTCTCGAAACTCATCTTGTTCTTCGCCACGTTGCAGAAGATGACGGGCATGTCGGGACAGTCGCGCAGGAACCTGATCCAGGCGAAGTCTTCGCTCCAGGAGAGGAACTCGGCATAGACGAAATCGACCTTTTCGTCGTAGAAGAGGCGCATCGCCCGTTCGGCATCGGCGCGTTCGTAGACGATGCCCGGATCGACCAGGTCGAGGAAATCCATCGAAGCCTTGATGGCCTCCACGGCCTTCAGCTTCCGCTCATGGTAGGTCCCCCGTTTCGGACCGGAAAGGTTCTTGAAGCGCGGGGAAGCAATCAGCAGCAGGCCGGCGCGGGCCTTGCGTGTCTTGTCGTTTTTATTCATGGTCAATGTGGTTGTTGTCGTAATCTTTCTGGTAGCGGAGGCGGGCCACGACGAGCATCAGCAGGCCGCAGACCAGCCAGACGGCAGCGAGGATGGGGAAGGTCCTGGAAAGGCTGCCCATACTCTGCTTGAGGGCACCCAGCACCACCGGGGCGAAGGCGCCCACGGCAAAGCCGGTCATAATCATGGCGCTGGAGCACGAGGCGTGCAAGCGCGGCGGAGTCACATCGTAGAGGACGCTGTAGGTATTGGCATCGAAGAAGGCCCGGAAGAAGCCCCAGCCCGCGAAACTCAGGTAAAGCACCAGCAGCGACGGATGGCCGCCCATGAGCAGCAGGAACAGCGCACCGCCCAGCAGGCCCAGGGCCTGCAGCACCATCCGGATCCTGTGGTTGCGTACCGCCAGACGGTCGGAGAGGGAGCCGGCGAGCAGGATGCCGGCAAAGGCGGCGGCGTAAGTCCAGAACATGGAGTTGAATCCGGCGGTGGCCTGGTTCTGGGCGAATTCCTCCTGCAGGTAAGCGGGCACCCAGGTCATGTAGCCCGTAATCACGAAGATGAGTCCGCTGAAGCCAATGGTGAGCATGAGGGCCGTAGGCGTGGTGAAGACGGTCTTGAAGCCGTCGAAGAAGCCCGGTTTGTTCCCGGCGGGGACGACGGCGTCTTCCTGCTGCGGCTGCGCGGCCTTGAAGTCTTTCAGGCGCACGATCATGAGGATGCCCCAGAAGATACCCACGGCACCGAAGATGATGAAGGAGTACTGCCAGCCCAGCCTGTCGGCGATGAGTCCGGCCAGCCAGCCGGCAAGGATGACTCCTATATAATATGCAGTCTGGTGGATGGACATGGCCCGCGCGCGGGTGTCCGTGTGGTACTGCCCCAGGAGCGAATAATTGGCGGGACCGAAGAAGGCCTCGCCTCCTCCCGTAGCCACGGACCGCAGGATGACCAGCCAGAAGAAACTGGTGGCCAGACCGGTGAACATGGTGGCCACGCTCCAGAAGAGGATGCTCAAGGTGGTGACCCATTTGCGGCTGAAGCGGTCGCCCGCCCAGCCCCCGATGGGTACCATGGCCGCATAGAAAAGGTTGAAGATGGTAGCGATCAGGCCCACGGAGGTGTCGGTGAGCGAGAGGGCGTCGCGGATAGCGGGCAGGACCGTGTTGAACACCTGTCTGTCGGCCTGGTTGAGCAGGTAGGCCATCCAGAGCAGCAGGAGGACCTCCCATTTATAATTCTTCGAAACAGTTTTCATGACGCTAACTGTGGTGTAGTGTGGTGCAAATATACGAAATAATCCTTATCTTTGCAATCAAAACCGACCGCAACCATGTCATCCGTCATCCAACTGCACCCCGCTTCGGCCACGCCCATCTACAAACAGATCGTCCGCCAGGTGGAGCAGGCCGTGCGCGCAGGCACCCTGCCGCCGGACACCCTCCTTCCCTCCATGAACGCCCTTGCGGCCGACTACGGCATCTCGCGCGAGACAGTCAAGAAGGCCTACGCAATCCTGCGCGACCGGGGATTGGTGGAGCCCCGTCAGGGAAAGGGCTTCTACGTGCTGCGGACCGGAAGGAGCGCCAAGACCTCCGTGCTGGTGATCTTCGACAAGCTGAGCGTCTACAAGCAGATCATCTTTTCGTCTTTTTCTGAGACGCTGGGGCCGGACGCCGAAATCACCATCCTCACCCATGACCAAAACCTCGACCTCTTCGAATACCATCTGGACAACTGCCTCGACCGCTACGACCACTATCTGGTCACGCCCCATTTTCCCTTGCGCGCCGAGGCGCAGAAACGGGCCCTGAAGTTGCTCCGACGCATCCCGAACCGGAAGCTCATCCTGCTAGACCGGGATATGCCCGGGCTTCCCGGCCACTACGGATCCATCTACCAGGACTTTTCGAACGACGCATACGACGCACTCCGTTCGGTCCGGGACCAGCTTGCTTCCTGCCGGGCCATCCACGTCATCACCCTGCCGGAGAGCCTGTACGGAGGAATGATTGCCAAGGCGGTGGGGCGTTTCGGAGCCGACTATGGGATTGACGTCTGCTACGCCAGGACCGTGCCCCGGACGCTGCGAAAAGGAGAGGTGTTCCTGCTGCTCAACAGCCAGCTCGACTCGGCGCTGGTGGACCTGTCGCGGGCTGCAGACGTGCAGGGCCTGCGCATCGGGGAAGACATCTTCGTCATCTCCTACAACGAGTTTCCGCTCAACGAAGTGGTGCTGGGCGGCCTCACGACACTTTCCACCGACTTCTCCTGGATGGGCCGGCGCGCCGCAAATATGATCCTTTCGGGCATCCCCGCCAAGGAACGATGCCCCTTCCGCCTCACTCGCCGCAGCACGTTCTGAGAAATTCTTCAAAAAAATTTTGGAGGGAAAGAAAAAAGTCTTACCTTTGCAACCCGCTTTTCGGAGCGGAGTCAGAAAGTTCGTTGAAAATACTGGAAGATAAGTACAAGCAAGTACCGAGAAACAAATAGATCGAGAGCGTTGATTTCTTTAAAGAATCGAGAGCGTCGAGGGTCAAGCTAAAGAATTTGTGAAAATACAAAGAAGAGTTTGATCCTGGCTCAGGATGAACGCTAGCGGCAGGCTTAACACATGCAAGTCGAGGGGCAGCGAGGGTAGCAATACCTGTCGGCGACCGGCGGAAGGGTGCGTAACGCGTGAGCAACTTGCCCGTATCAGGGGGATAAGCGGTGGAAACGCCGTCTAATACCCCATAACAACAGAGGTCGCATGGTCTTTGTTTGAAAGCTCCGGCGGATACGGATGGGCTCGCGAGACATTAGCTGGTTGGAGTGGTAACGGCACACCAAGGCGACGATGTCTAGGGGTTCTGAGAGGAAGGTCC
>JAFTEQ010000022.1 GCA_017453565.1 Bacteroidales bacterium
AGCACAGCCGCCCCGACCAGTATGAGCCACAGATTGATGAGGCTATTGGGGATGTTCCGGGTATTCACGATCAGGCCGATCACCACCCATGATACGACTGCGATGCCGACCATGATGTAGGCCCAGTTGAGAAGGACGTCGGTCGCGAGGCCGTCGTTCGACTCGAAGCCCACGGATGATCCCCAGATGAGAATGCCCACGCTGACCAGGATCAGCGCAATCATGCCCCATTTGAATATCTTTTCGAGTTTCATTGTCTTGGACTGGAGGTTAACTACTTCGCGTTGTACTTGGTGAGGATGTCAACGAGGGAGATCGAAGAATCTTCCATGTCGATGGTCAGGCCGTCGATCTTGGCAAGGATGTAGTTGTAGAACACCTGCAGGATCATGGCCACGATCAGACCGGCGACGGTGGTGATGAGGGCGACCTTCATACCTCCGGCGACGACGTTCGGGGAAATGTCACCCGCTGCCTGAATGGCGTCGAAGGCCTGGATCATACCGATAACCGTTCCGAGGAATCCGAGAGACGGGGCGATGGCGATGAAGAGGGAGATCCAGCTGAGGCCGTTCTCCATTTCGCTCATCTGCACGGAGCCGTAGGAGACGATGGTCTTTTCGACCACATCGACACCCTGGTCGTAACGGAGGAGGCCCTGGTAGAAGATGCTGGCCACCGGTCCGCGGGTTTCACGGCACACGTCCTTTGCTTTCTCGATACCGCCTTCGGCAAGCGCGGCTTCCACTTTCTCAATGAGCTTCTTGGTGTTGGTCTTGGAGAAGGTGAGATAGAGGATGCGCTCGATGGCGAGGGCGAGACCAATGATAAGGCAGATGATGATGAGGGACATGAAGCCCGCACCACCCTCGATGAACTTGGTCTTGAGGGCCTGGGTAAGGGGGACCTCCGGAGCGCCGGCGGTGAGGGCGGCAAGGTCGTTTGCCGGAGCGGCCGCGACGGTTTCAGTGGCCGCCTGCTCCTGGGCCTGAGCGTCCTGGGCGAAGGCGATGTTTGCAGTGAAGACCGAGAGGGTCATGGCTGCCAAAAACACGAAAAACTTTTTCATAACTGTTTTTGAGTGATTGATTGATAATGTATTAATTAGTTTATTGCTTACAGTCAGCATTATAAAATCGATGCAATTTAGCAAAAAAAATCCATTCTGCAATCATTATTTGGAGATTTCTCCCCTCAGGTCTTCCGAGAGGCGGGCCTTCACGCGCTCCGCGTCGGCTTCTTCGCCCAGCAGATGGAAGAGCTTCGCCAGGGCCGCCTCGGTGGTCATGTCGCCGCCCGAGACCACGCCCGCGTCCTTGAGCGCGCGCCCGGTGGCGTAGAGATCCATGTCCACTTCGCCGGCGAGGCACTGGGTAATGTTGAAGAGGACCTTCCCTCTGTCGGCCGCCTCCCGCACGATGTCGGTGAACCAGGGTTTGGATATGGCGTTGCCCGATCCGTAGGTCTCCAGGATGACGGCCCGGATGCCCGTTCCGAGCAGGACGTTGCGGGCCACCTGCTCGGTGATGCCGGGATGCACTTTGAGGATGGCCACGCGCGTGTCGAGTTTCGTGTGGATGCGCAGGGGGGCGTCTTCCCGCTCGGGCCGGCGGATAAGCGCGTCGCGGTAGCGGATGCTGATGCCCGCCTCGGCGAGGGCCGGATGGTTGGGGGATCGGAAGGCGTCGAAGGCGGTGGCGTTCACCTTGGTGGCGCGCACGCCGCGCAGCAGCCGTGCGCCGAAGAAGATGCTCACCTCCGGCACGCGGGCGCGGCTCCGCTCGTCCTTTGCCGCCGCGATCTCCACCGCGGAAACAAGGTTTTCCTTGCCGTCGGTGCGGGGCTGGCCGATGGGCAGCTGACTTCCCGTGAAGATGACGGGCTTGCCCAGGTTCTCGAGCATGAAACCCAGCGTGGCGGCCGAATAGGCCATGGTGTCGGTGCCGTGCAGTACCACGAAACCGTCGTAGTTGTCGTATTCCTGCTCGATGAGTGATGCGAGCGAGAGCCAGAGGCCCGGCTCCACGTCGGACGAGTCGATGAGCGGGTCGAAGGAGCGGGCATCGATGCGTGCCGCGAACTTGCCCAGTTCCGGGACTTCTTCCAGGATCTGGCTGAAATCGAAGGGGACGAGCGTCTGGTCTGAGGGACGCTCCTTCATGCCGATGGTCCCGCCCGTGTAGATCAGCAGGAGGGATGTTTTGCCGGGATTTTGTCGCATAGTCCGAAAAGTTGTTCCGCGTTGGCGGTGGTGACGGCCGCCACGGTTTCGAGGTCCGTTTCCTTGAGTTCCGCCACCTTGGCGGCGATGAGGGGGAGGTTGGCGCTTTCGTTGCGCGTGCCGCGCAGCGGGGTGGGGGCCAGGTAGGGGGCGTCGGTTTCCAGCAGGATGCGCTCGAGCGGAACCGCCCGGACCACCTCCTGCAGGGAGGCCTTCTTGAAGGTGACCACACCGCCCACGCCGATGCGCCAGTCGCCGTAGCGCTCCAGGCGCCGGAAGGTCTCGATGCTGCCGCTGAAGGCGTGCAGGTTGCCCCTCAGGCCCAGGTTGCGGCAATTGTCGAGCA
Organism: Bacteroidales bacterium; assembly: GCA_017453565.1. GTDB lineage: Bacteria > Bacteroidota > Bacteroidia > Bacteroidales > UBA932 > Cryptobacteroides. The sequence continues at coordinate 2,568 of JAFTEQ010000022.1, forward strand.
CGGAGAAAAAGTCGTCCGTGGCGTCGCGCAAGTGGATGTTTACGGGCAGGTCCCAGGCGGCGGCGAGTTGGAACTGGGCGTAGAGGGCGTCTTTCTGCTCCCGGCGGAATTCCTGCGACCAGTGGTAGTCGAGCCCGATTTCTCCGAGCGCGACCACGCCCCGGTCGCGCCAGGCCGCCAGGGCGTCCACCTCGGCCTGCCAGTCACGCGTGACGCTGCCCGGATAGAGCCCGAGCATGGAAAAGAGTACGCCGGGATAACGTGCCGCCAGGGCGAAACTGCCGGGACGCTCCCGGCTGTCGATATCGGCCTGGATCATGCGGCGCACGCCGGCGCGTACGGCCCTTTCGACCACCGCGTCCTGCTCGCCCGCATAGGCCTCGTCGTTACAGTGGGTATGCGTGTCCACCCATTCCATACCGCAAATTTAGACAATTTCGGCGTTTATCCGACACTGTCCGAGCAAGTCGCGCAGCAGAATCCCTTCGTTTTCGAGCAGGCCCGCAAGGACCGAGGTTTCGGCATAGGGGCGGTCGAGCCGTGCGGAAAGTTCCTCCACGGTGAGGCCCCGCTCGGCGGCGACGAGCTGTGCGAGCCGGAGCAGCAGATCCCGCTGCGGCCCTTCGGCAAAAGCGGCGATGCGTGCTTCCAGTGCCTTTGCGGAGCCCTTTTCCGCTTCGGCGAAGCCCAGCCCCAGGGCGGCGGGAAGATCTGCGGGGCTTGGGAGGATTTCGGCCACCCGTTCGCGTATGAGCAGGTTGCAGCCGGCCGAACGGGGGTCGTCCATCCGGCCCGGGACGGCATAGACCTCGCGCCCGTACTCGTGTGCGAGGCGGGCGGTGATGAGGGCGCCGCCGCGGATGCGCGATTCCACCACCAGGGTGGCGCGGCTCAGCCCGGCGATGATGCGGTTGCGCCGCAGGAAGGTGAAGGGCTGGGGGGCGGTCCCCGGCGGATAGTCGGTGACGAGGGCGCTGCCCGGAGCGGCGGCGATCTTGGCGGCGGCCACCCGGTGCGTCCGGGGGTAGATCTCATCGATCCCGGTGGGCAGGACCCCGATGGTGGGCAGGCCGAAGGACAGGGCGGCGAGCTGGGCCGCGATGTCCACTCCGAGCGCCAGCCCACTCACGATGGCCGGTTTCTCGCTGCAGCCCCGGGCAAGGGACCCCACGATGCGCGGACAGCAGTCTTTTCCGTAGAGCGAGATGTCGCGGGTGCCTACCACGGCGATGGGTGTGGTCCGGTTGAAGAGTTCCTCAGGCGGGGTTTCGCTGCGGACATAGAGGCCCGGCGGGGCGTCGGGACAGTCGCGCAGCAGCTCGGGGAATGCCTCCTCGCTCAGGGCGAGAAAACGGGCACCGCGCCGGGCGAGCCCGTCCAGTTCCCGTTCCGCCTCCTCTTCCGCATTGGAAGGCAGGCCCAGGCGGGCCCGGTCCCGTGCGGGCAGGTCGAAGACAGCGGCGGCCGAACCCAGTTCATCGGTGAGTTTCCGGGCCAGAAGAGGTTTGAATCCGAATTGATGCAGGAGGGCGCAGGCGCAGATGCGCTCGCGCCGGAGTTGAGCGTCGTTTTCCATAGTGCTGCGAAGATAGGGCGCGCGCAGCGAAAAACCGCCGCTTTCCGGGAAGGAAGCGGCGGATATTTCTGTTTTCGGGGGTACCGAAAGATTTATTTTATAGGATGAGCAGCGCGTCTCCGTACGGACCGAACTTGTACCCCTCCTGAAGTGCCGTCCGGTAGGCGTTCATCACGGGCTCGTACCCGCCGAAAGCGGCCTCGGCCATAAGCATCGTCGATTCGGGCAGATGGAAGTTGGACACGAAGGCGTCGGGAATGGAAAAATTGTAGGGCGGGAAGATGAACTTGTTGGTCCAGGTGTCGCTGGGACGCACGCGCCGTTCGGTGGTCACGTTGGTCTCGAGGGCCCGCAGCACGGTTACGCCCACGGCGAGGATCTTATGCCCTGCTTCCTTGGTGGCGTTGATGCTGGCGGCGGCCTCCGGCGAGATGATCATCCGTTCCCCGTCCATCCGGTGCTTGGAAAGGTCTTCCACGTCTACGCGGCGGAAGTGCCCGATACCCATGTGCACGGTGATGAAGGTCTTCTCAATGTCGGCCAGGATCATGCGGTTGAAGAGTTCGCGGCTGAAGTGCAGGCCGGCGGCCGGGGCCGAGACGGCGCCTTCGTGCGCGGCGAAGATGGTCTGGAAGTTCTCGGCGTCTTCGGGATCGGGCGTCTCCTTCACCCATTCGGGAACCGGGGTCTGGCCCAGGTCGAAGAGGGCTTTCTTGAATTCGTCGTAGGGACCGTCGTAGAGGAAACGGAGGGTCCTCCCGCGCGAGGTGGTGTTGTCGATGACTTCGGCCACCATGCTCTCGTCTTCACCGAAATAGAGTTTGTTGCCGATGCGGATCTTGCGGGCGGGTTCCACGATCACGTCCCAGAGCTTCTGCTCCCGGCCCAGTTCGCGCAGCAGGAACACCATGATGTCGGCGCCGGTCTTTTCCTTCTTGCCGAAGAGTTTGGCCGGGAAGACCTTGGTGTCGTTGAGTACGAACAGGTCGCCGGGCGCGAAATAATCGATGATGTCCTTGAAGAGTCTGTGCTCGATGCTGCCGTCTGCCTTGTGCAGGACCATCAGGCGGCATTCGTCACGCCAGCGGGGCGGCTGGGTCGCAATCTGTTCGCGCTTGAGGTCGAATTGGAATTGGGAAAGTTTCATAAGTCCGAATGTGGATACTTTTAATATACGGCCTCACACGGGGGAAAGTTTCACTTTGCCTCGCGGAATACTTCGAGAATGGAGGGGAAGGTATTCTTGAGGAAGGGCGGCAGGCTGGAGCGGGCCACCCAGGCGGCCTTGTCGATGTCTTCCTCACGCTGCGGGGTGAGCTTGACCGGGTCGGTGTAGAGCATGTCGAACCACCAGGTGTGTTTGAGGTGCCAGATGCCGTCGCGCAGGTAGCAGTGGTCGGTGACGCAGATGAGGTCGCGCAGCTCGAGTTTGTCTACCCCGGTCTCTTCCTGCACCTCGCGCAGGGCCGTGGTGCGGATGTCCTCCCCGTCTTCCTGATGCCCCTTTGGCAGGTCCCAGAGGCCGCTGCGTTTGATGAGCAGGTAGTCTCCGCGCCGGTTCTGCACCAGCCCGCCCGCGGCGTTCACCTCTTTGAATTCGGCGCAGAGCCGGTGGTAGGTCTTGTCGGTATGGGGGGTGGGGATGTAGAGGCGTCCGAGTTCCGCGGAGGCTTCGAACATGAGGACCAGGGTGTGGATGTCGATGCGTTCGCCCAGATGGAACTCCACGGCGTTGGGATCGGCGAGGGCCTGGTCGTCGGGTTCGCAGATGATGATGCAGCGCTTCTCGAAATAGATTTTGTGCATGATTCTTGCTATCTTTGCCGGAAAGACAGGTGCAAAAATAATAAATATGGCAGCACAATACAAGAGCAAACACGGCATTGTGTCGCGCCCGCAGAGCGCGCTCTACATGGCCTTCACCGATCTGCGCCGTTTCGTGGACCTGCTTCCCGAAGACAAGCGCGCCTCGGTGACGGCCGACTCCGACCACATCTCGGCCACAGTCCAGGGCTTCTCGATCGGCGTCCGGGTGAGCCGGCGCGAGCCCTGGTCGTATATGGAACTGCAGGACGACGGCGCCCCCTTCCATTTCACCGTGGGCCTTCATTTCGACCCCTCGCCCGAGGAGGGGAAAACCGATTTCTCCATCACGCTCGACGCCGACCTCAATCTCATGATGAAGATGATGCTGGGGAGCAAACTCCAGGAGGGGCTCGACAAGATTGTGGATGGTCTGGTGGCTGTTTCGGAGGGGCGTGTCCCCGAAGGCATGCCTCAGGATTTCCAAGGCTTCGGTCTATGAACGAAGGGCGCGTCGGCGTGCGGCTGAATCCCTTCAAAGGTGCGGCAGGGCCTGCCGGAGAGGCGGTGCCCTGGAGCCCCTGGGGGCGGCTGCTTTCCGAACGGCCCAACTTTACCCTCGACCCGCTCCTGCACGCGGGCTGCTACTATGTGCAGGATTCTTCGGCAATGTATGCCGGCTACGTGTTCCGGCGCCATCTTCCGGATCTGCAGCATGTCGCTCGGCCCCTTCGGGTACTCGACCTCTGTGCCGCGCCCGGAGGCAAGACCACCGACCTGTCAGCCTCGCTGCGGGAAGCCTGCGGCGATGCCTTTACCCTGGTCTCCAATGAGGTGATGCGCGCGCGGGCTTCCGTGCTCCGCGACAATGTGGCCCTCTGGGGCGATCCAAACGTGGTGGTGACTTCGGTCGATCCGGCCGTGATTGGGCGGGTGCTGCCCGGCTGGTTCGACGCCGTGGTGGCCGACGTGCCCTGCAGCGGAGAGGGGATGTTCCGCAAGGATCCGCGTGCCGAGGCCGAATGGAGCCCCGCCGTGGTGGAACTCTGTGCAGCGCGTCAGCGCCGGATTCTCGCCGACGTGTGGCCTGCGCTCCGGCAGGGCGGGCTGCTGCTCTATGCCACCTGCACCTACGAGGACAGTGAAAACGACGCCAACCTCGAATGGGCGGCCGCGCAGCTCGGCGGTCGTATCTGCCCGCCTGACAATCCCTTCGCCGACTGGGGCGTGCGCCAGACGCGCTGTGGCAACCTGCTCCGGCACGGGGAGGTTCCGGGAGAAGGGCAGTGGGTGGGCGCGCTCGTCAAGACGGCTCCGGCCCCCGCCCCGGGCGCAAAAGCCGGTCCGCAGGACCTGCGCCCGATCCTCTGCGGCGTCGTGAAGGGCGAGCGGAAGGGGAACGATTTCGTGCCCGACCCCGACTATGCCCTCAGTCTTGCCTATGAGGGGGAATATCCCGAGCTGGAACTCGACCGCGCCCAGGCCCTGCGTTTCCTGCACCGGGACGCCCTGAACCTGCCGGGCGCTCCGAAAGGCTATCTGCTCCTCCGTTTCGAAGGGCATGCCCTGGGTTTTGTGAAAAATCTGGGACCCCGCTGCAACAACCTGCTGCCCCGGGGCCGCCGCATCCGTATGGACGTATGAAGCGATTCCTTGTTATCCTGCCGGCGCTCCTCCTGCTGGCCGTACAAAACTCCGCCGCCCAGAGTGCCGCGGAATACAAATCTGCCTACGAACGTCAGGTCCGTATGCTGGGCCAGGCCGGCGTGGGGGTGGAAACCATCCTCGACCGCTGGGCCGAAGCGGCGCCCGACGACTGCGACATGCTGCTGGCCCGTTTCGACTATTACCTGGCCAAATCGCGCTCGACCCGCGTGGAGCCCCGGAAGGAAAGCCGTTTCCTGGGCCGCAAGCCCTTCCTGAGTCTCAAAGACTCCACGGGTACGCCCGTCCATTATTATGAGGTGCCCGCTTTCGACGAGCCCGTGTTCGTGCAGTCGCAGCAGGCTGTCGACAAGGCTATCCGCCTGCGTCCGGAGGAACTCTCCTACCGTTTCCGGAAGATTACGGCCCTGCTCGAGTATGAGAAGGAGAGCCCCGACATGGCCGCCACGGCGGTGCTCGACCTGGTAGACCACGACGCGGCGAGCCATCCCGCCTGGACCCTGAACGGAGAGAAAGCCGGCCCGGAAGTGCTGCCCGCAGCCGTTCAGGAGTATTGCAAGGCATTCTTCGATACGGGCGGCCCGCAGGCCATGGAGTCGTTCCGCATTGTGTCGGAACGGATGCTCAAGCTGCATCCGCGCGAAGCGGCCTTCCTCGACAATATGGGCACCTGGAACCTGCTGGTGCGCAAGGATAACGCCGCCGCGCTCAAGTATTACAAGAAGGCGCTCAAATACAAATCCGACGACTACACGGCCGTGTGCAACATCGTGCTGCTGGCGCGCAACGCTAAAGACGTGAAACTCGAAAAACGATATCTGCCCCTCCTGATGAAACTCAGTTCCGACGAGACGGAAAAGGCCTCGGCGCGAGCGCGGCTCGACTACCTGTCCGGTAAGCGCTGACGCTCCCGCCAGAGTTCCCAGGAATTCACCAGATTGTGCCAGATGCAGTACAGGCCGCCCGCGATGGCGGTCTGTTGCGTCATATAGGAGTAGCCGATCCAGATCATGAGCGAGGTGTTCTTCTGGCCGAAGGCCTGTCCGGCGGTGATGCTGTCGACGCGGCCGAGCGGGGCGCCGATCCGGCGTCCGAGGGCGAACTGCAGCACGCAGCAGAACAGCGACACGGCGCCGAGCAGGGCAAGCTGCCCCAGTCCGAGGCGGCTGAGCACAAGGGTGCGGGTGGTGAGCACCATGAGGATGGTGAGCGAGACGCTCCAGATGTAGAAGGCCCAGCCCACGTGCGCCGTGAGGAAACGTTGGAAACGGGGCATCTTCCAGCGTACCAGCCAGGCGAGGAGCGTGGGCAGGATGAGCGAGGAGAAGACCTTCCGCAGGATGAGCAGCGCGCCCTGCAGGAACGTGAGACCCTGCATGGGATGCAGCAGCGGGAGGATGGCCGGAATGAGGATCGAAGCCATGCAGTTGATGAGGGCGAGATAGCTCATGATGGCCGGCAGGCTTCCGCCGATCCGGTCGGTGATGACCCCCGCCGCAATGGCCGTGGGACAGATCAGGCACAGCATCGCCGCTTCCGCGAGGGTGCGGGAAAAGCCGGGGGGCAGCCGTAGCGCAAGCCATGCTAAGGCGGCGAAAGACCCGCCCTGCAGCAGCAGGAGTGCGATGTTCCAGGGACGGAAATGGAGGTCGCGGGGCGAAATCTTGCTGAACTGAAGGAAGAGCATCAGGAAAATGAGCGCCGGCTGCAGCCGCACGGCCGCCTGGTGCAGGAAAGGACCTGCCGGGGCGAGTGCGGGCAGGGCCCGGTAACCCAGATACAGGCCGGCTCCGGTAACCATGGCCAGCGGAAGCGTCCAGTTCTTTACGAAACGTATGATGCCGTTTTCCATACGAAAAGACAAATATCGCAAAATTCGTTGTATTTTTGCTTTCCCGGACTGAAAACCAAAATAATATGTATATGAAAAAGATTCTGCTGTTTATGATTCCCCTCATGCTGCTTGCCGCCTGCAAGCCCGAAAGAGAAAAGATTCCCGCCATCGACCCCACCGACATGGACCTCAGCGTGGCCCCGGGTGCCGATTTCTACCGTTATGTGAATGGCGGATGGATGCAGAAAAACCCGCTCAAACCCGAGTATGCCCGTTTCGGCTCGTTCGACGTGCTCAATGAGAACAACGAAATCAGGCTCAACGAACTCTTCCAGTCCATGACCACCCTGAAGGCTCGCAAGGGCTCGGTGGAGCAGAAGATCTCGGACCTCTACAAGCAGGGACTCGATTCGCTTCGGCTCAACGCCGAGGGTTCCGCTCCGCTCCGTAAGTACCTCGACGAGATCTATGCCGTCTCCGACATGCAGGGGCTTGCCCGTGAACTGGCCGGGATGATGCTGCACGGCAACGGCGGTTTCTTCGACACCGGCGTTGAGGTGGACCTCATGGATAGCAATGCCCAGCTCCTCTGGATTACCCAGGGCGGCCTGGGCATGGGCGACCGCGACTACTATCTGGAAGCCTCCAACGCGGAGCTCAAGGAAGGCTACCGCGCCATGCTCGGGAAACTCTTCACGCTTTCCGGCGTTGAGGAAGCCGCTGCCGCCGCCGACAATGTGGTGGCCGTGGAAGAGCGTCTGGCCCAGGTTTCCTGGACCCGCGTGCAGAACCGCGACTTCACCAAACTCTACAATCCCATGGGCAGCGAGGCTTTCGCCGCCGCCTATCCCGCCTTCGACTACAAGGCCTTCTTCGAGGCCCTTGGCGTGGCGCCCCAGGAAAAGATGATCGTGGCCCAACCCTCCTATTTCTCCGGGCTCGACGCCGTGTTCGCCTCCATGCCGCTGCGTGCTTTCCAGGATTACCTGGCCGGCCATCTCATCATGGGTGCCGCAGGTTCGCTGAGCGACGATTTCTACGCCACGACCTTCGACTTCTTCAGCCGTCAGATGCGCGGCGTGACCGAGCACAAGCCGCGCTGGAAACGGGCGATGGGCGTTCCCAACGGCACGCTGGGCGAGGCCGTGGGCAAGATGTACGTGGCCCGTTATTTTCCGGCCTCTTCGAAGAAAAAGGTGCTCACTCTGGTGGAGAACCTGCGTGCCGCCTTCCACGAGCACATCGACTCGCTCAGCTGGATGGGCGACAGCACCAAACTGCGTGCGCACGAGAAACTCGCGGCCTTCACCGTGAAGATCGGCTATCCCGACAAGTGGAAGGATTACAGCACGCTGGAGGTCGATCCGGCCCTGAGCTACTACGAGAACATACGCGCGGCCAGCGCCTGGTATGTGCGCGACAACCTCGACAAACTGGGCAAACCCACCGACAAGACAGAGTGGGGCATGACACCGCAGACGGTGAACGCCTACTACAACCCCACCACCAACGAGATCTGCTTTCCGGCCGCCATCCTGCAGCCGCCCTTCTTCAATCCCGATGCCGACGATGCGGTGAACTACGGTGCCATCGGCGTGGTGATCTGCCATGAAATGACCCACGGCTTCGACGACCAGGGCCGTCTCTTCGACAAGGAAGGCAATATGACCAACTGGTGGACCGATGCCGACGACGCGGCCTTCCGCGAGAAAGCCAAGATCCTGGAAGAGCAGTTCAACGCGGTGGAGATCCTGCCCGGTCTGAACGCCAACGGTGCGTTGAGCCTGGGTGAAAACATTGCCGACCACGGCGGGGTGAGCATCGCTTACACGGCCCTGCAGAACTCCTTCAAGGGCCGTCATCCCGAACCCATCGACGGTTTCAGCGCCGAGCAGCGCTTCTTCCTGGGCTACGGCCATGTGTGGGCTTCGAACTGCACCGACGAGGAGAAGGCCCGTCTGACCAAACTCGACGAGCATTCCTTGGCCGAGAACCGTGTCAACGTGACGCTGCGTAACTTCCAGACCTTCTTCGATGCCTTTGGAATCAAGGAAGGCGACCCCATGTGGCGTCCTGAATCGGAGCGCGTCCGCATCTGGTAATCATGCGGCCCGACGCCTTCATAGCAGGGCATCTGCGTTTCAAAGGAAAGATGGCGGTCATCTCCATGACCGTCTCTTTTCTGGTGGTTGTGCTCGCACTCGCGGTTTCCGGGGGCTTCCGCCACGCCATCCGTGGCGGCATCCGGGACCTTTCGGGCGACGTTCAGCTCGCCGGACCGCACGCAGGTGACCTGCAGGGCGACGGGCCCGTGCGGGGCGATTCCACGCTCTGCGCCCTTCTGTCGGAAGTGCCCGGCGTGCGCACCATTACCCCAGTGGTCTACCGGCCTGGCATCGTGCGTGTAGGCGACCGGATACAGGGAATCCTGCTCAAGGGTGTCCCTGCGGGCGACAGCCTGTCGCTGCAGGTCCGCATTCCCCGGCGGCTTTCCGAGCAGCTGGGTTTACGGGAAGGCGACGAGATGCTGACCTATTTCGTGGGAGAGCGGGTGCAGGTGCGCCGGTTCCGGGTGAAGGAAATCTACAGCGGCTTGGTGGAGGCCGACGGGAAACTGCTCGTTTACGCCCCCATCTCCGACCTGCAGCGCCTCGCGCTCTGGGAGCCCGGTGAGGTGTCGGCCCTGGAGGTGACGCTTTCGGGCGAGGCCGACGAAGCTGCGCTGCGTCGGGCCGCGGTGGCCCTTGGCGCCGCGGCGGCGGGCTCGCTCGGCGAGGATGACACGCCGCTCGTCGCCACCGCCTCGCCCGATCGCTATCCGGCCCTCTTTGACTGGCTGTCGCTCATCGACTTCAATGTGCTGGTCATCCTCCTCCTGATGATCGTGGTGGCCGGCTTCAACATGATTTCAGGCCTGCTCATCCTTCTCTTCCGCCACATCTCCACCATAGGGACGCTCAAGACCCTGGGTATGAGCGACCGCTCCATCGCCGCGGTGTTCCTGCGCGTGTCGGCCCGGGTGGTCCTGACCGGCATGGCTGCCGGCAACGCCATCGCGCTCCTCTTCTGCCTGGTGCAGGACAAGACGCACGCGCTCCGGCTCAATCCGGCCAACTATTTTGTCTCGTATGTGCCCGTGCATGTGGACCTGCCCATGCTCCTGGCGGTGAACGCGGGCGCTTTCGCAGCCATCATGCTGCTTCTGCTGCTGCCCTGCCTGTTCATCGCCCGGATCGATCCGGCCGATACCGTTCGGGTGAAATAACTTAAGGACAAACCTGTTTGTAGGCTTCGTAGAGGGCCAGCACCCGGTCTACGTAGGACAGGGTTTCCCGTCCCTTGAACGGTCCGAGTTTGACGGTGTCGTGGAGATCCTCCACATTCATTTCCGGGATTACCTGCACGATGTCGTCCCAGCAGTCGCCGCCCAGGCCCCGGACCCGGGCGTAGTTGATGCAATCCTGAATGCGCCCTTCCCCCGCATTGTAGGCGGCGAGGGTGAATTTGCACAGTTCCTCTTCACTGCGGGCCGTCTTGCGGAAGCGGCGTTGCAACAGGCCCAGGTAGCGCGTGCCGGCCTGCAGGCTCTGTTCCGGGTCGAAACTGTGCTCGGCGCCCATCCTCCGGGCGGTCAGGGGCATCATCTGCATGAGCCCTTCCGCGCCCCGGCGGGATCGCAGCTCAATGTGGAAGCGCGACTCCTGGAAAATGAGGGCGGAGAGCAGGCGCCAGTCCCAGCCGATGGGCTTTGCGGTGGCGCGTACGAGTGAGTCGTAGGGGCTGATGTAGGGGGCGCGTCTTCCGGCAGCGGCCATCTTGAGCGGATCGTAGCTGCGGAAAAAACGGCTTCGGACCGCAGTTGCGGCTGTGCTGTCGGCCTGCCAGGCGAGCAGCCAGCGGTCGATCTCGGCAAGCAGCGCCTGTTCGCGTTCCGGAACGGCCCAGACGCTCAGGCTGTCGACGGGAACGGAGCAGAGGACGCTGTCGGGCCCCGCTTCGGGGAAGGGGAGCACCACCAGGTGTACGCCACCCCGTTTCAGCGTATCCAGGAAGCGGTCTTCCCGCTGGGAAGGGTGAATCTCTATGCTGGCGCCGTGGTCGCGGGCGAATTGTTGCAGCAGATAGTAATTGTAGCCGGCAAGCAGGCCGCGGGTGGTGTCGGCGTGGGCGCCCAGTTCTATGGCGCAGCGGATGTGCGCGCCGTCCAGGACCAGGGGCTCTTCCCGTTTCAGGAGTGTGGACAGGCCGGTAGCCGCCAGGATCAGCAGGGTGAGGAGTACCGCTGCGAGGGAATGTCTTTCGTAGCGCATCAATACTCGTCTTGCCTCGTGCGTCCGCCGAATCCGCCGCTCAGGCCGCCCAGGCTGCCGCCGAATCCGCCCAGACCTTCTTCGTCACCGCTTCCTCCGCCCAGACTGCCGCCGGCCGACACGGCCGAATTGCGGCCCGGCTGCGTGTAGAAGGGCCAGAAAATCCCCAGTTTGATGGCGCGCTGCGTCCCAATGTAGTGGTGGGCGCTGAAGTAGTCGGCCCTGTCCATGGGCCAGCCCTGTCCGATGTTCTCCATCTTGATGTAGATGCAGGCGCGCTTCCACTGCACGTTCACGAAGGCGTCGATGACGGGTCCGTTCTCGTAGCGCTGCTCGGTCTGGTTGTGGAAGACGCCCAGCACGGGATTCCAGGCCGGGGAATACCAGGCGGAGTTGTAGCGGATGTCGGCCCCGATCTGCATCTCCATGATCTTGTGGGTCTTGGATGCGTCGCGCTGCACCACGAACTGCATGAAGCAGCGTTCGTTCAGGGCCAGTTCCGGCAGGGGCAGCACTTCGGGCGCCGAGGAGGTCTGCAGCAGGGCCCGGTTGTCGAGATGCAGGAAATTGCCCACGACAAATTCCTTTCTGAGCGAAGCCGAGAGGACGCTGAAGACGGGTCCGTGCTGGGCGACCTTGCCGTCGGTACCGTAATAGATATAGTTGCCCAGAAGGGCGTAGCCGGCCGAGGCTTCGAGTTTCCATCGGGGGATGTCGAGCCGGGCTTCGAGCCGGGTCTGGGAACGTTTCCCAAAGTCATTGTTCCAGGTGAAAGCGCTGGAATAGAGCAGTTTCTGATAGTGGTCCGGTTCGGTGAGCGTGCTCTCGAAACGGGCGGTCAGGCTCACGGGGCTGGTCCGCGCGCGGCGGAAAGGATAGAGGCTCAGCCGCGCCTGGGCCTGCAGGCTGTAGTCGCCCGCCTCGGCTCCGGCGAAAGCGAGCCGCGCCTTGGCCTGCCAGTCCACATACTGCTTGAACTGCCCTTCCAATCCGGCGTAAACGAAACCTGTGTGCTCCACGTGGCGGGTACTGTGCAGGGTGGTGCTATCGAACCAGTTCTTCATGCTGTGGCCCACCCCTGCGTCGAGTTTGGCCACGGCCGCTTCGGCGCCCCAGGGCTGGAGCCGCAGGAATACCTTGTTCTCGAGCCGGCCGAAACGCAGGGTGTCGGCGCTGCCGGCGGCATCGTCGGTGTACTTGCGTGCATAGACCGAATACTCGCTGCTGTGTCCCAGGAAGGCCGACGCTCCGTCGCGGACCAGGCTGTCGGCGGGGGTGGCGAGGCTGTCGCCGCGGTGCCGCTGCAGGAAGGAGAGGGGGATGCGCAGCTGCTGGTCGAGGAAGACGGTGCTGCGCTTGATCTTGGATTGGGCCGAAGCGAGGGCCACATTGATCTCGCGGGCGTCGACGGTGGTGTCGCGGATCCAGAAGTTGTCGAGGATGCCCCCGTTTTCCTGGCGGCCCACGGTGTTGCGCACGAAACCGGCGTGCATCTGGTATTTCCGGCCCAGGTAATTGGTCCCTACGGCGAAGGTCTTGTTGCGCGTCTCTTCACGTTGCAGTATGCCTCCGCCGCCCCAGCGGTCGTAGCGTAGGGTGAAATTGAGTTCGGGCAGGATGTTCTGCGTGGTGAGCAGGTGGATGTTGTCCGACTCCTTGGCCTCGGTGGCGAGCAGCGTGCCCCAGTACGCCATTTCGGTGTGCGGGGTCTTGCTGTTGTACATGGGAAGCGTCCGGTGCGAGAAGGTCCAGCTCTCCTGCGGGGTGTAGAAATCTACGCCGCTCTCGCTCGTGCGCTTGAAAAAGTTGTAGGTCTGTACCGGCGAACCGGCTACACCCAGCCAGGTGGCCTGTACGTCGGTCTTGCGGAAGGGATAGTCGTTGAAATGATAGTTGTAGCCGGTGTCGGGTTCCGCTGCCTCCACCCGGTGGAAATCGGGATCGGTCTGCCAGCTGATAATGCGTTTGTAGAGCAGGGAATCGGGGAGGGCGAAGGTGCTCAGGATGCGGGGCGTGGCCTCGCGGATGCTGTCGCGCCGGGCCTGGTTCTCCTCCTTGATGGTTTTGAGCGAATCCATCTCCGCAAGTTTCCGCGTTACCTTCTGCTCATAGTCGTATTTCTTGCGCGCCGCCTTGTCGAGCGAGGCGTACCAGGCCTGGAAGGCGGCCCGGGCCCGGTCGGCCGAGTCTCGCGCATAGAGCGAGTCCAGGCGGAAACGGTCGGCCGAATCGCTCAGGGCCCCCAGGCTGTCGCCCGCCGCGCGCAGGGTCCTCACCGAGGCACGCAGTGAGTCGCGCACCTGCACATGGGTGAGCGAATCGAGCAGGGCTACATAATACTTATAGCGGAAGGGATCGATTTCACGCAGCGAGTCGGGCGCGTGGATGGTGTCGCGGGCCGAAAGCTGCGGGAGCGTGTCTTCCGGAGCGCCGTAATCGCCGCCCAGATAGCGTTTGAGCAGGCTGTCGGGCAGGGACCCTTCGGGCGCCTCGCCCTTGCGGCGGAGTTTGTATCCGCCTGTAGGATAGAGGACGGTATCGGACAGGGCAACGCCCTCCGGCGCCGCCACCTCCAGCCGTCCCACGCCGCTTTCACCGGGGTCCAGCACCCCTGCCACGGCCAGGGAAAAGACCGCGGCGGGGAACCAGAGACGGGAAAGCGCTTTCATGACGGTTCAGGTTCTATTGATCCCAGTCGTCCGAGCGGAACGGCCCCACGGGGATCCCGAAATCGTTGAAGAGGCTGGCCTGGGCGTAGTTGTGGAAGGCGTAGCGCACGGCTACGGGTTTCTCTACCTCTTTGCAGACCACTACCACGCCCTTCTTGTTGCCGCTGACCTTCGCTTCGGCGGGGTGGAACACCTTGTCTTCCCCGGCTACTTCAAAGCCTTCCAGGGGCTTGTTGACGGGGCCCAGGTTGGAACCCTTGAGGTCGAAGCTGAGGGTAATCTTAGCGCCATCCACCTTCATGGCCTTGAAGACGGGGGCGTCGGCGGCGATGCCCTTGAGGCCGTAGTCGTGGCTGAGGGCGAGGGCGGCCAGACGGTCGGCTACCTCACGCTTGCGCGGCGGATGGATGGTGTAGAAGTCTCCGATGTCGAGGGTGCGGGCAAGACCGGTGTGCGGGATGGCTTCGTCGGCCTTCTCCTGCGCCTCCATCAGGAAGACCGGGCCCTGGGGGTTGCTGTAGTTATACGGAGCGATCTGCACGGCGTAGAAGGGCATTTCGGGCGCGTTCCAGAGGGTGCGCATCATCTCCACATAGGTGGCGGTGAGGCGGGCGTAGTCCTTGGCGCGGGGGCGGTTGCTTTCGCCCTGATACCAGACGATACCCTTGAAAGTGAAGGGAATGAGGGGTGCCACCATACCGTTGAAGAGCAGGGTAGCTTGGTGGTGGGGAGACTTCTCCGATACGGCCTGGGGAATCTTGACGTCGGGCCAGTCCTTGGCGAAGGCTTCCTTGCTGATCCAGGTCTCCATGTAGGAGCCGCCCCAGCTGGTGTTGATGACGCCCACGGGAACGCCGAGTACCTTCTGGAGCCTCAAGGCGAACAGATAGCTCACCGCACCCTGTCTGGAAGCCGCCTCGGGCGTATTCTCCTTCCAGGAAAGCTTGCAGTCCTTCTCGGGGCTGAGGCTGGCCTTGCGGCCTACCATGCACATGCGCACCGGCACCTGCGGATTGGCGTCCAGGATCACTTCGAGCGCTCCTTCGATGGGCTGCCCGGCGAAACCGCTCATGGGCATGCTCATGTTCGACTGTCCGGAGCAGAGCCAGACCTCTCCGATGAGGATATTCTTCACGCTGAGGGTCGCGCTTCCGTCGCTGAAGCTGATTTCATAGGGGCCGCCGGCTTTCGGGGTGTCGAGCCTGAGTGACCAGCTGCCGTCGCGTCCTACTTTGGCGCTCACGGGCGTGCCGCTCCACGACGGAGTTACGCTGACGGTCTTGCCGTCGGCCGTGCCCCACAGGGCCACCTGCGTTTCGCGCTGCAGGACCATGTTGTCAGAGATGATCGCCGGCAGTTTCACCGCGGCACCCGCCGTGAAGGCGAGGAGCGCAAGGCTCAGGGACAAGAGAATTCTTTTCATGCTATGTTATCAATTAACGGGTTTTACAATCAGTTTGGCTTCTTTCTTTCCGGCCGGAAGCGAGAGGCAGACAAGACCCTTCCAGGGGCTTTGCAGCGCCACGGCCTTGCCGTCGAGGGTGGCCGTATAGTCGTGCTCCGGACTCAGGCAGAGCAGCACGGATGGGGTGTGTCCCGCCGCGTCGCGGTCGAACAGGACCTTCGCCTCGTAGCCGCTCCGGTCGGAGGTCCAGCGGCCTTCGGACAGCAGGAGGTCAAAGCCCGTGGAAACGGTTCCGGGCACGAAATAGGCGTGATACCAGTTCACCATGGGGGAGGTGAGTCCGGAAAAATTGTGCCAGCCCGCACCGCGGCCCGTGGCGATGTCGAAATGCTCGAAGCTGAGGTAGCTTTTGTTGCACTCCTTGTTATAGGTTTCCAGGGCCGTGACAGCGATCTTCTGCGCCAGTTCCGGCTTGCCCAGGTCGAGCATGGTCTTCCAGAGGACCAGCTGGTGGGGCATCCAGACCGTGCCGTTCCAGTAGCCGCTGCGATCGTAGTAGGGGGCCGACTGGTCCACGGCGGTGATGCCATAGGGCGTCCAGAGTTCCTTCTCGGAGAAGATGTGCCGGAGCAGCCGTTCCTCACGGGCGGGGCCGGCGACACCGGCGGTGAGGGGGGTCACCCCGTCCAGGCCGCGGTTGAAGTTGCCTCCGCCGGGATAGCGCAGCGTGCCGCTGACTGCGCCCTTATCGTCATGGCAGGCATAGCCATACCAGCCTTCCTCCTCGTCCCAGCAGCGCTCCAGGGCGGCGCTCATGCGGGCGATGTCGGCGTCGAGCGTCTTCACGTCGGCCTTTCTGCCCAGGCGCCGTGCGGCGAGCCGCAGGATCCGGGCGGCCCGGATGCACCAGGCGGTGCTCACCACGGGCGAGACGGAGGGATAGAGCTCGGGATGAAGCCTCAGATAGTGCTGCGGGGGATAGTCGTCCCATCCGCCCGAATTATAGAAGTAGTCCCAGGTGCGCAGCAAGCCCGAAGGCATGACGGTCCGGGAATCGGGGTTGTGCCCGCTCAGGAAGCCGTAGTAGCGCCACAGGCGGGGATACATCCAGGCAATCGCGTTGTCATCGAGCCCGCGGTTGCAAAGCTCGGCGAAAGCGAAGAACTGCGTGGGCAGCGGGGTGCCGTGGTGGATGAAGGCCGACTGGCTTTCCTCCCCCGTGGTGTAGGCCCTGATGGTTTCAAAGGCCTTGACGGGGTCTATCTGGGTGAGGGCCCAGGAAATGAAGCCGGAATCCCAGGTATAGAGCGAATTCCAGTGCTTGCCGGGGGTGAAATGGCGGATGTACTGCCCCTGCGTGCGCACCGGGTACACGATGTTGGCAAGCAGGGTGGCCTCCATGAAACGTTCCCCGTTCCGGTAGGGTTCCGCCTCCGGGAGGGTGGGCGCCGGTCCGCCGGCAAGGGCCTCTGCGGCGCGGACGAAGGGTTTCTCATCGGCGTTGAAGGCCGCGAGCCGTCCTTTCACGAAAGCTTCGCTGCCGCAGGCGATGAGGTTGTAAACTGTGGTGTCGGTATGCGGCTGCAGGGACAGCGGACGCTGGTATGCCGCGGTGTAGTGACCTTTCCAGTCGCCTACGAAACGGTGCGGCGGGTGGTTGTGGACCGTCCGGCGCAGGAAGACGTCCAGGTCGGAGTTGACATATTCGTTCACGCTGCTGCGGGGGAAGTTCCAGGCAACGCCGTAGCAGTCGGGCAGCGCCTCGTAGCGGGCCAGGAACCAACCCTTGCCGCTCTGAAGCTGCGGTTCGTACTGCAGGGGCGCGTCCTCCACGCGGGCTCCGTCGCCCAGGATGAGGGCGTCGAGCCGCAGCGCTCCGTCGGAGGCGCTTTCCAGTTCGAGCCGGGTGCCGGGGCAGTCGACGGGGATCAGTTCGTAACGCCCGCTGCCCTCCACGGAAACGGTCGTCCCGCCGGCCTTGAGCTGCACGCGGCTGCCTTCCGGAGCCTTGCAGCGCAGCCGTACGGGTCCGCTGTGGGCGGGAAGGGTATAGACGACGCGGTCGCCCGTCCGGCCCGAAAAGGCCAGCACGCGGCCCCGGACCGATTCCGGATCGGTCTTTTCGCCCCGCAGCGCCCCGTCATAGACCAGGGCGTAGTCGTGCCCGCGGACGGCCGGTTCGTAGCTGTCGTATTCAAGCGCGCCCAGTACGGCATCGGCCCCCGACACGCGCAGCCGGGGATAATCCTCGGCATAGCGCAGGGCGCCCATGGTGCTCAGCAGGATGTTCTGCGGGATGCGCGTGTTGTTCACGCAGTGCATCTCCAGCAGCACTGTGCCCTCGTCGAGTACGCTGTAGGTGGCGTCCACGTAGACGAAATCCTTCCACTCCACTTCCTGGCGCCAGGTGATGCGCCGCAGGTCGCGGCGGAAGTCCCAGGGATAGACGGCCGATTCCATGAGCATGTTGGGCACACGGTAGTCGCGGCGGTAGAATCCGGGAACGAGGAAGAAATCCATCCGCTTGCCCGAAGAGACGTCGGAAACGTGTGAGATGCCGGCGTATTCCTTGGCGTAAGGGCCCCAGGCGGGCAGGGTGGTGATATCGTGTGAGGCGTTGAACAGGCCGCTGCCAATCAGGCCCGCAAGCAGGAAGGATGCAATCATCGTTTGTTTGTTTACCCTACAAAAGTACCTTTTTTTCGTGGTTTCTCAAAATCCCTTTTGTATATTTGCATACCACAACCAAGCCCATTCCCATGTCGGAAGAACTGAATCTGGTGCGCGACCTGGCCGTCATCCTCATTTCGGCCGGCGTCTTCACCATCATCTCCAAGGCGCTCAAGCAACCGCTTGTGCTGGGATACATCCTGGCGGGCTTCCTCATCGGACCCAACATCGGCTTCTTCCCCGGTATTTCGAGTCAGGAAGTGGTGAAACAGTGGTCCGAGATCGGCATCATCTTCCTCATGTTCGGCTTGGGACTCGAATTCAGTTTCAAGAAACTCCTGCAGGCGGGCAGCACCGCCCTCGTCACGGCCGGAACCAAGTTCGTGGGGGTGTTCGTGCTGGGCTTCCTCGTGGGGCAGGCCCTCTCCTGGACGCTCATGGAGAGCGTTTTCCTGGGCGGACTCCTGTCCATGTCGTCTACCATGGTGGTCATCAAGTCCTACGACGACATGGGGCTCAAGCGGGCGCCCTACGCGCCCATGGTGTTCGGGACCCTGGTGGTCGAGGACCTCATCGCCATCCTGCTCATGGTGCTCCTTTCCACCATGGCCGTCTCCAACCGTTTCGCCGGCTCCGAACTGGTGCTGGGCATCGTGAAACTGGTCTTTTTCCTGATTCTCTGGTTCCTGGTGGGCATCTACGCCATCCCCACCATCCTCAAGAAGGCGCGCCGTTTCCTCTCCGACGAGATCCTGCTCCTCGTAGGCATCGGCCTCTGCTTCGGCATGGTGGCCCTGGCCTCGGCCGTAGGCTTCTCCTCGGCTCTGGGCGCCTTCGTCATGGGCTCCATCCTCGCGGAAACGGTGGAGAGCGAGCGCATCCTGCATCTGGTGGAACCCATCAAGAACCTGTTCGGTGCCATCTTCTTCGTGTCGGTGGGCATGATGGTGGCCCCGGCCGTGATTGCGCAGCACTGGGCCGTCATTCTGCTCATTACCCTGGTGGTGGCCGTGACCCACATCGTTTTCGTGACCCTGGGCGGCGTCCTTTCCGGCGCCGGGCTCCGCAATTCGATCTACGCCGGCTTCAGCCTGGCCCAGCTGGGTGAATTCGGCTTCATCATCGCCGGCGTGGGCGTGTCGCTGGGCGTGATGCGCGACTTCATCTATCCCGTCATCATCGCCGTGTCGGTGATTACCACCTTCACGACGCCCTATATGATCCGGCTTGCCGCTCCGGCCCATGTCTGGCTGGAGCAGCGCCTGCCCGCCGCCTGGCTGGAGCGCCTTGCGCCCGTCCGGGGCGGCCGTGCCTCCGCGGCCGAACAGAGCGAATGGCGCAAGCTGCTGAAGGCCTATTTCCTGCGCATCCTGCTCTACGGCGTGGTGATCCTTGCCATCGGCATCGGGGGACGGGTCTTCCTGGAGCCCTTCCTGCACCGCGTTTTCCCCAGCTGGAGCCCGCGCCTGCACGATATCGTCACGGTGTCGGTCATCCTCGCCGCCATGACCCCGTTCCTCTATGGAATGGGAGTCAATTCCGGTTCCATTAACCAGTCGGCGCCCAGGCTCATCCGCGAAAAGAGGAGCAATGTCTGGCCCATCTACGGACTGGTGCTGCTGCGCACCTTCCTGGTCATCGGCGTCATCCTTTTCGTCCTGGCCGGACATTTCCACCTGGCGGGCTGGACCGTGGTGCTGGTCATCGCGGGCGTGGCCGCCTTCATTGTCTTTGCGCGCAGGTCCCTCCACCGCTACACGTTCCTGGAGCAGCGTTTCCTCGAGAACTATAATGAAAAGGAGGCGGAGGAGCGCCGCCGGGCCCCGGTGACCACCTCGCTGCGCAAGGTGATGGCCGGGTACGACGTCCACATCGAACGGATCGTGCTCTCGCCCGATTCAGAATATGTGGGCAAACCTATGCGGGAGCTGCCCATCCGCCACGAATCTGGAGCCAACATCATCAAGATCCGGCGCGGACAGAGCAGTCTCATCATCCCGCCGGGCGACACCGTTCTCTATCCGCACGACGAGCTCTTTGCCGTGGGTACCACGGAGCAGCTCGCCCGCATTCAGACCATGTTTGACGCCTCCGTCCGGCCCGCTCCGTCCGAAAAACCGGACGAGAGTTTCCGGGTGGAACACCGGACCCTTGCCGACGACGACCCCCTCGTGGGCCGGACCCTCCGCTCCACCGACATGCGCCGCCTCCACTGCATGGTGCTCAGCGTGCTGCGCGGTGACAACTTCATCACCAACCCGGGACCCGACTTCCGTTTTGAGGCGGGCGACACGGTCTGGGTTGCCGGAGAACTTGATTTGCTACAGAATAACACGCAATAGCCATGAAGTTTTTCTTCAGACTCATTACAGTTTCGGCCTGTCTGCTAGCCGCCCAGTCGCTTCCCGCCCGGGATGGCCATCTTTTCGCCACGGAGCAGGAAATTGCCGCTTACCGCGCCGACGGCAGCGCCTCCCTTTCGCACCAGCTCTTCGCGGCCATCCGGACCCGCGTCCTCAAACGGACGCAGTTCCCTGGCTTGAGCGACCCCAGCGCTACCATGCAATGGTGGCAGATTGCATCGGAGTACATGAGCGATGCGGCGGTGGTGCATCTGCTTGAGCCTGACCCCCGGACCGATGCCTGGATCCGCGCCAACGTGCTGGAGATGATCCGACGCCCCCTTGCCGACTGGTCCGGCCCGGCCTTCCGCCGCTACAACGGCGGGCGAATGAGGGGTCAGCTGGAGACGGCTCATCTCTGCTGGGCCGTGAGTTTCTGCCTCGACCTGTGCGGCGATCTGTTCACCCCGGAAGAGGTCGCTGAGATCAAGGCGAACCTGCGGGAAAAAGGTCAGGAGCCCTGCCGCTACTTCCTGGAAACCCAGAAGCGTTTTTCCAACTGGAACTGCATCCTGCTGGCGGGCTTCACGCTTTCCTCCGCGGTGCTGGAAGACGAGGACGCCCTCCGCTTTGCCGCCGATCTGTTCCCCGTCATCCTCGATCATTTCCAGAACGACGGTTCCTATGGTGAGACCCTCCAGTACGGGAACTATGCGTCCTATGGTACCATGCTCACGCATGAGACGCTGCTCCGTACCGGGATGCTGAAGGAGCCCCGGTTCGGGGGGTACGCCCGCCTCGTGGAATGGGCGGCGGCCGCCTACCTCTACCGGAAACCGGTCTCGGGCTGGCCCATCAGCATGAACCTGCCGCGCAGCGTGAACTTCGGTGACTGCGGTGCGGTGTTCCGTCCCTCCGGCGACCTGCTGATGCACCTCTCGGTACGCGGCGCGCAAACCCTGCCCAAGCAGGCCGGCCTCGCCTCCTGGCTCTTCGAAAAGACTTACCTGCCCATCGAGGAGCCGGCCGTGCACGATATGGCCACGGTCGGTTTTATCAACGATTTCGGTTTCCTGTCGGTGCTCATGTCCGCCGGCCGTTCGGCTGCACTGTCCCCTGACCAGGCCGGTCTTCCGGCCACGAGGGCCTTCTCGGCGGGCGACGCCATCCTGCGCCGTAGCTGGAACGATCCGCTCGTGGTCGCGTTCCGCATGCCGGCCGAGCCGCGCCATTCCGTCAGCCACCTGCATGAGGATGCCAACAGCCTCCAGCTCATCTACGGCGGCGAGCGTCTGCTCGTCGATCCGGGACACAGCTGCTACCGGAGCGCGACCCGCAAACTCGATATCGCCACCTCGAGTCACAACACCTGCTACTTCGTCTACAATTACGCCAACCGCCCGGGTGATATCACCCAGAGAGTCAGCCCGGCCCGCAGCCTGAATGCCCCTCCGCAGGCTTATGTGGGCGAGCGTCTGCTGTGCGCTCAGGCGGGTGAGGTCTGCGCCGTGGGGGCCGATGCCGGCGCCCTGTACGGCAAGCCCATCACCTCGTTCCGCCGTTTCGTCATCCGCTGCGGCGCGCACGTGGTGTTCGTGGTAGACCGCGTGGCCTCCGAAGAGCCGGTCCGCACCGTCTGGAGCTGGCTTGCGAACAACCGAGACGGGGGTCTTGACTTCCGTTTCCGCCAACCCGACTCGCTCTATGTGGGCCGCGGCGCCGTGGGCCTGCGCATGATGCATTACGGTGCGCCGGCCGCCATCGCCGTTCCCAAGTACGGTCTGGTGCACGACGCCTATCATCCGCTTCCCGACCAGTTCTGCGAGGGTCATCCGGGCAGCGGCTACTATTTCCGCTTCGTTGAGAATGTGCCCGGCACGGAGCGCACCACGGTGCACGTGATTGCGGTCGACGAGAAGGGCCCGCTGGACGGCTGGCAGATCAGCGGGAAGGACGGCCGCTACGAGGCCTCCCACCCGGAAACCAAACAGGGCTGGACCCTGACCGTTGCTTCGGACGGCGCCATGACGGTGCGCAGCGCCCAGGGCGAGAGCCACAGCATTACCCCAGGCCAGGACGGCTGGAACCTCAGATAATATTTATGTAACACACAATAACCATGAAACTTTTCTTCAGATTCATCACCGTTGCGGCCTGCTTGCTGGCCGCCCAGCTGCTCCCCGCGCGGGAAGGCCATCTTTTCGCCACGGAGCAGGAACTCGCCGCCTACCGTGCCGACGGCAGTGCGTCCCTTTCGCACGAACTCTTCGCGGCCATCCGGACGCGCGTCCTCAAACGGACCCAGTTCCCCGGCCTGACCGACCCCACGGCCACCACGGAATGGTGGCACCATGTGTCGGAGTACATGACCGATGCGGCCGTGGTCCATCTGCTTGAACCCGACCCCCGGACCGATGCCTGGATCCGCGCCAACGTGCTGGCCCTGGCCCGCCGTCCCATCGCCGACTGGTCCGGTCCGGCCTTCCGCCGCTACAACGGAGGCCGCATGCGGGGCATGCTGGAGACGGCCCACATCTGCTGGGCCGTGAGCGTATGCCTCGACCTGTGCGGTGACCTGTTCACCCCGGAGGAGACCGCCGAAATCAAGGCGAACCTGCGGGAAAAAGGTCAGGAACCCTGCCGCTACTACCTGGAGACCCAGGAGCGTTTCACCAACTGGAACTGCGTCCTGATGGCAGGTTTCACGCTCGCGTCGGCGGTGCTGGAAGACCGCGAGGCGCTCGATTTGGCCAAAAACATCTTCCCCACCATCCTCGACCATTATCAGGACGACGGTTCCTATGGTGAGACCCTCCAGTATGGAAACTATGCGGCCTATTCCACCATGCTCACCCACGAGGCGCTGCTTCGTTCCGGGACGCTGAAGGAGCCCCAGTTCGGAGGTTATGCCCGTTCCGTGGAATGGTCTTCGGCCGCCTTCCTCTACCGGAAACCGATTTCGGGCTGGCCCATCAGCATGAACTTGCCGCGCAGCGTGAACTTCGGCGACTGCGCCGCGGTGTTCCGTCCTTCCGGCGACCTGCTCATGCATATTTCGGTGCGCGGTGCGCAGGCCCTGCCCAAGCAGGCCGGCCTCGCCTCCTGGCTCTTCGATAAGGTCTATCTGCCCGTGCAGGAGCCGGCCGTACATGATATGGCCAGCTTCGGTTTCATCAACGATTTCGGTTTCCTGTCGGTCATCATGGCCGCCGGCCGTTCGGCCGCGCTGAGCCCTGAGCAGGCCGGTCTTCCCGCCACGCGGGCCTTCTCGGCGGGCGACGCCATCCTGCGCCGCAGCTGGGACGATCCGCTCGTGGTCGCGTTCCGCATGCCGGCCGAGCCGCGCCATGACTCCGGTCACCTGCACGAGGACGCCAACAGCATCCAGCTCATCTACGGCGGCGAGCGCCTGCTCGTCGACCCGGGACACAGCTGCTACCGGAATGCGAGCCGCAAGCTCGACACCGGCACGGCAAGCCACAACACCTGCTACTTCACCCTCACCGACGCCTATCGCGAGAAATCGGCCCTGCCCGAGGTGGTGCTGCGCTCGCTTGAGGTCAACCAGACGATTTGCGGCCCCCGCATCCTGAACAAACTGAAGAACGGGCATTATGAGCCGGAGCCGCCCATCGCCTTCGTGGGTGAACGCCTGCTTTGCGCCCAGGCCGGCGAGGTCTGCGCCGTGGGTGCCGACGCCGGCGCCATGTACGGCAAGCCCATCACCTCGTTCCGCCGTTTCGTCATCCGCTGCGGCGCGCACGTGGTGTTCGTGGTGGACCGCGTGGCCTCCGAGGAGCCGGTCCGCACTGTTTGGAACTGGCTGGCGAACAACCGCGACGGTGGGCTTGACTTCCGTTTCCGTCAGCCCGACTCGCTCTATGTAGGCCGTGGCGCCGTGGGTCTGCGCATGATGCATTACGGTGCGTCTGCCTATATCCCCGTACCTGTGTACGGCCTGGTACACGACGCCTATCATCCGCTTCCCAACCAGTTCTGCGAAGGTCATCCGGGCAGCGGTTACGACTTCCGTTTCATTGAAAACGAACCCGCCACAGAGCGCACCACGGTGCACGTGATCGCGGTCGACGAAAAGGGCCCGCTGGACGGTTGGCAGATCAGCGGGAAGGACGGCCGTTACGAGGCCTCCCACCCGGAGACCAAACAGGGCTGGACCCTGACCGTCGCCTCGAACGGCGCCATGACCGTGCGCAGCGCCCAGGGCGAGAGCCACAACATCTCCTCGGGCCGCAGCGGCTGGAGCCTCAAATAAGCGCCCATGCAATTCGAACGTCTTACGGGGCTTACGGCCGCAGTGGCCACCCCCATGAAGGCCAACGGGGAAGTGAATCCCCGCGCCATAGACCGCTATGCCTCGTTCCTCTACGAACGAGGCATACGCAGTGTCTTCGTGAATGGAACTACCGGCGAGAGCCTGCTGCTCTCCACCGCCGAGCGCAAACTCCTGGCCGAGAAATGGATGGAACATTCGTCCAAACTCCGGGTGGTGGTGCACGTGGGCAGCACTTCCTGGAAGGAGGCGCAGGAACTCGCCGCGCACGCCGAGGCTATCGGGGCGCGGGCCATATCGGCCATGGGCCCCTGCTTCCTGCCCGCCGGCCGGGCCGAGGAACTGGTGGCCTTCAACGCCCTCATCGCCGCCAAGGCGCCCTATACGCCTTACTACTATTATCATATCCCCGATGCGGCCCGAACCTTCGTCTACATGCCCGAGTTTCTCCGGCAGGCGGGGGCGGTCATCCCCAATCTGGCGGGTGTGAAGTACACTTCGTTCGACACGAACGAGCAGCAGCGCTGCATCGGGCTGGAAGGCGGCAGATACGATATCCTCCACGGCCACGACGAGACCCTGGTCTCGGGCCTGCAGCTGGGCAGTACCGGCGGGATCGGCACCTCCTACAACATCACCTCACCCGAATTCCAACGTCTCTACGACGACTTTATGGCGGGTAAGGCCGACGAGGCCGTGCGGCGCCAGTACAAAGTGAATGAGGTGGTGGATCTGCTGGGCCGCCGCATCAATTGCATCGTGGGCGTGAAAGCGGCCCTTGACTTCGCGGGCATCGAGGCGGGGCCCTGCCGTCTGCCTGTGCGCAAACTCAGCCGCATCGAGCGCAGGGACTTTGAACGGGAACTCGCTCCTTACGCCCAGTGGCTCGGATTCTGATGGTGGAGGCCCACTACCTTTCGCTGCCCGACATCCTGGTCATCGCAGGCGTGCTGATCCTGCTGGTCTGGGTGGGCTGGCGTGCGTCGCGCAGCCTCCATTCCCAGTCCGACTTCATCCTGGGCGGGAAATCGCTTCCGGGCGGACTCGTGGGCCTGTCGCTCTTCGCCACGCTCTTCAGTACCCTGAGCTACCTCGCCTATCCGGGCGAGATGATCAAATACGGACTGGTGTTCTGCGCCGGCATGCTGTCTTTCCCCATCGCCGGCTGGGTGGTGAACCGCTTCATCATTCCCAGGATCACGGCCCAGAACGTCTCGAGCGCCTATGAGATCCTGGAAATGCGGCTCGGCCCCGGCTCCCGGCGCCTCGCTTCGGTCTATTTCCTGCTGCTGCGCTATTTCTGGATGGCCACCATCGTCTATGCCACGGTGCATGCAGCGGTGGTTCCGCTCACAGGCCTGCCCGAGGCCTGGGTGCCCTGGGTGTGCCTGCTCATGGTGGGCATCACCGTGCTCTATTCCACCATGGGCGGCATCAAGGCGGTGGTCTGGACCGACGCCATCCAGTCTTGTCTCATGTTCCTGGGCGTCATCCTCACCATCGCCATCGTACTCTCCAAGCTGGGCCTTTCGGCCCTGGTGCCTCCGGAGGAAGTGCGGGCGAACTGGCTTCCCTGGGACTTCACGCCCCGGCTGAATGTGCGCATGACCGTGGCCAACATCTTCTGCATGAACCTCTGCTGGCAGATCTTTACGGCCGGCTCCGACCAGATGTCGGTACAGCGTTATCTGTCGGTGCGCGACGCCCGCACGGCGGCCCGTTCCTTCCGCATTTCCCTGCTCTCCTCGGCCGTGGTGCAGCTGCTGCTCGCCGTGGCGGGCCTCATGGCCGTGGCCTGGTTCTCCCATTTCCCCGAGCAGTTGCCGGAGGGCACCGACCTCCTGGCCGAAGCCGACACTCTCTTCCCGCGTTTCATCCTGGTGGGCCTGCCCCAGGGCGTTTCCGGCCTCATCGTCGCGGCTATCCTGGCGGCGGCCATGTCGAGCCTCTCGTCGGGCCTGAACTCCTCGGCCGTGGTGGTGCAGGAAGACTTCCTCAAGAAGAGCCGGCGCTATGCGGGCCGGCCCTCATCGGTGCGTGACATACGCCGTATCTCTTTGATTATCGGCCTTATCGTGGGCCTTTCCTGCTCGCTGGTGGGCTATGTGCAGGGGAACCTGCTCGACGTCATCATCAAACTGGTCAACCTGGTGGTGGCCCCGCTCTTCGTGCTCTTCTTCATGGCCCTGTTCGTCCCCGGGGCAACAGATAAGGGCACCATTGCCGGTGCCCTGCTTTCGCTGGCCGTCGCCGTCGCCATCGCCATTTTCGGCGTCTTCGGTATCACGGCCATCTGGGTCATGCCCCTCTCCTTCGTCACGGGAGCGCTGGGTGCATGCGCGTTCTCGTTCCTTACTCGCCGCAAATAGCGAAAAAATAGTAACTTTGCGTTTATGAAAATCATTATCAGCGGTTACGGCCGCATGGGGCACATGGTTGAGGCCAGCCTCCGCAGGCACGGCATGGAACCCGTGCTCTGCAGCGAAGACATCTGCGGCACCGACCCCGCCCTTGCGCGGGAATGCGTCTGCATCGACTTTACCCAGCCCGACGCGTTCCGCGCCAATTATCCCTTCATTGCGGCGCATTTCAAAGCCGCCGTGGTGGGCACCACCGGCTGGGACGACATCCGCTCCGAGGTGTGCGCCTGTTTTGAGAGACACGGCACCCCCATGATTTACGCCTCCAACTTCTCGCTGGGCGTGAACGCCCTGTTTGCGGCCATCCAGAAGGCCTCGGCGGTGCTTGCGGGCCATGGCTACACGCCCCACATCACCGAGACCCACCACATCCACAAACTCGACGCGCCCTCCGGTACGGCAAGGAGCCTGGCCGAGCTGGTCGATGCCTGCTTCGGCGGCAAGGTGGAAATCACTTCCATCCGCGAGGGCGAGGTGGCCGGCATCCACACGGTGGAGTTTCTTTCCGGGGCCGACAAGCTGAGTTTTACCCACGAGGCCTTCAGCCGTGAGGGCTTCGCCGAGGGCGCCGTGGCCGCGGCCCTTCTGACGGAGGGTCTGAGTGGCGTGCACGAATTCAAAGACTTGCTTTAAACCATTATGGCAGAAATAGATATCAAACGCTTCAACGAAGTGATGGACGCCCTCGAACGGGGTGAGATCCGCGTGGCCGAGAAGGTGGAAGGGCAGTGGAAGGTGAACATGTGGATTAAGGAAGTGATCCTGGCGGGCTTCCGGCTCGGCGCCCTTCGTGAGATGAGCCAGGGGCAGTTCTCCTATTTCGACAAGGATACTTTTCCGGTGCGGAAGTTCCGTGCAGAAGACGGGGTGCGGATCGTCCCCGGCGGCAGCAGCATCCGGCGTGGCGCCTATCTGGCTCCCGGCTCGGTGGTGATGCCCCCGGCCTACGTAAACGCCGGCGCCTATGTGGACAGCGGGACCATGGTCGACTCGCACGTGACCATCGGCTCTTGCGCGCAGGTGGGTAAGAACATCCACATTTCGGCCTCCACCCAGATCGGGGGTGTGCTCGAACCGGTGGTGGCCCTGCCTACCATCATTGAAGACGGTGCCTTTGTGGGCGGCAACTGCGGTATCTACGAGGGCACAATCGTGCAGGAAGGGGCGGTCATTGCCAGCGGCGTGATCATCACCTCCAGCACGGCCATCTTCGACGCCACCACGGGCGAATTCATCCGCCGCAACGCCGACGGACGCATCGTGGTGCCCCGCGGCGCGGTGGTGGTGAGCGGCAGCAAACCCGTGAGCAAGGGCCCAGGCGCCGGGTCCGGCGTGCATCTCTACTGCCCGGTCATCGTGAAGTACCGCGACGAAAAGACGGCGGGCAGCGTGCATCTGGAGGACCTGCTGCGATGAAGAACCGTTTCCTTCTCCTGCTGGCGCTGGCAGTCTGCGCCTGCAGTCCCCGCTCCGGCGACGATGTTTTCTCCCTGCTCAACCGCAAGGAAACCGGCGGCGCCCGCACACCCGAAGAATTGCTTGCCCATTTTCGGGCCCGCGACTATTCCGCCATTCCCGGCTGGCCGAAGGAACTTCACGCCACGGCGCGCGACATGCGCATTGCCGACGAAGCCCTGGAGCACATCCTTTTCGTGCACGACTCCTATCAGCCGTCCTATTTCTACGGCAAGGACATAGACTGGCAGTACTGGCCCGTCAAGGACAACGAGCTCCGCTGGCAGCTCCACCGCCAGAAGTGGTTCACGCCCATGGGGTTGGCCTATAAGGAAACGGGCGACGAAAAGTACGCCCGGGAGTGGGTACTGCAGTACCGTGACTGGATTGCCAAGAACCCCAACGGAGGACCGGCCTGGCAGCAGCCGGGCGGAGTGGTGAGCGCGGGGGAGATCGCCCTCGACGCCCCCAACTGGGAGTTCGCCTGGCGTCCGCTCGAGGTGAGCAGTCGGCTCGACGCCCAGCCCAATCAGTTCCGCCTCTTCCTGAATTCCCCGTCCTTCACGCCCGAATTCCTGATGGAGTTCCTCTCGAACTACCACGAGCACCTTTCCTTCCTGTCGAAAAACATCGCGCCGGAAGGCAACCACCGCCTGTTCGAGGCGTTCTCCATCCTGCGCGGCACCATCTTCTTCCCTGAATTCAAGGAGTCGAAACGCTGGTACCGCGAGGCGCTGAAGATCCTTCGTGACGAACTCGACATCCAGATCTATCCCGACGGCGTCCAGTCGGAACTCGACCCCGCCTACCACATGAGTATGGCGAAACTCTACGCCTCGGTGCTGGACGTGGTGCCCGATCCGGCCATCCGGGAAAAGCTGCACGCCATGGTGGAATTCACCCTCGGCATAACCTACCCCGATTATACCTATCCCTGTTTCGGCGACTGCCGCGTTGCGTCCAAGGGTTCTTTCCTTGGTTTTATCAAGATTTGGCAGAAGGCCTTCCCGGACGACGAGCACATCCGCTGGTTCGCCACCGAAGGCCGCGAGGGCAGCCCCTGGTCCTGGAAAGCGAAGGCCTGGCACGATGCGGGCTTCTACCTTTTCCGTACCGGCTGGGGGCCGGACGATACCGTCGTGGCCATCAAGGCGGGCAAGGCCGGCGCCTGGCACGCCCAGCCCGATTACGGCACCTTCGAAATCTGGCATGCCGGCCGCAACCTCAGCCCCGACTCGGGCTCCTTCATCTACGCCGGCGACGAGGAGGTGATGCGCCAGCGCAACTGGTTCCGCCAGACCCGCGTGCACAACGCGCTCACGCTGGACAATGAAAATGTGGCCACGGCCGACTGCCGCGAGCTTTCCTTCACCGATTCCACCCTGGTCTTCGAACATGCAGATTACGAAGGGCTGACGCACCGCCGCAGCTATATCTGGCGGGGCTCGTCCCTTGAACTGCTCGACGAGGCCTTCGGTCCCGCCGAGGGTACGGTAGGCATCCATTTCCACTTCGCTCCGGGTGAACTGCGTTTGGGCGGCGACGTAGCGGAAGGCCCCGGCCTGCGCGTGCAGTGCAGCTCCGCTCTGCCCGGACAGTTCCACGGCGAAGAAGGTTGGTATTCACAGATTTACCGCAAGAAGACGGAACGGCCGTCGGCCGTGTATGAGGTGCAGAAAAGCGCTTCCGACACGGTGCGCGTGCGCTCCGTCCTTAGTTTTTAACGCAGAGAACCATGAGAGCAGCCATCTATGGCGCCGGGTCCCTGGGGACCATCCTGGGCGCCTTCATCACAAGGAATGGAGGGCAGATCGACCTCATCAATCACAATAAGGCCCATGTGGCCGCCCTGAAGGAAAAGGGCGCGCAGGTGAGCGGGACCCTCAGTTTTACCCAGCAGGTAACCGCCCTCACCGACGAGGAGATGTCGGGGACCTACGAAGTTATCTTCCTCATGACCAAACAGCAGCAGAACGCCTCCGTAGCGGAGTTCCTGAAGGGCTATCTCGCGCCGGACGGCGTGCTCGTAACCCTGCAGAACGGCCTTCCGGAACTGCAGTTGGGCGAGATCCTGGGCGAGGACCGCGTGCTGGGCTGCACTGTGGCCTGGGGGGCCACCATGCTGGGCCCGGGCCGCTGCGAACTCACCAGCGCCCCCGACAGCCTCACCTTCTCGCTGGGTTCGCTCAGCCCCCGTCCCAATCCGCGCCTTCATGAGGTGAAAGCCCTGCTGGAACTCATGGGGCCCGTCACCATCGACAGCAATTTCGTGGGCACCCGCTGGAGTAAACTCCTCATCAACGCGGCCTTCTCGGGCATGAGCGCCGTGCTGGGCTGCACCTTCGGCGAGGCGGCCGGAAACAAGGCTTCCCGGCGCGTGGTGCAGGCCCTCATCAAGGAATGCATCGATGTTTGCGCCGCCGGCGGCATCCGGATCGAACCCGTGCAGGGGAAGGATATCGTGAAACTCCTCGACTTCCACGGCCCGCTGAAGAAGGCCCTGTCGTTCTTCATCATCCCCATTGCCATCCGCAAGCACGCGCGCCTCAAGGCCAGCATGCTCCAGGACCTCGAAAAGGGGAAGAAGTGCGAGGTCGACGCCATCAACGGCGTAGTCTGCGCCTATGGCCGCAAGGTTTCCTGTCCCACCCCTGCGAACGACACCGTGGTGGAGGTCATCCACCGCATCGAAGCCGGAGAACTCCGGCCCTCATTCGAGAACCTGAAATACTTTGCATAGCATCATGAAACGCTTCTTCCTTACAGCCCTTGCGGCCTTTTGCGCGGCCGGTGTCTGGGCTCAGCCCGTACCCGATTTCCGTGACAGCGCCTTCGAAGCGGTGGCCCCCGGCGCCACGTTCATGCTGAGCGAGAACTATGTGATGGGCGATTCCTTCATCAGCGCCGACCTCGCCTTCGACAGCTTCCAGCCCGTGATGATCGGCCGGGGTTACAACAAATACCGCGGGGCCTGGATCCGCATTACCGCCGACTCCCTAGTGGTTTACAAGCATCTCCGTAAGCCGGAGACGGTGGCCGCTTTCAAGCACGGCATCAGCATGAACGGTTCGCTCTATGTGGTCATCGACTGCTCGGGCAAAAAGTCCCGCATCGAGCTGGCTACGCGTGAGGGAGGCAAGTTCGAGCAGACGGTGGAGTTCCTCGCAGGCCATGCCGTCTTCCTTACCAACCTGGGCGCCGACAAGGTCCGCACCCGCCTCTCGTTCTATCCCAAGAACATAAACAAGAGCATCTGGCTCATCGGCGACAGTTACCTGGGCGCCTATTCACCGGTCCGCTGGCCCTACCATCTCCTCAAGCACGGCTACACGAACTTCCTCAACGACAGCCTGCCGGGCAGCAACAGCGAGATGATGATCCGTTCCTTCAAGAACAACCTGCGCTTCTGCACGCCGCGTTACGCGCTCTGGCTCATGGGGATGAACGACGGATCCGATAAGGACGGCGTCCCCAACGCGCGCTGGCTGCGCGGGGTGGAGGAATTCCTCTCCATCTGCGACGCCAAGGGCATCGTACCCGTGCTGGCGACCATCCCCACCGTACCCAAACGCTACAATGAGGAAAAGAACGCGTGGGTGCGTGCGAGCGGACGCCGCTATATCGATTTCGCCGGCGCCATGGGCGCTCAGCCCGACGGCAGTTGGGTGGAGGGCCTCCAGTCGGCCGATCAGGTGCACACCACTGTGGAGGGCGCCGAACGCCTGGAGCTCCAGTGCCTGATGGACTTTCCTGAAATAACCGTTAACAACTAGGATATGAATCTTTTGAATCTGCTTCTCCAGGCGGCGCCCGAGGCGCTTCCTGTCGATCCCGACTCCGCCAAGGTGGCGGTGCAGAACTTTGCCGGAAGCCTGGCTTCCGATCCCAGCGCCACCCTGCAGCAACTGGCCCGTGAAGGCATCCAGTTCGGTCTCAAGGTCCTTGCCGCCCTGGCCATCTACCTCGTCGGCGCCTGGATCATCCGCCGCATCAAACGCATCCTCACCCGCGTCTTCGAACGCCGCGGTACCGAGAAGGCCCTCGCGACCTTTGTGACGAGCTTCGCAAGCATCGGCCTCACGGTCATCCTCATCATCATTACGGTGAGCACGCTCGGCATCAACACCACCTCGCTCGCCGCCCTGCTGGCCGCCGGAGGCATGGCCATCGGCATGGCCCTGAGCGGTACGGTGCAGAACTTCGCAGGAGGCATCATGCTCATGGTATTCAAGCCCTTCAAGGCCGGCGACTTCATTGAGGCGCAAGGTTTTACGGGTACCGTTACCGATGTGACCATCGTGAGCACCCGCCTCACCACCCTCGACAACCGTTCGGTGGTAATCCCCAACGGCGCGCTCTCCAACGGGAACATCAACAATTTCTCGCACAACCCCTTGCGTCGCGTAGACTGGACGGTCAACGTGAAGTACGGAAACGACGTGCAGAAATGTATCGACACCCTGCTGGAACTGGTGAAGGCCGATGGGCGCGTGATCGGTTCCGAGGTGGCAGGCGCGGCCGATCCCTTCGTGGCCCTTTCGACCCTGGGCGAGAGCGGTATCTCCTTCACCGTCCGTGCCTGGGTGCGCTCGGAAAACTACTGGGATGTGTTCTTCGCCTACAACCGAGCGGTCTACACCGAACTGCCCAAGCGCGGGATTTCGTTCCCGTACCCGCAGCTCGACGTGCATATCCAGCAGAGTTAGACTAAGTCGCTATAATTCAGGAACAAGACGTTCCCGGTATCGGGTCGCACCCGAACCGAGTCGTCGATGCGGACGGGAAGCAGGGCCAGGACATGTCCGGGCTCTGCTTCCCTGCCTTCTGCGTCACAGGCGCAGAGGACGCAGGCGCTGCTTTTCCGTTCGGCGCTCCAATGAAGGTCGGTGAAGAGATCGGAGATTTTTTTCCGTCCGCACAGGCCCAGCGGCCGCAGCCAGTCGCCTGCCCGCCAGGGTCGTAGCAGCAAGGGAAAGACGAGCTGGCCAGCGTCGGCAATGAGTTGTCCCTCAGGAAGTTTTATGTTTAGATCCTGTGTGCGTGGGTGCAACTCGATGCTGAGTTTCCCCTTGCCTGTGGAAAAGACTCCGGGACCGGAGAGAAGCTGCGGTTTTGCGGACGGAGACTGCGTCTCCTTCTGGAGAACCAGGAAGCCCCGGTCGGTGCGGATCTGTCCGCTGCGCCCTTCAAACACT
The DNA here is from genome assembly GCA_017453565.1 of Bacteroidales bacterium. Classification (GTDB taxonomy): domain Bacteria; phylum Bacteroidota; class Bacteroidia; order Bacteroidales; family UBA932; genus Cryptobacteroides. Next base: position 36,203 of record JAFTEQ010000022.1, read on the forward strand.
TTTCCGCTGAAGGTCTTTCCGTTTTCCAGCAAAGTGAGGAGCCGTTCCAGCGTGGCGGAGGCGGGGGAGACGGGTTCCGTCCAGCGCTGCAGGAACAGGCGCGGATAACGCAAGGCGGCTACTTCCCGGGCGGGAATCCGCCCGGCTGAGGCACCTTCCATGCCGCTGAGACGCAGGAATTCCTCTTCATACCAGTCGTCCGCCACCCGGAGCTGCTCCCTGATGCGGCTTCGATTCTCTTCAAAGGTATCCAGGACAGAAGGATTGAGTTCCTTGAGCACCGGCATCACCTCATGGCGGATACGGTTGCGGGCGTAGGCGTCCGAAGCGTTGCTGCTGTCTTCCCGCCAGGCAAGCCCGTGTCCCTGCATCCAGGCCGCGATCTCCTCCCGGCTGACGCCCAGCAGGGGACGCAGAACGGTGCAGCCCTCCAGTTTGCGGGCGGAAGACATGCCCTGCAGGCCCCTCAGGCCCGTTCCGCGCAGCAGGTTGAGCAGGAGTGTCTCTGCGTTGTCGTCGGCGTGATGCGCCACGGCGAGCGCGTCAAAGCCTTCCTCGGCGCACAGGCGGGAGAACCAGCCGTAACGCAGGGCGCGGGCCGCCATCTCGATACTCAGTCCCTGTTCACGGGCATAGGAGCGGGTGTCGAAGCGCTGCACGAAAAGGGGAACCCCTTTCCGGAGGCACCAGTCCCGCACAAAGGCCTCGTCGGCATCGCTCTCCGCGCCGCGCAGGCCGAAATTGCAATGCGCCACGGCGAAAGAGGCCCCCGGGAACAACTCGGAGGCCCTTTCGCAGAGGTACATGGAGTCCATGCCCCCGCTTACCGCGAGGAGGATACGCTTCATTTCTTCTTGGCGCCGATCGTATAGGAGAAACCGAATTCCAGGAATTCCTTGAACTGCACGCCGGTCTTGTCCATCACCTTGTCTCCATCGCTGTCCTTCACGAGTACCGTCTGGTCGTAGATGAGGTTGGTGGAGAAGGTGAGCGCGAAGAAGCGCATGAGCTTCCACATGAGTTTGTTGTCCCAGTTGATACGGGGTACGCGTTTGGGTTCCAGATAGTTGTAGAAGAGTGCCACCTGCGTGGTGTAGTTCACGTTGTCGTTGATGACGAACTTGGCATCCGCCTTCAGCTGGGCACCCAGTTCAAAGCGCAGGGGCTTGAAGGCCGTGTAGTCGCCCGCCGAGAAGGCGGCTTTCGCATCGGCGTATGCATCCGGATCGCGCAGTTCCATACCGTAGGTGTAGCGCAGCAGCGGATCGTCCACGATTACCAGACCGCCGGTGAAGGGCGCAAAGTTGACGGACAGCCACTTCTTGGGCGTCCACAGAAGACCGATACCCAGGTTGATGTAGGCGGGGGAGAAGAGGGCCGACTTGAGGTCGCGGGCGGCGAGCCACTGTTCCTTCGTAGGCTCCGAGGTACCGTCGGCGGCCGGAGTCTTGTAGGTCCAGTTGCGGTCGAACTGCGTCTTGAAGTCGAACGAGGCCGAATAACTCAGGTGGCGGATGGGCGTCTCATAACCCCATTTGCTTTCCAGGTAGATGCGGTCCTTGCTCTTCTGCAGGATGGGTTTGTCTTCCGAATAAAGGAAACCGTAATCCATCTGAAGGCGGTTGTTCCAGATCATTTTCTCGCGCTTGTAGTTGGCGTTGCCGTCCACGTAGGCGGCGAGGGTATAGGTGTTGTAACCGCCTGCAGCCCAGTTGGTAAGCGAGGTCTGCGTGAAGTTGAGGTTGGTCAGCAGGCTGTGCTTCCAGTAATTGGGTTTCACGGGCGCGGGCGCTTCCTTGGGCGCTTCCGCAATGGCCTTGGCGGCTTCGGCGGCCGCTTTCTGCACGTCGTCCTGAGCGGTGGCCTGCATGGCCCCGAGGGCGAGGAAAGCAATCAGAATCAAACTCTTTTTCATCGTTTCTCGAATCTAGTAAGCGATGGCGAACACGACCCGCTGGTGCGAGGGTTTGCCGGAATAGATGTCGCGACCCTCTTCTTCGCATACCACACTGTCTACGGGGATGCAGCGGATGGTCGCCTTGGTTTCGTCCTTGATGGCCTGCTCGGTCTCGGCCGTGCCGTCCCAGTGGCAGAGCAGGAAGCCGCCCTTCTGGATCTCGGTCTTGAACTCTTCCCAATCGTCGCACTTGCGGATGTGCCCGTCACGGAAGGCGAGGGCCTTGTCGTAGATGTTCTGCTGGATGTCTTTCAGAAGGCCGTCCACATACTTGCCGATGCCTTCTACGGGCACGGTTTCCTTGCTCAGGGTGTCGCGGCGGGCCACTTCGGCCGTGCCGGCGGCGAGGTCGCGGGCCCCCATGGCAATGCGCACGGGCACGCCCTTCACCTCCCATTCGGCGAACTTGAAGCCGGGCCGGAGCGTGTCGCGGTCGTCGATCTTTACGCTGTGCCCCAGCGCCTCCAGTTCAGCCTTGATGCCCTCGAAGCGGGCGAGCACGGCGGCGCGTTCCTCGTCCGATTTATAGATGGGCACCAGTACCACCCTGATGGGGGCGAGGGCGGGCGGAAGGACCAGGCCGGAGTCGTCGCTGTGCGCCATGATGAGGGCGCCCATGAGCCGGGTGCTCACGCCCCAGGATGTCGCCCAAACGTACTGAAGTTTCCCTTCCGCGTCGGCGAACTGCACGTCGAACGACTTGGCGAAATTCTGCCCCAGGAAATGCGATGTACCCGCCTGCAGGGCCTTTCCGTCCTGCATCATGGCCTCGATGGTGAGGGTGTCGAGGGCGCCGGCGAAACGTTCGTTCGGGCTCTTGTGACCCACGATCACCGGCAGGGCCAGGGTCTTGCGGGCGAAGTCGGCGTAGACCTCCACCATCTCCCTTGCCTTGGCTTCGGCTTCGGCGGCGCTGGCATGGGCGGTGTGGCCCTCCTGCCATAGGAATTCCGCCGTGCGCAGGAACGGCCGCGTGCGCATCTCCCAGCGCACCACATTGCACCATTGGTTGCAGAGCAGAGGCAGGTCGCGCCACGACTTGATCCAGTTTTTATAGACGCTCCAGATGATGGTTTCCGAAGTGGGCCGCACAATCAGTTCTTCCTCGAGCCGGGCTTCGGGGTCTACCACCACGCCTTTCCCGTCGGGGTCGTTCATGAGGCGGTGGTGCGTCACCACGGCGCATTCCTTGGCGAATCCCGCCACGTGCTCGGCCTCACGGCTGAAGAAAGATTTAGGGATAAATAATGGAAAATAAGCGTTTTGTACGCCCTTTTTCTTGAACTCCGCATCGAGTACGGCCTGCATCTTCTCCCAGATGGCATAGCCATAGGGTTTGATGACCATACAGCCCCGCACGGCCGACTGTTCGGCCAGATCTGCCTTGACCACCAGGTCGTTGTACCACTGCGAATAATTCTCCAGACGGCTTGTTATCTCTTTTGCCATTTTTTTTCGTTAAAATTCTGCGCTTTTTTCAAAAAATTGCATCTATATAGTAAAAGCACCTCGTGCACGTATCCGTACGTGCGTTGTGGCGCAAATATACAAACTTTTTACGACAGGAGGTTAAAAGATGAGACGAAGCCCCATATACATGCTGGCCGTGCTGCTTCTGTGTGCCGCCTCTTGCGGCCTTCAGTCGCAGTATGCCGGCTCGCCCCAGTTCCAGGACGGCATCTACTACAAGGCTCCGCGCAAGGCCGCGCCTGAAGAAGTCAATATCCTTTCCCAGGAAGAGATAGAACGGATGGCAGCGCAGCAGCTGGCCCGTGAACAACAGGGCCGCCGCGACACGCTGGTGGTCATCGCGCCCGACTGGGCCGTGCCGTTCGGATACGGTTCCGTCTGGGCTTCCGACTACTGGTGGCTGCGGCACCGCTGGGGCTGGTACAGCCATTGGTACGACCCTTGGTACGGTTCCTGGTACAGTCCCTGGTACCATTACGGCTATTCCTGGTACAGTTGGAACGATCCCTGGTATTGGTATGATCCCTGGTACTATCCCGGGCCCTACTACTACCACCACTCCTATTATCATCACCCCCACCACGGCTATGCCTGGAACCACGGCCTGGGCTATTATGGCTCGCGTTCTTCCACCATGGGCGGCAGCCGCGTAGGCGGCACCGGGGCCGGTTCCATCCGTCGCGGCGGCGCCGTGGCCGGCGTTTCCTCCGGCGTACGGGGCGGCACCTCGGGCGCTTCCGGAAAGAGCTATGGCGGTGCGGTGAGCGGCAGCAGCCTGCGCAGCAGCGGCAGCGCCGTGCGTAGTTCCGGCTCGGTGCCCGCCGGCAGCGTTTCCCGCAGCGGAGGCGTTTCGCGCAGTGCAGGCAGCGCCAGCGGAAGCACTTCCTATCGGACCGGATCCGTGGGTACGGCTGGTGTCTCCTCCTTCTACGACAGCGGTTCCTCCTCGTCGCCCTCTCCTTCCTCCTCCTCGCGCAGCGGGGGTTATTCCGGCGGTTCGTCGCACAGCGGCGGCTATTCCGGCGGAGGCGGTGGCGGCTCCTCGCATGGCGGCGGTGGCGGTTCCCACAGCGGTGGAGGCGGCGGTTCGCGCAGCGGACGATAATCATAGGCACGCAAAATGAACGAAAAGATGAAAAAGATAGCTATCCTTGCGGCAGCGCTCCTGATGGGCTTCTCCGCGCAGGCACAGTCGATGTACGACGCCTATTCTTTCGGCAAGACCGAGTATTACGGCACGGCCCGCACCCTGGGTATGGGCAATGCGGTCACCGCCGTGGGTGCAGACCTCGGCAGCATCGGCATCAACCCGGCCGGTTCCGCCGTTGCGGGCTACAGCCAGTTTACCATCACCCCCGGCATCACCGTGGCTTCCACAGTGGCTGAATGGGCTCCATCCTACACCGCGGGTGTGGGCGACCAGGTCTTCGGCGAAGGCAGCCGCGACTCCCGTACGCGCTTCATCCTGCCCAACCTGGGCCTGTCGCTCCGTATTGAGACGGGCAACCGCGACGGTCTTCGGAGTTTCACCGTGGGCATGGTGAGCAACCGCACCTCCACGCATCTGGAGCGGGTGTCGGCCTTCGGTCAGGACAACCTCACCTCCATCTCGGGCGCGTTTGCCACCATGGCGAATTTCAACGCCGACGGTAACGGCAACCCGCTCGACCCGGACATCTTCCGCTACGATGACATGTACGGTTCCAAGTATTTCTGGAACTACATCGCGGGCTATGACGCCGGTCTGATCAACTACAACGATGATGCGGGCACCTACTACGGTTCCGGCGAGTTCAAGGCCTTCGACGGTGTCAATTACGACTATTACGTGCCCGGACTCCTGCGTAAGTCGTCCTTCACCGAAACCGTGGGGCACCGAGACGACATTCTCATCAACTTCGGCCTCGACTTCTCGGACCGCCTCTTCCTGGGCTTCAACCTGGGCCTGCAGGCGCAGCGCCGTCGTTACAGCGAGTTCTACCGCGAGTCGGCCGACAATCCCGCCGCCTTCCCGCTCACGCCCGAGTATCACGACAACACCGGTGCCGTGGTCGTGGAAGCTGCCACGAATTTCAACGCCTCCACCTACGAATACAACTATGTGGCCGATGTGGACGGCGTCTACGCCAAGTTGGGCGTCATCTGGCTGCCCACTGAATCCCTGCGGCTCGGCGCCGCCATCCAGACGCCCACGGCCTGCACCGTGGAGGAGCGCTGGCGGGTGGTCATCAACAACTACACCGATGCGGGCAGTACCTACGGTAATTCGCCTGAATCGGAATCGAGCTACAGTTATCGTTCGCCCTGGGGCTTCAACCTGGGCGCCGCCTTCACCTTCGGCGCATACGGCATGCTGAGCGCAGACTATGAGCTGTCCGACTTCAGCGTTATGAAGTACAGCCTCCTCGACAACGACCCCGTGGCGGGTGATCCCTTCTACGAGGTGAACCGCCTGAACAAACTCTTCTACGGCGTCTCGCATGCCCTGCGCGTAGGTCTGGAGGTGAAACCCTTCCCGACGTTCGCCCTGCGGGCCGGTTACACCTTCCAGAGCAATCCGGAGCGCTATTACACCGACTCCGACGGCTACACGGTGGACGCCGCGTTCTACGACGCCAACTTCAATTTCTATGAGGGAGGCGGCGCCGCCCTGGCCAAGAAACAGTACATCGACGCCCCCGTGCGCTCGCTGTCCCTGGGCCTCGGCTTCATCTCCGACGGAGCGTTCTTCGCCGACCTCGCGGTGCGCCGCACCACCTGGCCCGTGACGCGTTTCGCGCCCTATGCCGATTACCTCACCACCGCTTACGGTTGTGCCACCGATACCTATTCGCCCGTCGTCCGCTCCACCCGGAGCCTCGTGGACGCCGTGCTGACCCTGGGATGGAGATTCTAATACCGCAGCGCATGGAATTGACCGCCAGACAACTCGCACAGATTCTCCACGGCAGCGTGGAGGGCGATCCGGAAGCCAGGGTAACGGGCTTCGCCAAGATTGAACACGGCCGGCCCGGAACCCTCAGTTTCTACGCCAATCCCAAATACGAACAGTACGTCTACACCAGCAAGGCTTCGGTCCTGCTGGTGAACGCCGATTTTAAGCCCTCTGCCGAGGTGCAGCCCACCCTGGTGCGTGTGGAGAATGCCTACAGCGCTGTGGCCGAGCTGCTCAAGTATGTGGCCGACCAGCGCAAGCGCTATGTGCGCCGCCGTGCCTGGGGTTGCCGCGTGGCCTGCTCCGCCCGTCTGGGCCGCAGGGTTTCGGTGGGCGCCTACAGCATCGTGGGCAAGGACTGCCGCATAGGGGAGTGCACCATCATCCACGAGCACGTGACCATCGGCGCGGGATCGCGCATCGGCCACCACTGCATCTTCTATCCCGGTGTGCGCATCTATCCCGGCACGGTCATCGGCGACAACGTAATCCTGCACGAGAACTGCGTGATCGGCTCCGACGGATTCGGCAACGCCCCGCAGCCCGACGGCAGCTGGGAGAAGATCGAACACCTGGGCAACGTGGTCATTGGCAACGACGTGGAGATCGGCGCCTGCACCACGGTCGACCGGGCCGAGATGGAATCGACCGTCATCGGGAACGGCGTGCGCATCGACAACCTCTGCCAGATTGCGCACAATGTGCAGATCGGCGACCACACCGTGGTGGCGGCGCAGTGCGGCATTGCCGGCTCGGCTGTCATTGGTAAACACTGCATCCTGGCCGGTCAGGTGGGGATCGTGGGCCACATCAAGATTGCCGACAACACCACCATCGCGGCCCAGGCAGGTGTGATCGGGAACGTGCGCAAGAGCGGGGAAGTGCTCCTGGGGAGCCCGGCCATTCCGCACAAGGTATACCTTAAGAGTTACGCGAAATTCAAGCAGGCAGGCCTGCAGGAAGACTAAGACCTATGAAACAGCAGACACTGAAGAAAAACTATTCATTCGAGGGGAAAGGCTTGCATACGGGCTGCCCGGCGCGTCTGACCCTTCGCCCCGCCGAGGCGGACAGCGGCATCCGTTTCTTCCGCACCGACCTCGGCTCCGCTGAGATCCCGGCCCTGGCGAAAAACGTCTCCAGCACGGCGCGGAGCACCACCCTTTCCTGCGGGGAGGCCTCGGTTTCTACCGTTGAGCACCTCCTTTCGGCCCTTACGGGCCTGGGTGTTGACAATGTCCGTATCGAGCTGGAAGGCCCCGAGGTGCCCATCCTCGACGGCAGCGCCCTTCCCTATGTGGAGGCGGTCCTTGCCGACGGCCTGCAGGAACTCTCCGCAGAGCGGCGGATGATCGTCCTGCCCCGTCCGGTGGAAATCCGCTACGAAAACACGGGCTCCTGGGTGCGCATCACCCCGGCGGAAAGCCTCTCCTACGAGCTCACGGTCGATTTCGGCTCGCATGTGCTCGGCGTACAGACGGCCTGCTGGGACGGCGGCCCCGAATATGCCGGCGAGATTGCGCCCTGCCGCACCTTCTGTTTCTTCCACGAACTGGAATTCCTGGCCTCGCAGGGCCTGGTGAAGGGGGGCGACGTTGACAACGCCATCGTGATCGTGGAGCATCCCGTGAGCGAGGAACAGCTGGAGCGGATGCGACTGACGTTCGGTCAGCGCAAGCTCGGCGTAACGCCCGAGGGGTACCTCTCGAACCTGAAACTCCGTTTCCCGAACGAGTGCGGCCGGCACAAGTTGCTCGACCTCATCGGGGACCTGCGCCTGGTGGGCGGATTCCTGCAGGCGCGCATCGAGGCCTACAAACCGGGCCACGGTATCAATACCCAAGCGGCGAAAGCCGTCCTGAATCTAATCTAAACGAGATATGGCTAAAATTCATCCACTCGCTTGTGTGAGCCCCCTGGCCAAGTTGGGGGAGAACGTAGAGGTAGGCCCCTACGCCTACATCGACGAGAATGTTGAAATCGGAGACGGTTGCATCATCCATCCGCACGCCACCATCTACCCTTATGTGAAGATGGGGACCGGCTGCCAGGTGTTCCCGGGCGCCGTCATCGGCGCCGTGCCCCAGGACCTCAAGTTCGACGGGGAGATCACCTATGTGGAGATCGGCAACAACGTGACCATCCGCGAATGCGCCACCATCAACCGCGGCACCAAGGCCAGCGGCAAGGGCGTCACCCGCGTGGGCGACAACACCCTCATCATGTCGTACGTGCACATCGCGCACGACTGCACCGTGGGCAACCACTGCATCCTGGTGAGTTTCGTGGGCATCGCCGGCGAGACCGACGTGGACGACTGGGCCATCCTGGGCGGCAGCACCGTGGTGCATCAGTTCAGCCACATCGGCAAGCACGCCATGATCGGCGGAGGCAGCAAGGTGAACAAGGACATCCCGCCCTATTCGCTCTGCGGCCGCGATCCCATCTGCTATGCCGGCGTGAACATCGTGGGCCTGCGCCGCCGCGGTTTCGAACCCGACGTGATCCGCAACATCAAGGACATCTACGACACCCTTTATTATCAGGGCTACAACATCTCCGACGCCTGCGCAAAGGTGGAGGCGGGCTTCCCGCCGTCGACCGAACGCGACGAGATCCTGCGCTTCATCCGCGAATCCAAGCGTGGTATCGTGCGGGGCAGCGACGCCCACGAGAAGGGCCAGATCGAGTAAGGCGCGGTGCTTCTCACCACGGCCTTCTTTCCTCCGGTGGAATACTTCGCCCTGCTGGCGGAGTGTTCCACCGTCTATGTAGAAGCCTGCGAACGTTACCAGAAGCAGTCCTGGCGCAACCGCTGCCGGATCCTGGGCCCGAACGGCGTGCAGGACCTGCGTGTGCCGGTGGTGCACGAAGGCGGCACTTCCTCCCTGCCCATCCGCAGCATCCGGGTCGACTGGTCCACGCCCTGGCTCATCCGTTTCGAGCGCACGCTCGACACCGCCTATCATTCCTCGGCCTGGTTCGACGACTACCGCGCGTCGCTCTATGCCCTGCTGGACAGCCGTCCGGAAACGCTCTGGGACCTCAACGCCCGCACCACCCGCTGGCTCTGCGACCGCCTGGGCCTCGCCACTGAAATCAGGGAAACCACCGTCTTCCTGCCGCCTTCCGGGTCCGGCATCCCGCAGGTTCTCGGTGGTCCGTCCGGGGGTCCCATCCCTTGGGTGCCGCATTCCGCTGGTGTGCCCGGGGCGGGCGGCCTGCTGCCGGACTACCGCGAAATCCTGCACCCCAAGCGGCCCAATACGGTCCTTTGCGACCGCGGCCTCGACCGCCCCTACTTCCAGGTCTTCTCGGCGCGCTTCGGTTTCGTCCCCGGCCTCTCCGCGCTGGACCTGCTTTTCAACGAGGGCCCCGACGCCCGCTCCCATCTCCTTCCCGCCGGTCCTCGTGGCTGAGTCCCGGCGCCACTGATTCCCAGGTACCTCACTCCTCAATAATCGGCTATCTGTGCAAGGTGGTTGATGAAGCCTCCAGCCTCTACTATTTTGTCGTGGAGCCTAAAGCGTTGATAATAACGGGAATAAAGGATTATCGGCCCCCTGTTTCAGAGGGGGCCGATAGTGTGGTTAGTGTTTGATATCCAGCGGTTTGTCCTCCACGAGTCGCAGATACTTGTAGACAAAACGCGGGGGAATCCGAGTTCCTGAAATCACATTATCGGCAAGCGTACGGCGTTCCTGCTCCGGCAGTCTCAGAGCATCTTTAACATTTGCATAATGACAGATCTTTCTGAGAAATGAGGCGATTTCCAGATACTGGCGGTGTGAACCGGGGATGAACGATTCCCGGATATCGTATTCGCTGCCCTGGTTCGAGAAAAAGGAAAGGCACATCTTGGTGTGATCACCATAAAAGGAAATAAGCCGTTGGTAGTCCAGCGCGTTATAGGCTGTAATTATGTAATCTGTAAGTTGTTCCCGCTCTTTTTTCTGGAGAGGGAGGAAAAGAGGTTCAAGCCACTGATGTCTCAAGGGGAGACCGGCATTTCTCCAGTAGTCAATCATTTTCAGGGCACGTCGAAAAGGAGCGGATGCTCGTGACAGAACAATCTTCTCTGAAAAAGGGTTGGCGGATTGGGCATAAGCCAGAAAGGTCCAGCGGTACGCTTCTGCCCGATGGCAAAGACCCTTCTCTCCCGGATTGTTGTAGGCATAGGAACAGGCTGTACGGATAGCTTTCTCTCCGCTTTTTATGGCACAGCCGAAACCGGGGTTGGAAACAGCTCCGGAACTGCCCAGACTGTGATTCAACGCTTTGGAATACCCGCTTGTATATACGTCAACAAATGGTGCGACCGATTCTCTGGACCTGGCTTCTATGAGCAGGTGAAGGTGGTCGAACATAGGAATAACGGCGAGGAGTCGCAGATGATTCCTTCTCGCTGCGGTGCAGACGAGGGAGAAGAAAACCAGGAAATCGATTACTGAATAAAAGAGAAGGAACCCGCCAACCGTATTCTGATAAAGATGGACAATCTGTTCCTGTTGATGCTCACGCCACATACACACACCTCCAATTATTGAACAAACAAATATAGTGATTTTTTGTAAAATGGATTCGTGGAGGCTAAAGCGCCGATTATCAGCGAAATGCTGTTATATCGGCCCCCTCTGGAGTAGGGGGCCGACAGTGAGGCTTTTGGTTGATATTCAGAAAGTTGCCCTCCATGTGGCGCCGCGCTTGCACCGTAACATAAAAAGAACGGCAGAAGCGAACTTCTGCCGTTCCTGTCGAGAAGAGGCGACTCGAACGCCCGACCCCCACGTCCCGAACGTGGTGCGCTAGCCAACTGCGCTACTTCTCGAGGCTGTGATTAAGCGAGTTTGTTGATGTAGACCGCAATGCCGCTCTTGAGGTTGGAGGCCTTGTTCTTGTGGATGAGGCCGATCTTCGCGAGTTTGTCGATCATCGCGTACACCTTGGGCGCTTCGGCCTCGGCGGCTTTCTTGTCGGAAGTGGTACGGATGGCGCGGATGGCGTTACGGGTGGTTTTTGCATAATACCTGTTATGCAATCTGTGCCTTTCGCTCTGGCGATTGGCTTTTTCTGCTGATGCGTTGTTTGCCATTGTATTTATTTTTTAATATTTGGTAGTGGGTAGGAGAATCGAACTCCTATTGCAGGAATGAAAATCCTGAGTACTAACCGTTATACGAACCCACCAGGCCGCCCATTTTGGCACTATACGCCAATTTGGGACTGCAAAGATAGAAATATTTTCGGAGATGCAAACTATTTTTTCTCACTTTCTTCCGGGCTTCCCCATTCCCAGGAGTAGAGGAGAGACTCCACCTGACGGAGGTACTGACGCTTGTCGAACTTGGGTGCGTAGACAAAGGCTTCGCAGACGATAATCGACTGTCCGTCGGGCGAATAGAAGCTGTGCGAGACGAAGGGACCGCCCATGTAGTCGTTTTCTACCTCCCACAAGCCCCGGGTCTCCGCGAAGGAACGCCCGCGGTACTTGAGGTATTCCACGCCGGGCGTGAGGATGCGGCTGGTGGTCATCCAGGTGTTGTCGAAGGCGCCGGGCACCTGGGCCTTGAGCACGGCGTTGCGCCGGGCCACGATCTTCTCTACGGTGAAGGGCTCATCCTCGGCCGGAACCCGGTAGACGAATACGCCCTGGGTGGTGTACTGCTTCTCGTCGGCGATCCAGATGAAATCTTCGCTGCGCTTCATGAGTTTGTAGCCGGTGGGGAAGTGCAGGGCGCCCCCGAACATCTGCCGCACAATCACGGCGAGGTCCTTCTCTTCGTAGAGCAGGGTGTTCCGGATGACCCGGTCGCGCTCCGCCTGTTCCACGGCGCTCACGATGGTATGACCCTCGGAACGAAGCAGCTCCACGGCTCCGTCACGGTCGGCCGCGCACACGTTTACCACGCACTGGGGCGAGGCCCAGACGTCGTGCAGGTAGGAGACGCCCGTCCGTGTGGCCTGCGGGTTGATATCGAAGAACACGATGTTCCGGTGCACCTTGAAGAGGTCGGCAAACCCGCCCGGCGTCACGTTGATGAGCGAATAAAGCGGTTCGCGCTGGGGGAGGAAGGGGCAGTCGGAGGCCAGGAGCGTGCGCACTTCGGCGCCGGGGGCGCCTTCCCAGTCGGCCTTTTCCATGACGACCACGATTTCACCGGCCTTGCCGCTCACGTTGGGCAGCAGGGCCTTGCGCCGTCCTTCCTTGCAGGAAACGGCAAGGAGCAGCACGCAGAGAACAATCCAGAAACGTTTCATTTGGCGAAGTATATTAATGGATGAGGCGTCCGATGTCGTTTCCGAACGCCAGGAACATGAGTGCGAGGAGAAGGACCATCCCCACCATCTGGGCCGCGGCCATGAAACGGTCGGAGGGCTTGCGCCCCGAGACGATTTCGTAGAGGGTGAAGAGGATGTGACCCCCGTCGAGCCCGGGGATGGGCAGCAGGTTCATCACGGCCAGCATGATGGAAAACAGGGCCAGCAGGAACACGAACTGATACCAGTCCCAGCTGGCGGGGAAGGCCTGTCCGATGGCGATGAAACTGCCCACCGACTTGTAGGCCCCGGTGGACGGGGTGGCCAGCAGGCGCAGGTCGCGCAGGTACCCGCCCAGGGTCCTGCCCGTGAGCGACCATCCGGCGCCCAGGGCCTTGAGGCCCTTGTAGCGCTGAGTCTGGACGGGGACGGGCGCCATCATCACGCCCAGCCGTCCGCTGCTGTCGACCTGCACGCCCACGCGGAGCGTGTCGGCCCCGCGCTGCACCGTGGCCGTCATCTGCCGTCCGGCGTGGGCGAGCAGGACGGGCCGGGCGTCCTGCAGGAAACGGACGCCTGCGGAATCGAGCGCCGTGATGCGGTCGCCGCGCCGAAGGGCCCCGCCGGCGTTGCTGCCGTCCGAGAGCACCGAATCTACCACGAAGGGGACGGCCAGGTCGAAGAGCAGGGGCGTGCGGAGCACTTCCGAAATGCGCGCCTGGTCTATGTAGAGGTCGAGACTGTCGCCGCCGCGCAGCACGCGCACCTTGCGTACGTCACGCCGGGCCAGGTCGGCCTGCAGCATCCCGAAATTGTCGGGCTCGTAGTCGTCGAGCCGCAGGATCTCGTCGCCGTTGCGGAAGCCCATATCGTAGGCAAGCTCGCTCACATAGACCTGGGCGCCGCGGTTGGCCACGTAGGACTCGCCCCAGATGCGCTCCACCGCAACGAACGCGAGGAAAGCCAGCACGAAGTTGAAAAGCACCCCGCCCGCCATCACCAGCAGGCGCTGGAAGGGGTTGTGCGCCCGGAATTCCCAGGGCTGCGGGGGCCCCGACATCTGTTCGAGGTCGAGCGATTCGTCGATCATGCCGGCAATCTTGCAGTAGCCGCCGAGCGGCAGCCAGCCTATGCCGTATTCGGTCTCCCAGTCCTTTGCGGCAGGGAAAAGCCGGGTGAACCAGCGCGTCTTCTTGGTGCTGAAGAGGCGCCCTCCGCCCAGGTCGAAAAACAGGAAGAACTTCTCTACCCTGATGCCGAAAAGCTTGGCAAAGCAGAAATGCCCCATTTCGTGTACCAAAATGAGGAGCGAGAGGGCCAGGATGACCTGCAGGGTCTTGATGAGGGCGACCATCGCGTCAAAGCATTTCCCGTGCGTGGGCCGAAACCTGCGCGTGGGTATCGAAAATGTCTTCGAGGGATGGGTTTGCTACAAAATCCAGGCCGTCCAGACAGGCGGCCCCAATGCGGGCAATGTCGTAGAAGCCGATGCGCCCGTGCAGGAAGGCGTCCACGGCCACCTCGTTGGCGGCGTTGAGGGCGCAGCAGGCGTTCCCGCCTCGCTCCAGGGCGGCGTAGGCGAGAGAGAGGCAGGGGAAACGTTCCGTATCGGCCTTCTCGAAATGAAGGGCACCCACCTGCGCGAGGTCGAGCGTCTTGTTCCCGATCTCCAGACGGGCGGGGAAGGCGATGGCGAAGGCGATCGGTTCCCGCATGTCGGGGCAGCCCAGCTGGGCCATCACCGCGCCGTCGGCGAATTCCACCATGGAATGCACCACCGATTCGGGATGCACGAGTACGTCGATGCGTTCGGCCTCCATGTCGAAGAGCCAGTGCGCCTCAATGAGTTCGAAACCCTTGTTCATCATGGTGGCCGAATCGATGGTCACCTTGGCGCCCATGTCCCAGTTGGGATGACGGAGTGCCGCGGCGGCGTCCATGCGGGCGATCTCTTCCCGTGGAAGCGAACGGAACGGGCCACCGGAGGCCGTGAGGATGAGTTTCCGGGCTTCGTTCCCCTGTGCCGCGAGCAGGCACTGGAAGATGGCCGAATGCTCGGAATCCACGGGTAGGATCACGGCGCCGTGTTCGCGCATGGTCTGCGTGACGAGGGCGCCTGCGGCGACGAGCGTTTCCTTGTTGGCGAGGGCCACCACCTTGCCGGCCTCGAGCGCGGCGAGCGTGGGCCGCAGGCCGCTGAAGCCCACCATGGCGCCCACCACCACGTCGGACGGTCCCGACATGAGTTCGCACAGGCTCTTCACGCCCGCGTAGACCTTGATGTCGCGTCCCTGCAGGGCGGAAGCCACCTTTTCGTAATAGGCCTCGTTGCAGATGACCACGTGGGCCGGATCGAATTCGAGGGCCTGGGCGATGAGGGCGTCGGCGCTGTTGTTGGCGCTCAGCAGGCTCACTTCAAAGCGGTCGCGGTGCCGGCGGATGACGTCGAGCGTCTGCGTCCCGATGGAGCCGGTGGAGCCCAGGATGGCGATTCTTCTCTTTTCCACGACTAGAGTTTGCAGTATTTGGCAGGGTCTACGGGCTCGCCCGCAAACCAGAGTTCGAAATGGAGGTGGTCGCCGCTGGTGAGCGAACCGGTGCTGCCCACAAGGGCCACCGGGCTGCCTGCACGCACCTTTTCGCCCACTTTCCGGAGCAGTTTCTGATTGTGCCGGTAGCTCGATACGATGTCGCCGGCGTGCTGGATCTGGAGGGTGTAGCCCGTCTCGTCGGTCCAGCCGGCGAAAATGACGGTGCCGTCGAGCACGGCGCTCACCACGGCCCCCGCCGGAGCGGTGATGTCCACCGCAGGATGCAGCACGCGGTCGAATCCCTGGCTCACCGTCCCCTTCAGGGGCGTGAAGAAATGCATGCCTTCAATGGGCAGACGCCGTTCGTTGCGGTCCGATACGCTGAACTGCTCTTCCTTGATGACGCTCTGCCGCAGGAGCGAATCCTGCCGGGCCGCCTCGGCCTGACTGAGCGCCCGCAGGTACCGGGCCCCTCCGCCCGCCACGAGGCTGTCGGCCGTGGGGAGGGTCTCTTCGCCCGAAAGGACGCGGGAAAGGGTGGCTGCATAGAGGCTCCAGCGCGTGACGGCGCTTTCCAGCGAGTCGATCTTGATGGCGTTGGCCACAGCCTCCCGCTTGGAATGGCCGTCGGGATAGCCGGGCAGGGTGACCTTGAGCGGAGTGAGCGCCATGATCCCGTAAAAAACGCCGAACAACACCACGAAAGCGGTGATGCCGCCTACCAGCAGGCCCAGGGGCGAAAGGCGCACGGAACTCACCCGGCGGTGGGTCCGGTCCTCGATGAGGGTGAGCCGGTAGACTTTGTTCCAGTCGACAGGATTTTGTCTTCCCATACTTTTGAATTAAATTTGCAGGCGATGGACAGGACCGTGGGAATAGATTACGGAAGAGCCCGGGTGGGTGTCGCGGTGAGCGACCCGCTCGGCATCTTCGCCTCTCCGCTCGAGACCGTGCCTGCTGCAAAGATAATAGATTATCTGCAAAAATACGCCGCCGCCGAGACGGTGGTGCGTTTCGTGGTGGGCTATCCCGTGAACCTCGACGGCCGTCCGAGTGAGGCGCAGGCCGACGTGGATGCCTTCCTGAAGCGGCTCGCCCGCGTTTTTCCCGCGGTGCCCGTCACGCTCGAGGACGAGCGTTTCACTTCGGTCCTGGCCCACAAGGCCATGATCGACGGGGGCATGAAAAAGAGCGAGCGCCGCAGGAAGGAGAGCGTAGACCGCATCAGCGCGGCCATCATCCTCCAAGGCTACCTCGACAGAACCAACAGAAACGTATGATCAGACCCATCTATTTATATGGTTCGGGCGTACTGCGCCAGAAAGCGGTTCCCGCAAGCCTGGAGCAGCCGGAAGAGGTGAAGGCGCTTGTGGCCGACCTCTGGGACACCCTCGCCGCGAGCGAAGGCTGCGGGCTGGCTGCCCCCCAGATCGGGGTGGCGCAGCGCGTGCTGGTGGTCGACGGCGATGTGATGACCGACGTCTACCCCGAACTCGCCGGCTTCCGCCGCGCGCTCGTGAATCCGGTCGTACTGGAAGAGAGCGAGGAAAAGTCTACCTACAACGAGGGCTGCCTGAGCGTGCCGGGCATCTACTGCGACGTGGTGCGGCCCAAAAGGATCCGCCTTTCCTACCTCGACGAACAACTGCAGCCCCGCGAAGAGGAGTTCGATGACTTCGCCGCGCGCATGATCCAGCACGAACTCAGCCACCTCGACGGCGTGCTGTTCACCGACCTCGTGGCGCCCATCCGCCGCAAACTCATTTCCCAGAAACTCCAGCGCATCTCGGCCGGCAAGGTGAGTACGCGCTACAAAGCAAGAATCAAATAATCAACACCATGGGAGCATTTCACGCATACGACATCAGAGGTATCTACAATGTAGATTTCAATAAGGATACCGCCTATAAGGTGGGCTGGTTCCTGCCCGGCCTGCTGGGGGCCGACAAGGTGCTGGTGGGCCGCGACTGCCGCGTCTCCTCGCCCGAGATCCACGACGCCCTCATCCAGGGTATCACCGACGCCGGGGCCGACGTGGACGACATCGGCCTCTCGAGCACGCCGCTCGTCTATTTCGGTACGGCCAACTACGGCTACAAGGCTTCGGTCCAGATTACGGCCTCGCACAACCCGGCCGAGTACAACGGGATGAAGGTTTCGCGTGAGAACGCCCTTCCCGTGGGGCTCGACACTGGCCTGGGCCAGATCCGCGACTGGATCGACGAAGGCCGTCCCACCCCCGTGGCCGCCAAGCGCGGCACGGTGCGTGAAATCGACATCAAACCCGACTACATCGCTTTCCTGCGCCGTTTCAAGGCAGACCTGGGCGGGCTCAAAATCGCCTTCGACCTCTCGAACGGCATGGCCAACCTCTTCGCCAAGGAAATCTATGCGGGCGAGGATGCCGAGTTCCTCTTCGACAGCCTCGACGGACGCTTCCCCAACCATGAACCCAACCCGCTCATTCCCAAGAACGTGGAGCCGCTTAAGGAGCTGGTGCGCAAGACCGGCGCCGACGTGGGCGTGATCTACGACGGCGACGCTGACCGCGTGATGTTCGTGGACGAGCAGGCCCGCTTCGTGGCCCCCGACCTGGTGATCGCCCTCATGGCCCGCTATTTCTGCGACGAACGGGGTGAGCGCGCCCCGCGCGTGCTCCAGGAAATCCGCTCCTCCAAGGCGGTAGGCGAGTGGCTGCAGCGCTACGGCGCGTCGCTCAGCACCTGGCGCGTGGGCCGCGCCTTTGCCGCCCCCAAACTCCGCGAACTCGACGGTCTCTGGGGCGGGGAACTCGCCGGGCACTACTACTTTAAGGATTTCTTCTATTCCGACAGCGGCATGCTCGCGAGCCTCATCGTGCTGCGCATCGTGGCGGGGCTCAAACGTGAGGGTAAGACCCTGGGCGGCATCATGGACGAGATCGGCCGCTACCGCAACTCCGGCGAGGTGAATTTCCGCGTGGAAGACAAGGCCGGAGCCATGGAAGCCGTGAAGGCCCATTTCGCTGCCGCCGAAAAAGCCACGGCCGTGATGGATTTCGACGGCTACCGCCTGGAATTCCCCGACTGGTGGTTCAATATCCGCCCGTCGAACACCGAGCCCTACCTTCGTTTTATTTGTGAAGCAACTTCCGAGGAAAAGATGCGCGCAAAAGTTGAGGAAACCGCGCAAATCATTGAAAAACAGTTTGGTGGAATTCGTGCGTAGCCGCTTTCTTTTTGTAAACATTTTTGCCGCTTCGGCGGCTTTCTTCCTGTGCTCCGAAGCCTTGGCGCAGGACCCGCCCATGACCATGAAGCGGGCCCGCGAACTGGTGCCGCGTCCCGCTCTCGATCCGGTACGGTCGCTCATTCCGGGCAAGCAGGCGCCGGCGGTCGACACGCTCGATACCTCCGACCCCCGGGTGAAACTCATCCTCTGCGGCGACGGCACCTGGCACTATGCCAAGGACCCCGATGCGGCGGGCGCCACCGATGTTTTCACGGAACACTGGTCGACCAACGTCCTGGACCCCTACAAAACCCCATTGCAGGACCTTCCCTGGCGCATCACCCTGAGCCTGGCCGATTCGGCGAGCCGCTTTGCCTGCCCCCGCCAGGTGAAGGTCTTCTCGCCTTTCGGGATGCGCCGCCACCGCCGCCATCAGGGGGTGGACCTGCCGCTCCAGCGGGGCGAACCTGTCTATGCCGCCTTCGACGGGAAGGTGCGCTATTCTTCCTACAGCCGGGGCTACGGAAACATTGTGATCGTGCGCCACGAATGCGGTCTGGAGACGGCCTACGCGCATCTTTCGGAACGCAAGGTCTCGGCCGGAGACTGGGTGCATGCCGGCGATGTGCTGGGCCTGGGCGGGTCTACCGGCCGCTCCTCGGGGCCGCACCTCCACTTTGAGACGCGTTACCACGGCTACGCCTTCGACCCACAGTGGCTCATCGACTTCGAAAACGGGGTGTTGCGCCATGGCGTGTTCGTGCTCAAGCGGAAATACTTGCACGAGTATTCCCGTTATGTGCCCGAATCGGAAGACGAGGAAGAGGAGATCTATCTCACCGAAGAGCAGGAGCGGGCAGAGGAGGAACGCATCGCCCGCGAAATGGCCGCCGCGCGCTATGTGACGGTGAAATCGGGCGACACCCTGTCGCGCATCGCCATCAACAACCACACCACCGTTTCGGAGCTTTGCCGCCTCAACGGCATCACCCCCAAGACCACGCTCCGCATCGGCCGGAAGCTGCGCGTGCACTGAAGCCGGTTCTTCAGAATTTTTTAAAAAATTTAATTTAAGGTTCCGTTTTGAAGAAAAAAAGCGGAATCTGTTGCTTTATTAGAAGATTATACCTAATATTGTGGGACTTTTTGTAGCGTATGCTTAAAGTCAAACCGGAAACAATTTAACCAACTAATCACTAATATGAACAAAACTTTCAAGTATTCAGCCCTTTGGCTCGTGGCTTCGGCCCTGATCCTTACCGGCTGTCTGGAGCGTGACTACACCGAGTCCACTCCCGTGCTTGGACTGGGCGGCGAGGATGCCGCGGCAGCTGCCGTGAGTATTTTTGCCCAGAACGAGCAGCCCGACGATCCCGAAGCGGAATTTGTTCAGGAGGTGATGGACACGGTCTACATCAAGACCAACCGCAGCTGGAGCGCAGAGATCCTGCCTTCCGCCCCGGGTGCCCCCACCGACTGGATTTCCATCGACCGCACGGAGTATGAGAACCTCGCCGGGTACACGCAGTCCATCCCCATCGTGGTCACCTGCGAACGCAACAAGACGAAGGTCGACCGTTCGGCCATCCTGCATGTGGTCACGCCGGATGAAGTGATGGATTTCCCCATCACCCAGGTCGCGTCGGTCTACACGCTTGACGCCACCGCCGTCCGTACCGAAATGGGCTCCATGCCTGACACCACCTACATGGCCATCCGCACCAACACCGTGTGGACGGCCGAAGTCGTTGCCGGTGCCACCGCGGGTGTCACCCTGGCCCTCACCGAGGCGGACGAGGCCAAGAACCTCACCACCATCAGCGGTGAGGACAACAAGAACCTCAAGGTTATCTTCGCCGAAAACTTTGAGACCGATGCTGCCAAGGCCGCTCAGGTCAAGGTGACGGTCGACGGTATTGAGAAGACCATCGACTTCGACCAGCGCAAGGCTTCCCCGTACGGTCTCTTCCGTACCCCCGACCAGGAGCTCGACTACCGTGCCGAGCAGGTCTCGTTCGACTTCGCCGTCAACATGAACTGGACCATGGAGATTATCGACAACAACTTCGAAGGCACCCAGCTTGCCTATACCCCCTCTGCCGGTGGCGCTGAACAAACTGGAACTTCCCTTTCCGGTACCCGTGAAGCCAACGGCAAGGTGACCTTCAGCTTCGACTGGGGCGCCGACCCGGGCATCCATAAGGAAGCCACCCTCAAACTCAGCGTGGAAGGCGGCGACCCGGTGCAGGTGAAAGTGAGCCAGGACGGCTGTATCCGCGTTCGCGTGATGGTTTTCAACGTGCATGACGACGTGGACGGCAAGTGGGCTAAGACCATCTGGCCTTTCGCTACCCCCAAAACGTCGAGCAATAGTATCACTTTCCATAAGAAAGCTGGCACAACTACCACCAGCTTCCCCACCTCTTCCGGAGACCGTGTAGATGAGTTCTGTGGTTTGAGAGGTTACGATGATGGTTTCCCGTTCGTTACCTCCAAGGGCAGTTACGAGTTTATTATAAAGGGTGTCGCGGGTTCAAGCAGCGGTGGCTGCTGGCTCAACAGCACCAACCAGGGCCTGCTCATCGGCAACGCCAAGGGTTTCATTCAGTTCCCCGCTCTGGAGGGACTGAAGCTTACAAAGGTGATCTGGGAGCCCTCTCCCACCTACAAGAGCACCGCTATGCTGACCGATACCGAGGGTACCGCCCTGCTGGATGCGAACCTCGTCTGCCCCGCCACGGCAGTGACCAAGACGGATGTGGACCGTGACCTCTATCCCGAGCATGTCTGCACCATCGAAGTTCCTGACCCGCAGGTGAATAAGGCTTACAGGCTCACGTGTATGTCGGGCACGGCCGTCAGCATCAAGGACCTCATCCTTGTGTACGAGAAGTAGTACCATTTAACGGTGATATAATTATGAATAAATTCATTGTTTCGACCTTGTGCCTGCTCGGGCTCTCTTTCGGGCTCAGCGCGCAGAATGTCGTGAAGGACACCCTCGAAGTGGGGAAGGCCGTTGCCTACACGCCGGCCACCCTGCTCCAGGGCCAGATGTCCGGTGTTCGGGTGTCGTCCATCGACGGCAACCCCAACGGCGCCATCAACGTCAACATCCGCGGCCTCAACACCGTTCACGGTGACAGTCAGCCGCTTTGGATCATCGACGGCGCCGTCCTCAGCACCAGCCTGAACTCCAACCTCGACGCCTTCTGGCAGTACGGCGAGGAGAGCTACTCCGCCCCGCTGAACAACCTCGGTTTCCTCTCGGCCTACGAGATCGAGAGCATCGAGGTGCTCAAGGACCTGTCGGCCACGGCCCTCTACGGCGACCGCGGCGCCAACGGCGTCATCATTGTCAAGACCAAACTGCCCACCAAAGGCGAGCGCAACATCCTGTGGCGCTCGAACGTGGGTATTGACGTGGTGGACCGCCCGGCCAAACCCGGCAACCCCGGCACGCTCGGCACCGTCATGGACGCCTATGCCATGGGCGTTACCGATCCCTTCAAGATGGGCATCTTCCACAACCATACGCTCGGTGTGAGCGGTTTCGCCGCCCAGACCGCCTACAACGTGTCCGGTTTCTTCCGCACGCTCGACGGCATCGCGCCCGGCATCGGCAATACCGTGGGTGGCATGGCCATCAACTTCGAGACCAAAGCCAACTCGGTCATCTGGTTCGGGCTCAACACCTTCCTGAGCTACGGCCACCTTTCCAACACGGCGGGTACCTCCTATTTCGGACATCCTTCCGTGATGATGCTGGCCCGTTATCCGTCCTTCTTCCCGGGCGATACGCCCGAGGGTTGGGAGGCCGACTATGACGACGACTCCGAAGACTACCGCAGCGTTTCTTCCATGTTCATGCAGATCAACTTTACCCCGGCCTTCTACCTCAAGGCCACCATGGGTGTTGACTTCCAGAACAACAACCGTCGTATCTGGTACGGCAACGGAACCGCTTTCGGTGCCGCCAGCAACGGCGCCGCCGGCTTCCTGTCCTCCACCATGTTCAACTACAACGGTGACGTGACGCTCTACTACAGCCGCTTCTTCGGCTCCGACCATCAGCTGAATCTCGACCTGGGTGTCGAGGCCGTCGGCAACATCGACAAGTTCAACATCATGAACGGTCTCGATTTCTTCAGCCACGACCTCCGCGCCATGGGTCTTTCGCTTATGGGCTCCAAGGCCATTCCGCGTCGTTTCGCCCAGAACTACACGCAGGAGGGCGCGCGCTTCCACTTTACCTATAAATATAAGGACATCGCCGGACTCGACGGCCTGGTGCGTGCCGACGTGACCCGTCGCTACGACGACTGGAATCCCATGATCTTCCCGGCCGTGAACGCCTGGTTCGACCTGGGCAAGGTGGCCATCCCCGAGAATCCCATTGTCTCTTCGCTCAAGCTCACCGCCGGTTACGGTGCCGCGGGCCGCGAATACTACGTGCCCTACGAGCGCTTCGGCGAGTACATGCGCGGCGGTTACCCCGTTATCCCCAATGAGGGTACCCCGTTCTTCGAGGGCCTGAACCGCCTCCGCAGCACCGAGTTCAACATCGGCGCCGAGGCCGGCCTTCTGGACGGCCGCATCCTGCTTGCCGCCAAATACTACGACAAGAAGACCGAAGATAAGTTCTTCATGTATCGCTTCGGTAAACTCGACGACATCACCGGAAGCAACACCGGCTGGTGGTACTGGATTCCCCGCGAGACCATGTTCACGCGCGACAGCGGCATTGACAACCGTGGTCTTGAGTTCGACCTCAGCGCGCGGATCATCGACAGCAAGGAAATCACCTGGACCGCCTTTGCCAACGCCACCGTCAATGTGAACCAGATCTCCAAGATCGAACCCATCGACGCCCGCGGTAAGGATATTGGTAGCAACATGTATGTGAACGCCAACATCCGCGGTTATCAGGTGGGTGCCCTCTATGGCTACGATATCGACGATACCGGCGCCTTCGTGGACTACGTTCCCGACGGACGCATCACCGAGGTGGATAAGAAGGTCCTCGGCAACGCCATGCCCAAGTTCTACGGAGCTTTCGGCACCACGTTCCGCTACGGCCGTGCCACCCTCGACCTCCTCTGCAACGCGGCCACCGGCTTCAGCCTTGCCAACCTCAACCGCCTGCACGCTGCCGGAGCCAACTTTGATTCCGACAATGACGGTGTCCTCGATGCTTACGAACTCACTCCCAATTTCGTGGAACGTGCCGACTACTTCCGCATTTCCCGCCTGGGCGTGAGCTACGACATCCCCTTCACCATCGGCGCCCTCAAGGGTGTGAAGGTCAGCGCTACCGCGATCAACCTCCTCACCTGCTCCAAGTACAGCGGCTGGAATCCCGATGTGAACTGCTTCGGCGTGAGCACGCTCTCCAACGGAGTGGACTACGGTGCCTATCCGGCTGTGCGGACCTTCGTCCTCGGCGTGAGTGCTAACTTTTAATACCGCAAGACAATGAAAAACATATTCAATATTCTTCTTCGCGCCGTCCTCGCGGTTACTCTGGCCTTGGTCGGAACCGGGCTCTACGCCCAGTCGCGCGTGACGGTCAAGGGATCGGTCAAGGACGCCAAGGGCGAGCCCGTGATCGGTGCGGTTGTGATGCTGGAAGGCAGCACGACCAACGCCGCGGTCTCCGATGCGTCCGGTAATTACACGATTTCTTTCCCGCAGTCTGCGCAGAAACCCAAGCTGACGGTCTCCTGCATGAGCTACCTCACCCAGACGGTGGAGGTGGCCGGCCGGTCCGTCATCGATTTCGTGCTGCGCGACGATGCTGAACAACTGGAAGAAGTGGTCGTGGTGGGTTACGGCTCCATGCGCCGTAGCGACCTCACCGGTTCTGTGACTTCGGTTAAGATCGACGAGACCGAGGCTGCACAGAGCGCCTCCTTCGACAAACTTCTCCAGGGCCGTGCAGCCGGTGTGCAGGTGGTTTCCAACAACGCCTCGCCCGATGCCGGTGTTTCCATCCGCGTCCGCGGTCTGGCCTCGTTCAACGGTTCGTCCGAGCCGCTCTACGTGGTGGACGGTGTGATCATTGACACTTCCGCCGGTACCTCCCTGTTCTCGCAGGGTCAGGACAACACCGGTTCCGATGAAGCCACCAACGGTCTTATGGGTATCAACCCGCAGGATATCGCCAACATCGAAATCCTGAAGGATGCCTCCGCAACCGCCATCTACGGTTCGCAGGGTGCCAACGGCGTTGTGCTCATCACCACCAAGACGGCCAACCGCGACCGTCCGCAGATTACTGCGAGCGTGGGTGTCGACGTGGCCCAGCGTTACAAGAAGGTTCCGATCTTCTCGTTCGACGAGTATGTCGATTACCTTATCCTCAAGAATGTTACCAGTACCCTGAACAGCATCTACGACGATTACACCACCAAGACCGGCCTCAAGGTCGTTCCCATGGACTGGCAGGATTATGTGATGCGTACGGCCGTGAGCCAGCGTTACTTCGTGTCCGTGGCGGGTAAGCCCCGCGGCACTTCCTACCGCTTCTCCTTCAGCTACAACAATGTTGAAGGTATCGTGCGTACCACGGGTTACCAGAACTACACCATCCGTCTCAACCTCGACAAGCCCATCAGCAAGAAGTTCACCATCAGCACCCGCTCCGGTGTCTCCTACCTGAACTCCAATCTGACCCAGGGCGCGACCACGGGTCGTCTGAATGCAGCCACCTCCATGATGCGCTCCATGGTGACTTCCCGTCCGTACGACCATAAACAGGAGGTTGACGACGATGAAGACCCGCTCGACCTCGACGACGGTGGTACCACCTATATGTCCGGTCCCAAACGTTGGGAGACCGACTTCGTGAGCCAGCGTGAAGAGTTCCGCGTGATGCCTCAGCTCAAGCTCAGCTACAAGTTCACCAAGTGGCTCACCTTCTCCAGCCAGTTCGGTGCCGACTACCGCAGCACCGAGAACCGCAAGTGGAAGTCGAACCGTATCAACACCACCACCGAGGGTACGATCGGTGCCCAGCAGCATGTTGACCGCCTGTCCTACAACATGGATAACCTGTTGCAGTTCAACAAGAAGTTCGGCCGTCACCACACCCTCTACGGAACCCTGGGTATGTCGCTCTCCAAGGCGTCTTCCTTTACCCAGACCGTTGAAGGCTGGAACATCGAACAGCGTCTTGCCAAGTTCGACGGCCTGAACACCGCGCCCAACGCCCGCTTCGCCTACGGTATGTCCGAGAACCAGCTGCTCTCCTACTATGTCCGTGGCGTCTACAACTTCCGCGACCGCTACTCCCTCACGGCCACCTACCGTTTCGACGGTTCCAGCCGTTTCCAGGGTGCCAACAAGTGGTCCCAGTTCCCGTCGTTCGCCGGTGCCTGGCGTATTCATCAGGAGCCTTGGTTCCACGTGCCCGTCATTTCCCAGTTGAAACTGCGTCTCGGTTGGGGCCGCGTGGGTAACCAGGCCATTTCGAACTACCAGACCATGTCGAACTTCAGCAACGTCGGTTACCCGTCTCACGACCCGGCCAACGCGGCTAAACTGAATGTGGGTCTGTATCCCAACAACCTGGCCAATCCGGATCTGAAGTGGGAGACCTCAGAGCAGCTCAACGCCGGTCTCGACCTGGGTCTGTGGAAAGGCCGTCTGGCCCTCTCCGTCGACGCCTACCGCAAGATGACCTACGACCTGCTGCAGAGCAAGGCCATTGCAGGTTCTACCGGTTTCTCCTCCATGTGGGTGAATATGGGTAGCATCAGCAACAAGGGTCTCGAGTTCACCCTCGACGCCACGCCCATCAAGACGCGCGACTTCGAGTTCGGTCTTAACGCCAACATCTCCTTCAACCGCAACCGCGTGGAGAAGATCGGTGACGCCGGTGAGCGTGCCGACATCTTCCTGAACACGAAAGACGGTGCGGTACAGCGTGTGTACTTCTATGGTTCCAGCATCGGCGGCGGTACCGTCGCGAAGGGGTCCCTGAACCTCTTCGTGGAGGGTGAGCCTATTGCGGTGTTCTACGGTTTTGCTACTGACGGCCTTGTGCAGGAAGGCGAGACCGGTCCCGCTCCCGATGGTTCCGATCCGCGTCTGCCGGGTTCCGTCAAGTATGTCGATGTGAATGGAGACGGATTCATCAGCGAAGCCGACCGTGTGGTCATCGGTGATCCGAACCCCGACTTCACCTATGGTTTCAACATGAATTTCAACTACAAGCGCCTTGTGCTCAATGTGGGTTTCGTGGGCTCCTACGGCAACGACATCTACAATGTGAACGCCATGCATGAGACCAACACCACGTCCAATTCACAGAACCTCTACCGTGCTGTGGTGACCGAGGCTTGGACGCCCGAGAACCCCAATACCTGGTATCCGGCTATCAACCGCCTCGAAGGTATGGACCTCCAGTATTTCAGCGACCGCTTCGTGGAGGACGGGTCCTACCTGCGTCTTTCCAATGTGTCCCTCTCTTACCAGGTTCCGGTTAAGAAGGGTGGCTTCCTCAAAGGCATGAGTATTGGCCTCACCGCTTCCAACCTCTATTTCTGGACCAAGTTCAGCGGCTTCGACCCCGATGTGAACGCCTACGGTTCCGTGATGAGGATGGGTTGCGAAATGGGTTCTTACCCTGGCCAGCGTGCTTATCGTTGCGATGTTAAGTTCACCTTCTAAACGCATCACACAGTTATGAAATCATTATATCGTATTTTTGCGGTCTTTACCGCAGCCGCTGTTCTGGCGGGTTGCGCGGGTTTCCTCGACGAGAACCCCAAAACCCAGCTCTCCGCGTCGGTTGTCTACAACACTGAGTCAGCCCTCCAGTCCAATATCCTCGGTTGCTACCGCGCTCTCTGCGGTGACGCCATGATTACGGGCAACATGAACGAGTTTCTCGACTGCGCTTCCGGTCTGCTCATCTGGTGCTACGGTTCCAGCCGTCTTACCGATGCCCAGGAGCGTTGGGCCTGCCAGCACAGCCTTACCCAGTTCTCCAAGAACCCCTACAACTACAACGAGTTCAAGGGTTTCTACACGGTCATCAACCGTTGCAACGTCTTCCTTGAGGCGCTGCCCGGCAGTCCGGTGGCTTCCGACATCAAGAAGAAGTACGAGGGTGAAGCCCATTTCCTGCGCGGCCTGGCCTACTACTACCTGGTGCGCCAGTGGGGTGATATCCCCGTGTACCTGCGTTCGCCCCGGACCATGGCCGAGGGTAACGCCCCCCGTACCAACTTCTGGGAAGTCTACAAGATTGTGGTCGACGAATTCACTTCGGCTGCTGCCCAGCTTCCCTCCGAGTGGAGCACCGAGCGCACCGTGGCCGGCCGCGTGATCAGCTGGGCCGCTACTTCCATGCTCTCTCAGGTCTACCTCACCGTGGGTACCCTGCTCCTGCACCGTACCGACAACTTCTGGACCCCGGAGCGTGACGCCCTCATCGACTTTACCCCCATCGGAGTCACCACGCCGGCCGATGCCTTCACCAAGGCCCTGGCCTATGCCGAAGACGTGATCGAGAACGGTCCGTATGAGCTTGCGCCCAACTTCGCCGCCCTGTTCCGCTGGACCGATCCGGCCGACTGGCAGCTCAAGGAGCGCATCATGGTCATTCCGAACACCGCAGAGTGCACGGCCTCCAACTACACGGCCATCCGTTCGCTGCCCGACTTTCCGGAAGGGACCAAGAACACCCTCTCCAAGAACTCCAACTCGGGCCGTTGGAAACCCGAACGCTTCATTTATCAGAAGTGGACGGAGCAGTACGGCGGCGTGAAAGGTACCGGTTCGGTTACCAAGTACATCTATATCAATTGTCAGGACCCGCGTTTCAACGTGACCATCTGGGACAACCGTATCTACAACCAGAACACCAGGAAGTACGTGAGCTGCTACCCCAACAACAGCTACATCACCTACTCCATCTCCAAGGCGGGCGAGCCCTTCTTCAAGAAATACCTCGATCCTAACTACGATGCCAACTCGGGTTATGCCGACTTCTACCTCATGCGTTTCGCGGAGCTGTACCTGATTGCCGCCGAAGCGGCCGCCAACCTCTCCACTGCGGTTGACGACGCTTATTGGACCAAGGCCATCGGTTACATCAACGTGATTCACAAGCGTGCCCGTACGAAACCCGACGGAAGCATGGCTGCCGAACCGGCCGACTGGAATACCGCATACTTCAACGACTTCCCGGCCAAGAATGAGTACGGCCGCAGCCCGGCAGAAGGTCCGTGGGATGCCCACCAGGGCCTTGTGGACGCCATCTTCTGGGAGCGCATGTATGAGCTGCTCGCTGAAGGTCACGAGTACTTCGATACCCACCGTATGGGTGCCCAGTGGTTCATCGACAACATCCTGAAGCCGAAGAACCGTTACCTTGGCTACCATGCTCAGATGTACGGTAACATTTCCTCTTCGCCGAGTACGGCCAACGGTTATCGTATCCGTCTCTATGGCTCTGACACCTTCGAGTATTTCACCGATGTGCCGACCGTTCAGAAGGCTCTGCTTTGCGCCTTCCCGCATGACGAGATTGTGAACAACCAGAGCATCAGCTTCGACGACCAGAACCCGTACTGGTTCCGTTAGTGGCTGTAATCCAATAAAGGAGGGCGACCCCACCGGGCCGCCCTCTTTGTTGTCTAATGGTCTTAAGAACGGGAAATGCTATAATGATGCTATAGGAGAAGGCAGTGGTTTGACTTTAACGAGTTTTCGGCGAATATCCGCGTCGTTCCGTGCTTTTTGCATCGTATAGTCTAATTGTAAACCCATAAGAAGGTTGGCTGAAAGGCCCAGCGCCGTTTCGATACGTAAGGCTATGTCGGCGGAAAGCGGACGTCGTTCGTTGAGAATGTCGTTCAGCATCGTGTAGGGGACTTCGATGCAGCGCGCCAGATCCTTTTGCGGGATGCCGCGTGTAATCAGTTCATCCTTGATGACCTCTCCCGGATGCGTTGCGTTAAAATGACTTTGTGCCATAAATCTATTGGTAATGATTCGACAATTCTAATAAGTTGCAGACCGTAACACAGATCCCTTCACCAATTACTTTGGTCTGGAATTCGAGACGGTATTTGTCCGTTACTCGAATAGACTCCGTGCCAGTCTTATCCCCTTTGAGTTTCTCATAGTTTAAGGAGTGAAAAGGGCTCATCGCCAAACATCCGTGGATAATTTTTTCGTGAGTTCGTGAAATGGAGGTATCTTTGTGTGACCAAAGAAGCTTCAATCATGACAACATCAGACCTTCAGACCAAGATACTCGAAGACTTTCTCCATTACTTC
>JAFTEQ010000023.1 GCA_017453565.1 Bacteroidales bacterium
CGTGGTCGAGCGGCGGCGGTGCTTATATGAAGATGACGCGAAAATGTGTATCTTCGCGTCATCAGTGTAAACCGATAATAGGACTTTGATATCCTATCTACTTATTGTTCAATATCGGTAAACTTATATCAGGACTAGACAATCCGATGCTTTGCCGGCGACGGAGGTCTTTCGACCGGGGCGACCTCATCCGCAGCAGACAATTTCCCGCCTCTTGCGGGGACGCGGGATGCGAGAATGGAAGGAGCCTCGGCGGAAGGCCCTCCGCCACCGCAAGAACGAGACCTGCGCAGCGGGGACGCGGGATGCGAGAATGGAAGGCCTCTGGGCCTGAGTTCCCCGGGGGACGTGCCACCCGCGGCACGGAAGCGGGGGGACCGCCGAAGACGGTGGGGTGAGCAAAGCGAACTCCCCCGGGGAACTGCAGGGCTCAGAGGCCGATACAGGGAAGGCAGGGATGCGTGATACGAGAATGAGCAGGGGCGGTGAATAAAAGAGGAGGCCGGCGTGCAGCCGACCTCCCTTTTCGTTGCAGGCAGCACCTGTCTATTTGACGGTATCGAACTGGATGCTGTAGAAGCGCAGGCCGTTGGTAGCCGGATAGACCACCACGTCGCCGGCTTCGATGTCGAACTCCAGCACGGCATGCTCGGCATTGGCCGCCACACCGGCGCCGGCCTTTGTCTGCGGATCGGCCGTTCCCACGATCACACCTACCTCACGGGAGAGATCGGCCGTGTTGCCGGTGGTGCTGGTGGTGACCTTCAGTTTGCCTGCCGTGGTAGTGGTGAACTTGAGCACGCGGTTGCCGTCGCGCACACCTTCAACGAGCTTGTTGCCGGCGCCGCCGAACTGGAAGTAAGTGGCTCCGTAACGGTTCTTCTCACCGCTCTTGTTGATGGTGAGGGTGAGCCCGTCCACGGTGGTTTCGAAGGCGTTCGTGCAGTCAGAGCCGCTCGTAGCGCCCGTCCAGGTGCCAAAGGCGGTCTGCCAGTCGGCCGACGAGAAATCCCAGGCGAAATGCTCTTCCACGGGAGCTGCCGGAACAGCCATGTAGGTGAATTCCACCACATAGAAGCGCAGGCCGTTGGTGGCGGGGTATACCACTACATTGCCGGCTGCGATGTCGAACTCCAGCACGGCATGCTCCGCGTTGGCGGCCACACCGGCGCCAGTCTTTACCTGCGGGGCTGCATCGCCCACGATCACACCCACGGAACGGGTGAGGTCGGCGGTGTTGCCGGTGGTGCTGGTGGTCACCTTGAGTTTGCCGGGAGCGGGAGCCGTGAACTTGAGCACGCGGTTTCCGTCGCGCACGCCTTCCACTTCCTTGTTGCCGGCTCCGCCGAACTGGAAGTAAGTGGAACCGTAACGGTTCTTCTCACCGCTCTTGTTGATGGTGAGCCCGTCCACGGTGGTCTCGAAGGCGTTCGTGCAGTCAGAGCCGCTCGTAGCGCCCGTCCAGGTGCCGAAAGCGGTCTGCCAGTCGGCCGAGGAGAAGTCCCAGGTGAGCGTCACGGGCTCGGCGGCGGGTTCGCTTCCGCCCTTGGCAAGGACGGCGAAAGCCGCCACGCCTGCAGGCGATTCGGTGTTGTAGATGTCACCGGCCGCGGGAACGGCCGTTACCTCCACCTTGTAGCTGCCCGGTTTGAGGCCGGCCACGGTGGCGGCGTCAATGACGAAACTCGTCTCGGTCACGTTGGTGGCCGCGTTCTTGAAGGTCACCTTGTAGCCGCCGGCGTTGGGAACGGCGGCCCAGCTGGCCGTGATGGCGGTTTCGTCACCCTCGGTCACCTTCTCTACATCAAGTTCCACGCCCGGTGTGCCCAGGGCGGTGTTCACCGGGGTCATGTCGGTGGTCCAGGAGAGGGCCGTGATGTTCATGGGGCCCGTTGCATAGAGCTGAACCTCCGTCTCGCCCGAAATGTCGCTTAGCATGACCTTCTGCGGAGCGGTCACCGACGGGTTGGCCGCCACGGCAGCCTGCACGCCGCCGGTCGAGGTGGCGATGATCACGTTGGAGCCGAGCTTCTGGGGATCGGTCACCTTGATATAGATGGTGCCGGGCGCGTTGACCTTGAAGGAAACATATCCGTCCATGGGAAGGCCGCTGCCGCCGCGTACGCTGGCCTGGGGGAAGCCCACCGAGTTCTCGAAGACCATGGGGGCCTCCTCGGAAGCGTGGATGTAGAGCCCGTCGCGCACCATCTCCTTCTTCACAGTGCCGCTGAAGAGGCGGCCGTCGGTGAAGTCCCAGGTGTGGGGCGCAGCGGTAATCGGGAAGGTGAGGTCCTCTTCCCGCTCCACGTAGGCGAGCCACCAGCGGGAGGCGCCCACCTGCTTCTTCACGAGCGCGGCGTCGCTGAGGTTGAAGATGTTGCCCCTGGCGTTCACACAGGGATCCTTCTCCAGCACGGTGCCGGACACCTCGTCGAGGGCCACTTTCTTGAAGTAGTCCTTGCCGGGGAGGTAGAAGTAGTTGTCGGAGGCTTCGATGCCGGTGGGAACGATGCATTTGCTGTCGTTCTGGAAGAGGTGCGCCCGCGTCTTGGAGGCGTCGGGGTTGTCGTCCTCCTCGCAGAGGAAGAGGTTCTTCTTCATCACCACGTTGTAGCCACCTACACGGAGTCCGAAGATGCCGCGGTTGTTGGAGTTGTCCATGGTGGACACGTGCTTGAAGGTGTTGCCCGTGAGCTCGATGGTGCCGAAACTGACTGTATTGGGCGTGGCGGAATCGGCCCGGAAAAAGGTGCGGATGCCGTCGTAGATGGTGCAGTTCTTGAAGCAGACCTTGGTGACGACGGCATTCGAACGCAGGTCGAAGAAGTCTCCGCCCCCGCCGGGGATGTCGTGAATCTCACAGCCTTCCACGGTGAAGTCCTTGACCGTGAGCACGCCGGCCGCGCCGGTGCAGTAGTAGATACCGTTGTCGTAGCCGGTAATCTCGCAGTTGCGGAAGAGGATGCGGTCAATCGTCACGGCCGTAGCTGCCTTGTCGATGAGGATGTGACCGTTGTCGCTGCTCTTCTTGCCGTCGAAGCAGACGTTCTCGAAAACGAGTTCGGTGCCGGCGAATGCGCCGTCGATGTTGATTTTTCCGGTTACGACCGGGCGTTCGCCCTCGGCCGACAGTTCTCCGTAGATCTTCAGGTTGGCCGCCGGAGTAATCTCGCCGATGTCGTAGGGCGAGCCCTCGGTGGTGAGGCAGATCTTGCCGCCCGCCGCCATCTGGGTCTTGAGGGCGGCCACGTTGTTCACTGCAACGGTCCCGGTCATGTCGGGCAGGGTCCAGCCCGTTACCTGGCCGCGGCTGGCGCTGTGGTAGTAGATGCCCAGCACGTACTCGGTGCCGGCGGTAAGGCCCGTAACAGTGGCTTTTCCGGCCGTGATGTCGGCGGCCGTGATGGCGTACTCGAGCAGGTCATCCGACTTGGCGCCGGGCGCGCCGTAGCGCAGCACGGTGAGTTCGTCGGCGTCTTCGGCGTCCTTGTTCCAGCTGACGGTGATGGACGTGGCAGTCCTGGCGCTGATGGCCGGAAGCAGGTTGCCCGCCACGGCGGTGGTCTCGAAGGAGTCGTTGCAGACGGCCCAGGCCGAAGCGTCCTTATTGGCGTTCAGGGCCTGTACCTTGAACCAGAAGGTCTGGTCTACGGGCAGGGTGAGGGTGAGGGGCACTTCGCCCGGATCGACCGTGCGGGAGACGGCCTCCACGGTGAGGTCCTGGTCGGTGCAGATGACGAGCTGGTAGCTGTCCGCATCGCGGGCCACATCCCAGCGCAGGGTCACCTCGTTGCCCACGGCCTGGTTGACCGTGGCCGAAAGGTTCTGCGGGGTCAGGCACTTGGAAAGCTGGATTTCGGTCAGTTCCTCGAAGCCTTTCTCAGCGCAGGAAACGGCACCGAAGGCAAGCAGCGCGGGCAGCAAGAATTTAAATATGGTGTTGTGTTTCATTGTGCACATGGATTAAAGATTGGCATAGCCATAGTCGTTGCGGAGATAACCCTGGCTGTCGATGAGCGCCGGGTTGAAGAAGGGCCAGAACATGTACTGCTCGGGATCGCGGGTGTAGATGCCGTTGATCTTGGCGTCGTACAGGCCGGTGTCCTTGTTGCTACTGTCCTTCACCTTGGAGAAGTAACTGCCGCTCTTGGTGTAGCCGGCAGGTGCTCCGTTCTCGCCGGGCTCGAAGCCGTAGATGGAGATGGAGTTGCCGTCCGCACTCACCTGATAATAGATCTGGTCGTTCATGTAGGCGTATTTACCCGTAAGGCCACGCAGGGCGAAAAGATCGCTCTTGGCCTCGTCGAGCTTGGTCTTGAGCAGGTTCCAGCGGATGAGGTCGGCCTTGCGGAGGAACTCGCCGCAGAACTCGAGGGCGCGCTCTTCCACGATGGCGTCGAACATCTTGTCCTTGTCGGTGAGCGTGGCGATGAAGGCGTCGGCGTCGGCCTCGTGTCCCTTGTAGGCACGATAACGCACTTCCTTCATGTAGTCCTGCGCATCTTTGAGCTTGCCCTGGTGGTTGGCGATCTCTGCCGCCATCAGAAGGATGTCGGCATAGCGCATCACCACGGGCTTCACGCCGTCGTCATCACCGCCGGCATAGGGCACGGCCTGCATCTGGTCGAAGCGGTATTTGCCGAAATACCAGTTCTGGATGCCGGCAGGAACGAGCTTGAAGTCGGAGTTGCGCTTCCAGTTCACGCAGGTGACGTCGCGACGCAGGTCGTTCTGGCCGTAGCGCCACCACATGGTGGGCACGGGGCCTACCTGTCCGCCTCGGTTGGACGTGGTTCCGGGATAGATATCGTAGCGCACGGCGAAGGTGAAGTTCCAGCGGCCGCGGCCGTTTCCGAAGGGAATCACGAACAGGGTCTCATAGGCCGGACCGGCCTTGAGGTTGTCGAGGTTGTTGAAGTTGCGCCAGAGTGTGGCGAAGTCTTCCAGTTTGGCCGACTTCGAGGCGATGGCATCTTCCAGATAGGTGAGCGCCTTGGGATAGAGTTTGTCCTTGGTGAGTTCGGGGTCGTTGGAGAGACGGATCTCACCGGGATCGTCGCCGTCACCCACGGTGTCGTCGTCTACACGCCGGGCATAACCCGAAGCCATGAGGGCGATACGGGCATAGAGGCCTTCGGCGAAGACCTTGTTGATGCGGTCGGTACGGGAGGTCTGTGCCGTCGCGCCCGGATAGGGCAGCATGGGGATGGCCTCCTCCAGGTCGGCGAGGATCTGTTTGTAGATGACGTCGCGGCTCGACTTCTTGAGGTAGAGGTTGGCCGACGAGGTAGAGCTGAAACGCGCAGGCACGTCACCCCAGGCCTTGGTGAGATCGTAGTAGATCATGGCCCGGAGGGTCAGCGCCTCGGCGAGCAGGTAGCCCATGCGGGCGTCGCTCTTGGGATTGCCGTATTCGCGGATGCCCTCGATGGCGAGGTTCGCCCGCTCGATACCCATGTACATCAGCTGATAGGGGCAGTCGTCGGTCTTGAACTGGTCGTTGTTGGGCAGGATGGCATAGGTGGCGATGTCCGATTTAACACCGTCTCCGTAGTTGAGGTACCATTCCGCGTCGGTGTTGAAACCGTACCAGGGCAGGAACCTGCCGCGGTAGGAGTTCACCTGGCCGAAGGTCTCGGAGATGCCGAAGATGACGCCCTCGGTGAGGTCGTAGTTGGAATAGATGGCTTCCGGTTCGAAGGAGGAAGCGCCTTCCGTATCGAGGAAATGGCAGGCCGGGGCGCCCGTTATCAGGGCCGCGGCTGCGAAGAGATAAGCAAATATCTTTTTCATAAGGCAGTCCGGATTAGAAGGTCAGGTTGAGACCGGCCACGACGGCGATGCTCTTGGGATAGGCGGAGTAGTCCACGCCCGGGGTAAGCGGCGTGCTGCGGCGGGTGTCCACTTCCGGATCGAAGCCCGAGTAACGGGTGAGGCAGAAGAGGTTGGTGCCGGTGGCGTAGACGCGCAACTTGCGGATGTGCACCTTGGCCGTGAGTTTCTCGGGCAGGGTATAACCGACGGTAACGCTCTGCAGACGCAGGAACGAACCGTCCTCCACGGCCCAGTCGGTGAAGATGGCCTGGCCGATGGCCGGGCTCCACATGGTGGTGCCTTCGTTGGCGGCAGCCAGGGCGTCCGCATTGGTGATGAGCTGGCCCGTGGTCCAGTCGATGTTGGTCCAGCGCTTGTCCACGTCCATCATATTGATGAGGTTGCGGTTCTGGAACTTGCGCGAGGAGGTGAACTCGATCTTGTTGGCGTTGTAGATGTCGTTGCCGATCATATAGTTGAAGTTGGCGCTGAAGTCGAAGCCCTTGAAGTAGCCGCTCAGCGAGAAACCGCCGGTGAAGTCGGGCATGGCGTTGCCGATTACCTCGCAGTCTGCGGCGGTTACCTTGTTGTCGGCCGAGCCGTCGAGGTTCTTGAGCTTGAGCGCGCCGGGCATCAGGTACTGGCTGCCGATGATGTCGCTGTCGTCAACCACACCAGGCTTGAGCACCCATTTGCCGCCGGTGTAGGTGAAGTCGTCCACCTCATAGCGGCCTTCCACGCGGTAACCGTACATGTTGCCGAGGGGCTGGTCCTTCTGCACGATGTAGTCGTTGCCGATCTCGGAGCACCAGTCGCTCTTGCCCCAGATGGAGTCGAGCCCGCCGATGCTGGTAACGGTGTTGCGGTTGTAGGCGATGTTGGCGCTGATGTTGAGCGAGAAGTCCTTCTTCTGCACGACGGGCGCGTTGAGCGTGAGCTCCACACCCCGGTTGCGGGTGGAACCGATGTTGCGGTACTGGCTGGAGTAGCCGGTGCCGCCGGTGGGGAAGAGGACCAGCAGGTTGCGGGTGTCGTTCTGATAGACCTCGAGGCTACCGCTGAGGACGCTGCGCAGGACGCTGAAATCGATACCCACGTTGTGCGTGTAGGTGGTCTCCCAGGTGAGGTCGGGGTTGTTGAGCACGGCCTTGCCGTCTACCCGCACGGGCACGTAGTAGTTGAGCGCCTGGCTGATGTAGGAGGAGGAATAGGAGGCGTACTCCTTGAGCACCTGGCCGGAGGGGATGTTGTTGTTACCCGCCGTACCGAAGCTGTAGCGCAGTTTGAGCTGGTCGAGCCAGTCGCGCGTGTCTTCCATGAAGTCCTCGTTCGAGATGGTCCAGGAGGCGGCTGCGGAGGGGAAGAAGCCCCAGCGGTGTCCGCGCGCGAACTTCGACGAACCGTCGGCGCGCAGCGTGGCGCCGAAGGAATACTTGTGTTTGTAGTCGTAGTTCACCCGTCCGAAAAAGGAGAGGAGTTTGTCGTCGAGGTTGTAGTAGTTGCTGAAGTCGGTGGCGTGTGCGGCCGAAGACATATAGTTCCAGGCCATGTCGGAGTCGAAGAACACCGGGAATCCCTCGGCCATCAGCTGCAGGGTGTTGCTCTTGGTGATGGTCATCTCCTCACCCAGCAGGGCGTTGAGGCTGTGGTCGTCGTTCGCCAGAAGTTTGGAGAAGTCGTAGTTGAGGGTGTTGGTGTTGCGGTAGCGCGTGCGGAAGGCCTCCTTGTGCTGGTTGGCCGGCATATTGCGGAAGTCGATGGTGGCCTTTTCGCGGGCGTAGGAGGTGGTAAGGCCGTAGAAGCGGTCGTCGCCCTGACGGTATTCCTCCAGGCCGCCCTCGATCTTGAGTTTGAGCCCGTCCATGATCTTCCAGTTGAAGGCGCCGTTCACGTTCCAGTTTGTGCGGATGCGCCGCGAATCGTTGTCGGCCACCGACTGGAGGGGCGGGGCGTTGTCGCCGTATTCCTCGGTCTCATCGGCCCCGATCGACAGGTTTGCAATGGGGATGGGCGTGTAGGAGACGGCGTGTTTGAGACGTCCGTTGCCGCGGGTGGTGCCCTTGTCGTTGAAGCTGTTGGCGCCGCCGCCGCGTACGGAGGTACGGGCGTAACGGGCGCTCAGGTCAATGGAGACGGCCTTGGAGATCTTGTAGTTGCCCTTGAAGTTGAGGTTCTCGCGGCTGTAGTCGGACCCCACCATAATGGCCTTGTCGCCCAGGTGGGCGTAGCCGAGGGTCCAGTTGTAGTTGTCGCCGCTGCCCGACACGGTGAGGTCGGCGCTGAAGCTGCTGCCGGTGTTGCCGAAGACGGCCTTCACCCAGTCGTTGGTGGGCAG
Source organism: Bacteroidales bacterium (assembly GCA_017453565.1). Classification (GTDB taxonomy): domain Bacteria; phylum Bacteroidota; class Bacteroidia; order Bacteroidales; family UBA932; genus Cryptobacteroides. Next base: position 8,150 of record JAFTEQ010000023.1, read on the forward strand.
GCCCTTGTAGAGGCCGATGTCGGAGAAAGAGCCGAAATAGGGCTCGTAGCTGTCGGAGACCTTGTTCCTGATGGAGGCGAGCTCGTACTGGAAGCGCACGAAGTTGTCGGCGTCCATAGGCTGGATGGCCTTCTTGTTGGCGATGGTCTTCACGCCTGCGTAGGTGTTGAACTTCACCGAGACCTTCTGGCCCTTTTCGGCGCTCTTGGTGGTCACGATGACCACGCCGTTGGCACCGCGGCTACCGTAGATGGCCGTGGAGAAGGCGTCCTTGAGCACGTCGATGCTGGCGATCTCGGACGAGGCGATGTCGTTGATGCTCTCGACCGGGAAGCCGTCCACGATGTAGAGCGGGCTGCTGTCGGTGTTGATGGAACCGCCGCCGCGCACGCGGATCTTGATGTCCGCGTCGGGGTTGCCTTCCGTGGTCACCACGGAGACACCGGCCATCTTACCCGAGAGGGCCTGGCTGACCGTGGTCACCGGCTGCTCGGCGAGTTTGTCGGAGTTCACCGAGGAGACCGAGCCCAGCAGGTCGCGCCGCTTCACGGTGGCGTAACCCACGACCACGATCTCATCGAGAACGGTGGAGTCGTCCTGGAGGACGGCGTCGATGACTTTCTGCCCGTTCACCGGGATCGTCACGCTTTTCATTCCGATCAGGGAGAACTGGAGCGATGCCTTTGCGGGGTCCGGCACCTGGATGGCATAGTCGCCGTCCAGACCGGTGGTGGTGCCGATGGTGGTGCCCTCAATGAGCACGAAAACCCCCATCAGCGGCTCCCCGTTGGCATCTTTCACTGTGCCGGTCACGTTCTGGGCCTGGAGCGACAAGGCGCCCGCGAGGCCGAGGACGAGCAAGGCAAGTTTCTGTGCAAAATGCTTCATAAGATTGGTTATTGGTTATGTGTTATTGGCGTTGTGCGGCCACGATATCCTTCACCAGGTAATGCAGGTACATTTCGAGGTTGGTGTAGCGGCCGTATTTGTCGAGATTCTTCCAGTTGCCGTCGGCGCCGTCGGTCTTGTCGAGCCCGAACGCGTCTTCGAACCAGTCGGGCATGCCGTCGCCGTCGCTGTCGAGGCAGCGTTCCCGCTCCTGAGCCGTGGCTTCGTAGGCGGGCCATCCGCCGGCGTCGGCTTGGCTGTCGATGATGCCGCCCAGCGTGCCCGCGCCGTACTTGGCCACGCGGTCGGCGTGGGTACCTATATAAGTATAGTTCCCGTCGCGCACTTCCTGGGCGATGCGGGTGTCTACGGCGTCTCGCCGGAGCGATGCGCCCGCGCCCGCAAGCACGCGTGCACAGGCGGTGGCAGCATCCTGCAGGGTGAGCGTGCTGCCGTCGGCGCTGATGTCGAAGCGGGTCTGGCTGCGCAGGGCTTCCGTATTGTCGATGTTCTTGGGCTGGAGGCCCACCCAGTTGTCGGCGTTCACGGAGGCGATGAGGCCTTTCTGCTTCTCGCTCAGGGCGGAGCAGCCGGCGTCGAACACGTTGCCGGAAAGGTGGAACACTCCCGTCGTGCCCGCTACGTTGTGATAGGAGCCGTCGTCGGCCTCGGGCGAGAAGATGCGGTTCACCAGCTGGTCCTTGTAGGCCGTTGCCGGGCCGGGTTTGTAGTAGTTGTTCACGAAGTTGTAGGAACCGCCCTCGCCGGCATAGCCGCCGTTGATGGGGCCCCAGTTGTAGAATACGTTGTTGGCGAGTTCCACCTTCTCCTCTTCAGGCTTGCCGGTGTAACGGCTGCCGCAGAGACGGGGCGTGCGGCTGGTGTGGTGGGCCACCAGGTTGTGGTGGAAGGTCGCCCCCTCGCCGCCCCAGATGCCGCCGTAGCCGTGGGCGCCCTTTCCGTGCACCGAGTAGAAGAGGCTTTCGGAAATGAAACACCACTGCATGGTAAAGGCGCGGTTATCGTAGAACGAGGCGCACTCGTCAGTACACCAGCTCAGCGAGCAGTGGTCCACGATCACGTGGTGCGTCTGCCGTCCGGTCATGGCGTCGTCGGCCGTCTTGGTTTCGTCGCCCATGCGGCAGCGGATGAAACGGATGATCACGTTGTGCGGATCCTGCAGTCCGGCTACGTCGGTATCCTTGAAGCGGAAGGGATAACCCTTGATGCAGATGCCGTCGCCCGGAGCGGTCTGCCCGGCGATGGTTAGGTCGCCCTGCCAGATGTCGAGCGGACTCTGCAGGCTGATGACGCCCGCCACGTCGAAGACGATGGTACGGGGCTTCCGAGTGCCCTTTTTCTCCAGATCCTTGAGTTCCTCGATGCCATAGCGCAGCGAGCCCGGGCCGCTGTCCGCAAGGGAGGTGACGTGGTAGACGTCGCCCCCGCGGCCGCCCGAGGTGAACATGCCGCAGCCCTCTGCGCCGGGGAAGGCGCGCACTTTCCCGTCCTCTTCAGCGGCGGGCATATTGAACTGGTCGTACCATTTGTCGGTGGGGCCGGGGTCGGTGCCGGACGCCTTCCCCCCGGGGATGCCCTCCACTTCTTCAGTCCAGTCGGAGTGCAGTTCTCCGGCTACGCTGCGCACTTTGAACTGGTAGGTCATGCCCTTGGTCAGGTTGCCGATTTCCACATAGCGTACGGTGGCCTTGCCCGTGAGCGTTACGCCCGTCAGGTCGGTAAGGGACCAGTCGTAACTGTCGGCCTCCTTCACAGTTTTCCACTTGAAAGTGAGGGAGTTGTCGGTATAACCGTTGAGCTTCAGCTCCTGCGGCACGCCGGGTGCGGAAGGGGCTGGTTCGCCGTTCTTGGCGCTGCAGGCGGAGAGCAGCACGAGCAGGCAGCTGGTTATGGCAGATAAGAGTTTCATAGGCTTTCGTATTCCAATGCGGCCCAGATGAGGGGGCCGATGCCTTTAGGGTCGTTGGCGCAGATGCGCTCATGGATGTAGTAGTCGTAGTCGCCGCTGCGCATTTGCTTGCCGCCCAGGCCGGCCACCTCGCAGACCCGTTCCAGGTCCACAGTGCCGTCGGGCTGCTCCTTCACGAAGGTTGTGAGCAGCCGTTCATAGCTCTGGCGGGCGTAGTCGGCGTAGGAGCCGTCGAGCAGACCCAGCCGGACGCCTTTCAGTAAGGCGTAGACGAACATGGCGCTGGCGCTGGCTTCCACATAGTTGCCTTCGGCGCCAGGCCGGTCGAGCACCTGGTACCACATTCCGGTTCCGGGATCGGCGCTGCGGCGCAGTTCCTTGCAGATACCGCGGAAGAGCTTGAGCAGTTCGGCGCGGCCTTCCGTCTTTTCGGGGATGAAGGGCAGGACATCCACCACGGCCATGCAGTACCAGCCCAGGGCCCGGCCCCAGGCGTGTTTGGACTGGCCCGTCTGCGGGTCGGCCCAGAACATCTCGTGCGAGGAATCCCAGGCGTGACGGTAGAGTTTCGTTGCGGGGTCGTAGGTATGTTTCGCTACGGTAAGGAAATGGTGCAGGATGTCGCGGTAGCAGGAATCGCGGCGCTCAGGCGCCTCGTAGCGGGCCGTGTACTCGGCGTAGAAGGGCTGGGCCATGTAGAGCCCGTCGAGCCACATCTGCTGCGGGTAGATCTTCTTGTGCCAGAACCCGCCCTCGGGCGTGCGGGGCTGGCTGTGCAACTGCGCGCGGAGCGTATCCATGGCCATGCGGTACTTCTCCTTGCCGGTCTTGTCGTAGAGGTAGAAGAGGGTGCGGCCGGGGCACACGTGGTCGGTGGAGTAGTTGCCCTTCTTGTAGGTGGCGATGCGGCCGGTGGAGTCGATGATGGCGTCGTACCAGCGTTCGGCATAGTCGAAGACGGCCCGGTCGCCGTAACGCTCGTAGACATCGAGCAGGGCCTTGAGTTCCAGCCCGGTGGTGTAGTTCCACTTGAGCCGTCCCTGCAGGCCGTCCAGATGGGCGGCGTCGGGGTGCCGCTTCATTTCGCTGCGCACCACCTGCTGCGAGAGGGGGAAGCGGACGTCTTCCGCATAGTGGACTTCCGCGCCCTTGTCGGCGTCGAACCTGCAGCGGGTGAAGCTGACGTTGCGGATGGGCATCTCGGGCAGGCCGTTGATGAAGACCGACTGTCCGGCTCCGGCGCAGACGATGTCGCTGAAGTGGATGTCGTAGAAGGAGGGGGTGGTTTCGTCTACGGGCACCGCCGCTTCTTCGCCCGCCCCTTTGGCGCCTCCGGCCGATGTGCCCATGTAATAGAGGTTGAAGATGACGCCGTAGTTGATGATGTCCTGCATATAGATGTGGTCGGCCCAGATGCCGTGCACCGCGCCGCCGCGGCCGCGGGTGCTCTTGAAGCGCAGGCCCACCTCGGTGCCGAGATAGCGGCAGTGGCTCACATGGATGTCTTCCACGCCGCCGCTCATTTCGCTGCCCACCACGAAGCCGCCGTGTCCGCTGTAGACCGTGCAGTCGTGGATGATCAGCTTGCGGCAGGGGCGTGCGTGCCTGCGTCCGTCGGCATCCTTGCCCGACTTGATGCACACGGCGTCGTCGCCCACGTCGAAGCGGGACCCGGTCACGATCACGTTTTCGCAGCCGTCAATGTCGATCCCGTCGCCGTTGGTGGCCCAGGCGGGGTTGCGTACGTCCACATCCTTGACAATCACGTCCTTGCACCAGAGTGGATGGAGGTTCCAGCAGGGAGAGTTCTGGAAGGTGCAGCCCTCCAGCAGTACGCGTTCGCAGCTGCGGATCGATACCATCACCGGGCGCAGGAAAGAAACGATTTCGGCTTCGTTGAGTTCGTCGGAAGGCTTGTTGAGGTTGCCGGCGGTGAGACGGGCCTTGTAGTAGCCCTCGTCGGGGTACCAGCTCCCGTCCGGTCCCACGAAACCGCCTTTCGCGCACAAGGCGGCCAGCACGCGGGGCGGGGCGTTACGTTTTTTGAGCTCGCGCCAGTCCTGACCGTTGCCGTCGATGATGCCGCTGCCCGTGATGGCGATGTCGTGCGCATCGGTGGCGTTGATGGGGGAGAGGCAGCGGCGCACGTCGAGCCCTTCGAAATTGGTGTCGATGACCGGGTAGAGCCGGCGGTCGGAATCGAACAGGATCACGGCGCCCTTCTCCAGATGCAGTTCGGTGCGGCTCAGCAGGGTGATGGGACCTGTGCGCCAGATGCCTTCCGGCACGATGAGACGGCCGCCACCCTTGTCGGAAAGTGTTTGCAGGGCTTTTGCGAAGGCATCGGTGTTGAGGGTCTGGCCGTCGGCAACGGCGCCGAAATCCTGGAGATTGACGCTGCGCGCGGGAATACGCGGCTGCTGCACGCGCGGCATCTCGAAGGGGAGGTCTCGGTAGAGCGCGTCGAACTCGTCGCCGGAGGGGCGGCACGAGGCTGCGAAGGCCAGAAATACGACTGCCAGGGCGATACGGGCTGGCAATCTTCCGATATAGGTCATGCGGTTGATAGCTTGGTTATCGTACAAAGATAAAAAATTTTAAGTGATGTGCGCCTTTTTCGTTAAAAATGTTTCAATAATCGGATGCTTTTAGTTAAATTTGTGCAAGATATCTGCTATGCGCTTCACATTTTCTGATTTTCTTTTCGGCCGTGTCCGGCTGGTCCGGCGCCGGCGTCGCCTTCCCGAAACTCCGGAAGTGGCGGCCCTGCGCGCCGAGGCAAAGCGTGTCCTGCCCGCCCGGTTGCGGGAACTGGCCTTGCAGCACGGTTTCAGCTATAACTCGGTGCGCATCAAGCACAATGTCTCCAACTGGGGGAGTTGCTCTGCGAAAGGGAATATCAACCTGAATCTCAACCTGATGCGCCTGCCGGAAGAGCTGCGCGACTATGTGCTCCTGCACGAACTCTGCCATCTGCGCTACTTGAACCACGGGCCCGAGTTCCACGCCCTGCTGGAGAGCGTCTGCCCGGAGCACCGCAGCCTTCGGCGCCGCCTCAAAGAGTGGAAGCTAATCTAGCCGTCGCCTTTTTTCTGGAGGAGATACAGGGCGCCGGCAATCATGGCGGCGACCAGCAGGAAGGCGAGGGCTGTGTTGAATCCGTCTCCCATCCTGATTTTGAGCAGGAACACGCCGTAGTTGAGCCCGAAAAGCACGGCGCCGCCCAGCAGGCCGATGGCCAGGCTTTTCGTCGTGCCTGCCGGGTTGTCCTTCCAAGTTTGCTCCCGGAGGATTCTCCGACCGATAATCCCCAGCGGGATCAGGCCGATGAGAAGGGCCCCGGCGAGGGCCAGCGTCCGCCGGCTTCTGGCAGCCGCCTCGGCCTCCTGCGCCCGGAGTTCGGCCTGCTCAAAGCGATCCAGAACAGCCTGCGTTTCGGGCGTAATATACTTGCCGTACAATTCTTCCGGGCTCTGTGCAAAAGCCGTCAGGCCGAACAGAACCGCTGTCAGTAGCAATAGACGCTTCATCATTTAAAATCGAAATCTGCTGCCGTGAGGATGTTCTTGCTGTCTCCCGGGATATCATCGTCGTGTTCCTTGAGGAAATGCTCCGCCAGGAGGATGTCCGGGATGGCGGTCTTTTCGTCGTAGGCGACAAGGACAACAATCATATTGCCCATTTTCAGCGCTTGTTCAGCCACCGGCATTCCCTGATAGGCCGTATAGCCGGCCAGCATATCGGGCCGGGGGACATATCGGTCCAGGAAAACGGGATAGCTGTCGTCCCAGCCGTCCGGCATATAGAATACCATTTTATAGCGCGACGTAGAATCCTCCCCGGCATACAGGACGTCCGACATCACCCAGAATTCTTTTTTGCTATCGTCATCGAATGCAATCTGGCAAAGCCAGTTCTCGCCCCCGGGGATTTCCTTGAAATACCTTTTGTCCTTGCATCCGGCAAGGAGCAGCAGGCCCAGGAAAACATAAAGCAGTTGTTTCATAATCTATTCTTTTACAAGTCTTACAGGATACTTTCTTTGACCGCTCCTGGTGTCGCCGAGCTCTTCCCACGTGTAATATCCATCCCGGCCAGGGTCATTCAGAAACGGATTTAAAATGATAACTTTTAGATAACAACCGTCAGAACCCGCTATGCCGAACTCCCTGGCGGAGCGGCTTCCCATAGGATAGAGGAAGGCGATGCTGTTCCCGTTTTTTGCGGTGAACACGATCCACTGCTGCCCGTCCTTTTCCGTGGAAGACTGCGTGCAGGTTTCACGAAGCTCCTTGATTTCAGCAAGGGTTGGCATTCTCCATCCTTCGGGGATCTCCATCTTCGGGGAGATGTCCTCCTCGGCCCACTTGACGCTCAGGCCCAGGTCCACAGCCTTGGGCCCCGCGCAGGCCGGGAATGAAAACGCGGCCAGCAGCACTGAAATGATAAGGTATATCTTTTTCATAATCGATAGTTTATGGCTTAGGCATAACAGGCCGGAGATTGTGTCTGTCCCCAAAATTGTAGAACCGCAAATAATGCCTGTACTGCTCTGAATCGCTGGTGGTCATCTGGAGGTGATAGAAGTAATTGTTATCAATAAAGTATTGCCCCTCCGGGCGTTCTGAAGACAGGATGGCCCCTATCGTCCCCGGGCGGTCCAGCGTTCCGTCATCCGAGAGATCTCCTCCCAACGGAAGGAAGATGGAATTCCCGTTGGGACCGGTCACTTTGTATCCGGCTACGCCGCTGCTGGTTGAAAACTCCCAGGAACATTTATTCAGCAGGTCTTCCAACTCCTTGCGTGTCGGGGTTCGCCAGGTGCTGCCCCACGGAACCTTGGTTCCGAAAGGAAGGTAATCACCAAAGCCTTCCGGGGTGTCGGCCCCTACATTCCGGTCGGCCCAGAACACGCTGAGGCCTAAATCTACGGCGCGCGTGTCGGCAATAAGGATGGGCTGTGCAGAGGGCTTTGACGGCGGCTCGGCGGTCGGGATATCGACTTTCTGTCCGTCTTCTCCAGCCCAGAACACCCCGGAGCTCCTTTCGACAAGGAAGATGAGTTTGTCGCCGGAATACCCAAGGTTCAGGATTCTGCCGTCCGGGCCCACAAGGATTTTCGGTTCGATGACGTAGCTGAAGCTACCCAGTTTGGGGTCGGTATCAGGCCCCTTCACCTCCCGGAGGGCCAGAACCCCGGAAGTATAGCCATAATCCTGTACTTCTGCGAAACCCGCTCCTGCCCGGGGCAGCCAGCGCATCAGGCGCGCCTCGACCGGGGTCATTGCAAGGGAGAAATGACAGTTTCCCGAGCTGTCCATCTCGGACCACGCAATACCGATTCCTCCCGCTTCCGAACGGAAAAACTGGTATCCATTTCCTCGTACCAGAGTGCTCAGGTCGAGTTTGTAGGCGCGGAGCATATCCGACCACGAGTCGGCCGGGCTGACCAACTGAGCGCCAAGCGCTATCAAAACAGTTAGAATTAGTTTTTTCATAGCTTGGTGACGGTTAGGATACGATAGCGTAAGGTCTTGTCGGTATAGACGCCAAGGCTGTTGTTGTAAACGCTTGGCTCGTTGATTCTTCCGGGCGGCAAGTGGATAACTTTGCTCTCGCGGAGCGTTCTTCCGTCCCTGCCGTATTTCAACTCATATTCCACCTTGACGATTATTTCCTTGTCGGTGGGATTGGTGAAACGGAATTCGTTGAACCAGCCTTCCTCGCCGGGAATGGCGCCAAAAGCAAAATACTTGCTCTCCCTCTCCGTCCCTTCCAGGGTGCCGTCGGGCCGCTTGTTCCAGACCGTGTCTTTGTGAACGGGATAGTCCAGCGTGATATGCCGGGGGGTGTTATTGCGGATAACCATTCTGGGAATCGGCGTCTCTGCGGGCTTCTCCGGCAGGGGCTGGATATCTTTCAGCTTGAAATTACTGGTACGGGCGTAGCGCTGCGCCTGCTCCCGCGTTTTCTTTGACCGGTCATTCCACTTTTTCAATGTACGGGCATACTCCTTCTCGGCCTTTGAGGGACGCGGAGGACGATATTTTTGCGGGCGAGGTGACGGTTTTTTGAATTTGCTCTTGGCGTCCCTGATTGCATCGGCCCCGGTAGTGCCGGAGTTATAATAGGGATTGCCGGAAGATGCGCTGTAACTACCTGAATTATAAGTAGAACCGCTGATACTCTGCCCGCTCATTTCCTCCAACTGTCCGATGGCCGAACTTGAATGAAAACCCGTATCGAACAGGCCGGTATTCACTTGCGCCGCTGCCGCAAAGGGCAAAAGCAGGCAAATAATAATGGTCAATCGTTTCATTTTCCAAATTCAAATCCAATTCTGAATGAGGCAAACCAGTCGTTCGTGATCGTTACGTCATCCTTCGTGCAGCGGTCAAGGAAGCCGTGATCTGCGGTGATGGTAAAACTCCATTTTCCCTTGATGACATAGATGCCGATGCCGGCAAGGACATTGAGCGGCCGGTATGCAAGATCGTCCCGCTTCAAGAACGATGAGCTGCGGTCGAAGCCGTCGTGAGAAAGAATACACCAGTCCAATCTGGGCCCGGCATAGGCGCCTACATAATCCAGGAAACGGAGTGCGCCCAGGTCTTCCGTAGAGGTAATGAAGTTGAGATTGAGCGGCACCGTGATATACTCTTCATTGAAGCGCTCCCCGGCAGGAAGCCCGGAAAGCGGATGAATGCTGCCTCCATCCGGAAACTTTATGGTCTGATAGCGCCATTCCGCCCCGAAATCCAGATCGAGATAATAGGAAAAGTCAATGCTCCAGCGGGTGTAGAACAACGGGCCCTGGGCTATGTATTTTTGCGAACCCACAGCGTCCGTGCGCGTTGTTCCTCCTGCGAGATAGCCGGCTCCAATCCGTCCCCGAGCTGCCGCCCCTGAGGTAAAAACACAGGTGATGGCTACTAGCAGTAGTGTTTTCAGTATTGCGGGCCTGTCCATTTATGGTGGTGTTTTTGAATAATGACTGCCTAAAGATATTGATTCTAAAAGAATTTGCAAAATAATCTTAACTTTGTATTCCTATGGCAGGCTCTCCCCATATTCAGAAGACGAACGCCGCGCGCCTGTTGGAGGCGGCCGGGGTTGCGTTCGAACTCGTTCCCTACCAGGTGGACGAGAACAACCTGGCGGCGGAGCACGTGGCGGAGCAACTGGGCGAGCCCATCGAGCAGGTGTTCAAGACCCTCGTCCTGCGGGGCGACCGGGGCGGTCTTTTCGTCTGCGTGATGCCGGGCAACCTGGAGGTGGACCTGAAGCTTGCGGCAAAGATATCCGGCAACAAGTCCTGCTCTATGATCCATATGAAGGAACTCCTGCCCGAGACCGGTTACATCCGCGGTGGCTGTTCACCCATCGGGATGAAAAAGCCCCTCCCCACCTTCATCCACGAATCGGCTCTCCTGTATGACTGCATTTTCGTGAGCGCCGGCGTGCGGGGCCTCCAGATCAAAATAAGGCCCGAAGACCTCATCGCTTTCGTGGGCGCGGGCATTTATCCCCTGTAAATGAAGTAATGAAACGCCTTGTCCGGATACTCATTGTGCTTCTGGTCGCCGTTTCGTGCGGGACGGCCCGGCAGCTTCATTCGGCCGTAGACCAGGTATGGGCTTGCAGTCAATCGCATCCGGAGGGGTTCACCCTCTCGCTCCGGACTATGGAACAACCCATCGAGGGGATCGCGGTAGCCTATTCGGAAGGGGGAATTGTGCTGGCCAGTCTGCCGGGTCGTGGTGACAGGAAGCCCTTGAAGGGTGTGGTGCGTCACGCGCTGAGCCACGACGGTTATGTGGGTGGCTGGACCGACGGACAAACGGGTGCATACTGTCTCGACAGCGTACGGCTCTTCCCGGAAGACAGCCTCCAGGCCGCGCTTGCCTTTGCCCGTGCCCATGCGCAGAAAGCCGTGTACGTCCTTTCCTCCGATAAAGAAATCGGCTTGAAGTGAGAATCGGGCACTTTTTGAAAAAAACGTATATTTGCCTTATGAGGCGGTTCCTTCTGCTCATATTGGCCATGATGCCGTTTTTCTGCGTAGCCCCGTCGGTGTTTGCGCAAGGGGAGGCACAGCTTCGCGTTTCTTCAGGACCGATGTTCCTGGATAATTCTCAAGCCGGAATCAACGCGGGGCTAATATATGAGTCTCGTTTCGCTAAGCATTTCTCGTGGACCGCTTCCGGCACGATCAATTACTCCAATAAGAAAAAGAAGATTTATTACGGTTTTGATGAGTGTCGTTTCCAGTCCTTTGCCCTTCGGGCCGGCGTACGTTATTGCCCGTTCTGGAATGAACGTCATCATCTTTCTCTCGGTCTGGCTATGGGGCCAGGGGTGTATAACTATGTGGAGCGCACGGTTCAGGAGTATGGTGCGGTAACAATAATTACGGAACCCAGTTGGGAGAAATCCGTTTTGGATCTGGAAAAAGGCAGATGGTACTTTTTTGATCTGGGCGTCTGCATCTCGTATCTGTATTCCGTCAGTCCTCATCTTGCGGTAGGCGTTTCCATCGACGGGTCGTATACGTATCCCGGTGCAGCCTGTGTCTCTATTGCTTATTGTTTTTAACGAACTAGTGTCTTATGAACAAGTGTTGTTTGTTCCTGTTTCTCTTCTTTCCTTTTCTGGCATCGTGTAATTATGATGCGATCACTCATCCGCTCGTGACAGAGGAGGGGAGGGATTATGTGTGGTGTGAGGTTGAAGATTGCAACTATCACCGTGCGTCGTCCAAGCTGAGCCGCAATGCCGCAAGGGACTCCGTGTATGTAAGTCTGTCTTTGGATTGTGTCTATGGACATCCGGGTGACGTAGAATTGAAAGACATAGAGTTCCGTCTTGCTGTTCAGGACATCAAGCGCGGCGGACGCATTCCGCTCAATGCGGAGCAGGCCGTTGTCCGGTATTCCGACGGTTCGAACGACCGCCAGGCGAGCGACGTGGAGGGCGCCGTCCGCATCTGGAAATATACGGAAGGAGTGTTTGCGGGCCAATTTGAATTCCGTTGCAGCGCCGTCCCGATAGATTTTGAAGTGGAGCACGGTATTTTCGACCTTAGATTACTCTTTAGATTATGAAACGTGCTTTCTTAATAATTGTATCTTGCCTGTTGGCGGCCGGTCAACTGTATGCACAGCAACGCGATATGATCCGGGTTTCCGTCGGGCCGGGCTTTTTGGAACAACCGAGAGGGCTCGACGTGGAAGTGAGCGGAATCTTTCCCCTTTCCTCACGCTTCGCTACCGTAATCGGGGTGAACAGCTATCATTTTCATCATCTTTTCCCGATGGATTATGGCGACAAAGAAGTGCTGGACGATTTGAAATTCCTTCGCGTCGGCGTATGTTTCTATCCGTTGATGTCGGAGCGCCATCATCTGTCATTCGGCCTGTCTCTCGGTTTGGCTTCCGGCCATAATATGCAACGCAAGGTGCTCTATTACGATTCCGGCCCATACTATGTTTATGATTACGATGTGAACGAGATTGCCAGCGTTATGGCATCACGCAGGATTTATGATGGTTCCGATCGAACAACCACCGTCCCGATAGCCACCATCACCATCGACTATGTCTACTTCCTCACTGATCATCTTGGTCTGGGGGTCTCGACACAAACTGTCGGCGCATATTTCCTTTGCGGCAGTCTGACCTGGCGATTCTGACCGTCTAAGCACGGAAGAACGGCAGTGGCATTATTTCCTATCATCGCGTAGCTCCCGTGCAATCAGGATGGCGCGCTTCATCTTGTCTATGAACCACTGTTTTTCCGGCAGGACGGTGAGATACTGAGCCACTTTGATGTTCTGTTCGTCCAGCATCAGCAGTTCTATGTGCTCGGTGTTGCCTTCACTGCAAAGCAGAAGGCCGAGGGGCTCTTCCTCATCGGGCTGCATCTCGTATTTCTTCAGGTACTTGAGGTAAAGTTCCATCTGGCCCTTGTATTCGGGCTTGAACTTGCCCAGTTTGAGGTCGATGGCAAACAGACGGTGGAGGCGGCGATGAGGGTGCGTTCGTAGGCCATCGCGTCTTGCTGCTCGCGGAGCTGGCGTACGCTCCATCCGTTTACGATTGTCATCTGTTGGTAGAAGAGGCGTTTGGTTGATCCCTTTACTTCGGCCAGTTCAATGAAATGATGCCAGGTTAATTGTCGGGACAGTGTCCCGACTATCTCTTCATCCGGATAAGCGCGTGCAACCTTGAGCATACGGAATATGGCATCTCTGGTATAGCCTTTCCCGAAACGCCCGGTCAATAGTCTCGACACTGTCGCGACAATCTTGGAACCGTACTTTTCATTCCCGATCGAATCTAGTTCGCCGGCGATGTATTTGCCTATGCGCCAATAGGTCAGGGACACTTCGCCGTTGAGATAGACGGCTATGGTTCGCCTGGATTGCTCAATAATCCGGCCTACGCCGTCGGTGATTCGGGAGCCGATTTTCAACAGTTCACCGGGGTTCAGCCCCTCCTCGCGGCGGCCGGCACGGTGAGCAGGAGGGCGTATTTTGCTCACCGGGCGGGGTGGCAGATGGCAGGTCTGCTGCCTGCAAAGCGAACCTGTCATGCAGAGGTTTGTCGTGGTGGATAACTGTTTGATTACACGCGAGATGCTATTCTGTCGGCCCCGTGTCAGAGAGGGGGCCGACATCCAAGCAAACCGCTATGTTTCAGCGCTTTACCCTCCACGAAAAACCGGAAAGCGTCAGGCGGCGCCGGCCTTCCGACGGAGGGGAAAGAGATGCTGGCGAGAAGGGGTCCTCAGCGGGCAGAACCCCCTGAGGGACGTGCCACCCGCGGCACGGAAGCGGGGGGACCGCCGGTGCCGCAGGCGCCAGGACGGTGGGGTGAGCGAAGCGAACTCCCGAACGGGGGTTGCTGCCCGCCGGTCCCCTGGCTATATCCCGTTGGAAGGGCCGGGCCGCCAGATCTCGGCCGCCTGGTCAGGCCGGAACCCTATTCGTCTTCTATGAGTTCGTAGTCGAGCAGACGCTGCTCGAGGTTGGCGCTTTTCACGCGGATGCGGACCCGGTCGCCCAGGCGGTACTGTCTGTGGGTGCGGCGGCCCACCAGGCGGTAGCGGGCTTCGTCGAATTCGAAGAAGTCGGAACGCATCTCGCGCAGCGGCACCATACCCTCGATCTTGGTGGGCTCGATCTGCACGTACATACCCCATTCGGTCACGCCCGAGACGGTGCCTTCGAACTCCAGCCCCAGTTTGTCCTGCATATACTCCACCAACTTGTATTTCACGCTGGTGCGCTCGGCGTCGGCCGCAACCAGCTCACGCTCCGATGCGTGTTCGCACTCCTGCTCGAAAAAGTTCTTATTCTCCGACGACTTGCCCGCCAGGTAACGCGACAGCAGACGGTGCACCATGAGGTCGGGATAGCGTCGGATGGGCGAAGTGAAATGCGTGTAGAAGGGGAAGGCGAGTCCGTAGTGGCCGATGTTGTCGGTGCTGTAGACGGCCTTGGCCATGGCCCGCAGGGCGATGTCTTCGAACGCCGCGAACTCGGGCTTGCCCTTGGCGGCGTCGAGCAGGGCGTTGAGTGTCCCCGCCGCGGCGCGGCCCTGGGTCTTGTCGCCCATCTTGTAGCCGAAGCCCTTGGCAAAGAGCCGCAGGCCTTCCAGCTTGTCGCTGTTGGGTTCGTCGTGCACGCGGTAGACAAAGGTCTTGGCATTCTTGTCGGGAACGCCGTTCATCTTTTCGCCGGTGGCCACGAATTCCGCTACGCTCCGGTTGGCCAGGAGCATGAACTCCTCGATGAGCCAGTTGGCCTCCTTGGAATGCTTCTCATAGACGTTCACGGGCCGGCCCTTCTCGTCCACCTCCACTTTCATCTCGGGCCGGTCGAAGTTGATGGCTCCCGCCCGGAAACGCTTCTCCTTGAGCCGCTGCGCCAGCTTGTGCAGCGTTACGAGCGCCTGCTCCACCGGCTCGGCCTGCTCCAGCGCGGTGCGGAGCGCCGCAGCGGAACCCCGTCCGCCGGGTTGGTCTGAAGCGTTGCCGGAGGGGGTTCCGGCGGCCGCGACCGTTTTCAGGGAGCGGCTGTCGGCAACCCCATCGGCACCCACGCCACAATACTTTTCAATGACGCCCTGCGCCTGCTCGTAGTCGAAACGGAAATCGGAATCGATGACCGTGCGCCCGAACCAGCGACGGGCCACCTCGGCCTTGGGCGAGAGTTCGAAGACCACCGAGAAACAGAGTTTGTCTTCATGCGGCCGCAGCGAACAGAGTTTGTTGCAGAGCTTTTCGGGCAGCATGGGCACCGTGCGGTCGACCAGATAGACGGAGGTTCCGCGCTCACGGGCCTCCCTGTCTACGGCCGAGCCGGGCTTCACATACCACGACACGTCGGCGATATGCACGCCCACCTCGAAGTTGCCGCTCTCCAGCGCACGGAACGAGAGGGCGTCGTCGAAGTCCTTGGCATCGGCCGGATCGATGGTGAAAGTGAGTACGTTCCGGAAATCCTTGCGCCCCTTGAGGTCGGCCTCGGAGATGGTGTCCGGAATGGCGTCGGCCGCGTTTTCCACCTCGGGCGAGAAACGGTAGGGGAGGTTGAACTCCGCCAGGATGGCGTGCATCTCGGTCTCGTTCTCGCCGGGCATGCCCAGCACGTCGGTCACATGACCCACGGGCCCCGGATCGCGCCGGTCCCAGCGGTCCACCACCGCCGCCACCTTCATGCCGTGCTGCGCGCCCAGGTCGAGGGCTTGCTGGGCATCCACTTCGATGTCGTAAGGCATCGACTTGCTCTGCATCAGCACCCAGGCCTGGGCGCCCACCAGATGCAGGATGCCCACGAACGGCCGTTTGGAACGCTCCACGATCTCGATGACCTCGCCCTCGCGCCGGTGCTCGCCCGAGCGGGAGCGGGATCCCTCGCGGGTTACGGCCACCCGGACCGTGTCGCCGTTGAGGGCCCCCCGCGTCTTGGATGCCTTCACGTACACATCGTCGTCGGCCGTACCGCCCTCGGGAAGTACGAAGATGAAACCTTCACGTGTCATCTGGACCGTTCCCGTGAGTTGCGGGAAGGTCTTGCGCGGCTTTCCGCCGCCCTGCCGCCGCGAACGGGCGGAAGATTTAAACGATTTCCTTTTCATTCAGTCATAAAAACGCACAATTACTGTGCCTGCAGGTAGAGGACGTGGCTGGACCATTCGGTCTTGCCTTCCGCGTGCACGTACGGCATTTCCAGGCCGTGTTCCATCAGGAACTTGCCGCTGAAGACCTTGCCTTCGAAGGCGCAGGGCTTGCTGCTGCCGCGCACCAGTTCTTCCACCTTGTAGTTGCGGTTGGGGTCGAGCCCCGCCATAGGCACGGCCGGGAAGATATGGTGGGTGCGGTCGTTGTCGAGACGGAACCAGTAGAACACGGCCTTGTCTTTCTGCTCAGAGCAGTACATGAGCGAGGAGAACTTCCCGTCTTCGTAGGGCGAGTGCAGACGGTAGATATCGCCGAACTGCACCACCGGACGGATGCGTTTGTACTGCACGAGGGCCTCCCGCACGAGTTCCTTCTCTTCGGGGTTCATGTCCTTGGGCTGCATCTCCATACCCAGACGGCCGCTCATGGCCACGTGGATGCGGAACTTCATGGAGGTGACACGGCCCGTCTGATGGTTGGGCACGGCGCTGATGTGGCTGGCCATGGTGATGGCCGGATAGAAATAGGAAGCGGTCCACTGCATGTAGACGCGCTGGCAGGCGTCGGAATTGTCGCTCACCCAGAACTCGTCGAACCAGGGGAGGATGCCCCAGCTGGCCCGTCCGCCGCCGCTGGAGCAGGTCTGGATGGTGAGGTCGGGGTAGGCCGCCCTGATGCGGTCGAGGGTCTTTTTGAATCCGGCCCAGAACTCGGCCTGCAGGTGGCTCTGATACTTGAGACGCGGGCTGCCCGCCGCGCCGATGGAGGCGTTGCAGTCCCATTTGATGTAGTCGAGGCCGGGATCCTGCTTCATGAGGCCGTCCACCACGCCGAAAATGAAATCCTGCACTTCCGGATTGGTGAAGTCGAGAATGAGCTGCGTGCCGCCGCGGCCGTAGATGGGAGCGTGGTGCAGGGGACGGAGCACCCAGTCGGGGTGCTTTTCGAAGAGTTCGCTCTTGGTGTTGGTCATCTCAGGCTCGATCCAGATGCCGAACTTAAGGCCCTTTCGGCCCGCGCTCTGTACCAATCCCGGGATGCCGTGGGGGAGTTTTTCCTTGTCCACCACCCAGTCGCCCAGGGCGCAGTCGGTGGGGGTGCGTTTGTATTTGCCGCCGAACCAGCCGTCGTCGAGCACGAAGAGTTCACCGCCCAGTTCGCTCCAGTCGGCCATCATCTTGTCGAGCACCGGCTCCGAAACGCGGGTGTAGACCCCTTCCCAGCTGTTGAGCAGGATCTTGCGCTCCTTGTCTCCGTGGGCGAGGCGATACTTGCGTCCCCAGCGGTGGAAGTTGCGGCTCACCCCGCTCAGGCCTTCGTTCGAGAAGGAATAGGCGAGCGCGGGCGTGGTGAAGGTTCCGCGCGGCTCCAGATGGTATTCCGCGTTGTCGGGGCAGATGCCGGCGAGGAACCAGTGGTAGTTGTGCTTGGCCATGGTGGAGAACATGAGGTCGTAGTTGCCGCCCCAGCAGAGGGCCGCGCCGATGACCCGGCCGCTGTTCTCCTGCGGCGCGCCGTCGAGGCTGATCATGGCCTCGGAGTGCGAGGACTGCGCGTTGCGGATGCCGTCGATGTTGCGCACCAGGCGGATGCCGTTGTCGAGGGGCGCCGTAACCATACGGGCTTCGTCGCCCCAGCTGCCCCCGAAGGTGCTCACGTGCACGTTGCCCTTGTGGATGGGCAGCACACCCGAGTAGTAACGGCGCAGCGAAATGTCCTTTTTGCCGCCGTTCGTAATCTCTACCCAGGTCTCGAAGAGGTCTTCCTTCTCATAGCTCTTCCAGCAGTTCTTCACCGTTACGGGGTAGTACTTGTCGCGCGAGACCACCTCCAGGATCTCCCCGTTCTCCCAGCGGCGCACGGAGGCGTTTTCGATGGCGAGGTCGAGGGTGAAGGCGCCGTCGCTCTGGGTGACGGCGAGGGCGTAGGCGGGGTTGCCGATGGCGAGTTCGCCCACCCGCATGTCGTAGACCGGATAGGCCCGCTGCGGCTTTGCGCCCGATGCCCGGACGGTGGCGATGTCTGCGGGAGCGGCCTCCCGGCTGCCGTAGTAGACGATGAGGGGTTCCTTGCCCTGCTCGGCTTCAATCACGAGCGTGGTGCGGGCGGTGTTGAGCGAAAACATGCCCAGAAGCAAAAACAGACTTGTCAGCATAGCGTAAAATGTGGTTTGATTACATATTTCTTATAAACGGCGGTCAGGTAGACCGTACGGAACAGCAGGTGTGCGAAATAGGCTGCCAGCAGCAGATGCAGGGCCGCCGGGCCCGAGGGGTGCAGCAAGCCTACGCCCGCATACCAGACCAACAGGAAGGAGGCGAGGGCCCCCATCATGGCGTTGCGGATGCCGCGCGAGGCGGTGGCGCCCAGGTAGATGCCGTCCCAGGCGAAAGCGGCGCAGCCCAGCGGGGGCATGAGCAGCAGCCAGGGAAGGAAGGGCCGGCAGGCGGAAACGACGCCCTCGTCGGAAGTCATAATCTGCAGCAGCGGCCCGCCGCCGAAATGGTAGACGCCCACGAACACCACGGCGAGCGCGAAACTCCAGGCAAAGACGGCGCGCACCGTGCGGCGGGTCATGGGCTCGTCGCCCGCGCCGATGAATCGTCCCGTGAGGGCCTCGCCCGCATAGGCGAAACCGTCGGTGAAGAACGAGAACACCATGAGGATGTTCATCATGATGGACGAGCAGGCCAGGAGCACGTCGCCCATGCGCGCGGCCAGGATGGTGAATCCCATGTAGATGGCGGTGAACGAGAGGGAGCGCAGCAGCAGGTCGGCGTTCATGGAAAGGAAGCCCCGCAGGCCCTGCAGCCAGCCTTCCAGACGGGCGCCCGCGAAGACGCGGCGGTATTTGATGCCGCACACCAGCAGGGCGAAGAGCAGACCGGTGTACTGGGCCACGAGCGTGCCCAGGGCAATGCCGTCGAAACCCAGTCCGGCCCAGCCGCCGATGCCGAGGGTGAGCACGATGCTCGCCGCAATGTTGACTGTGTTCACCACCAGGTCGGTAAACATGGAACTGAGCGAGTCCTGCATGCCCACGAACCAGCCACGGATGGCCATGAGCGACAGGGTGGCGGGGGCGGCCCATACCCTGATGCTGAAATAGCGCAGGGCGAGGGCCCAGACCCGGGGAGAACTCTCCACCACCAGGCCCGCGAGGGCGAGGAAAGGCCGCTGCAGCAGGAGGATGAGTGCGGCCATGAGCAGGGCCGCGGCAGCTCCGCGCAGCAGGATGCGCACGCAGTCGTCTGTGTCCTGCCGGCCGTAAGCCTGGGCCGTGAGCCCGCCGGTGCTCGCCCGCAGGAAAAAGAAATTCCAGTAGAGGAGGTTGAAGAGGAGCCCGCCCACCGAGATGCCCCCTATGAAGGCGGCGGCCCCGCCGGGCAGGTGTCCCGCCACGGCAATGTCGACCATTCCCACCAGCGGAACGGTGAGATTTGCCAGGATGCTGGGCAGCGACAGGCGCAGGATTTCCTTGTTGAGGCCGTTCATCGGAATTTGCGGTCTTCTTCGAGCATGCCCAGATAGGAGTTGTAGCGCTCGGGGCTGATCTCACCCCGGTCTACGGCCTCTTTTACGGCGCAGCCCGGTTCGTGCGTGTGGGTGCAGGGCGTGAAGCGGCAGTGCTCCGAGGCCTTCAGCATCTCGGGGAAATAGAGGGGAATCTCCTCCGGCTTGAGGTCTACCAGGCCGAAGCCGCGCAGGCCGGGACTGTCGATGAGGAAACCCCCGCCGGAAAGGGGATACATCTCGTAGAGGGAGGTGGTGTGTTTGCCCTGCAGATGCGCCGCGCTGATGCGTCCCACCTTGGGGCTGAGGGAGGGGTCGAGGCTGTGGATGAGCGACGACTTCCCCACGCCCGACTCGCCCGAGAAGAGCACCACCTTGCCCCGGCACAGCTCACGCAGGGCGTCCACCCCTTCGCCCGTTTTGGCCGAGGTCTCCAGCACGCGGTAGCCCGCGCTTTCGTAGATGCGGCGGAAACGGGCCACTTCTTCCGGTGCCTCGTTGCGATAGAGGTCGGTCTTGTTGAGCACGATCACGGCGGGAATGCCGTACACTTCGCAGGTCACCAGGATGCGGTCGAGGAAGGGGAGTTTGAGTTCGGGGAACCAGAGGCTCACCACGAGCACGGCAAGGTCAAGGTTGGCCGCGATCACGTGCGCGCTGCGGCTGAGGTTGGTCGATTTGCGGATCACATAGTTGCGCCGAGGGAGGATCTGTGTGATGAGGGCCGCTTCGCCGTCGTCCGGAAGGGCGTATAGGACGCAGTCGCCCACGGCCACCGGATTGGTGGCGCTGCTGCCTTCCAGCCGGACCCGGCCGCGCAGGACGGCGGGGAAGGGCGCCCACTCGGGCAGGGCGCTCAGCAGGTAATGGCTTCCGGCATTCTTGACGACGACCGCTTCCATACAGGGACTATTTGGCGCGGCCCGTGAGTCGGTCGGCGAAACGCCGCAGCATCTGCAGGCGCACGGGACCGAGCCGGATCTTCTCTACGGCTTCGAGGCCGCGGGCGGTGTAACGCAGGATCTCGGCGCAGGCGTCGTCGTGGACGCCCAGTTCCCGGTAGAGCGCGCACACGGCCTCCACCTTGGCCGCTTTTCCGACTTCGTCCGTAGCCGGTGCTGAGAATGCGGCGCGGAAACGTCGTTCCGTGTCTCCGCCCTTCCGGTCGGCCTGGGCCGCTTTTTCCAGGGCATGGATGGTGAGCCAGCTCTTCTTGGCGTTGAGGATGTCGCCTCCGATGGGCTTGCCGAAGACCTTCTGGTCTCCGAAAGCGTCGAGGTAGTCGTCGGCCACCTGGAAGGCCATGCCCAGGCTGTAGCCGTAGTCGTACATGGCCCGGCAGGCATCTTCCGGCGCTCCGGCAAGCAGTGCGCCTGTCTGGGCTGAGCAGGCCAGCAGGACGGCGGTCTTGAGCCCGATCATCTGCTCGTACTCGGCCATGGTCACGTCCTCGCGCGACTCGAACTCCAGGTCGTACTGCTGCCCCTCGCAAACCTGGGCGGCCGTGCGGGAAAAGAGCTCCAGCACGTCGTCGAGCACGGAGGCAGGCGCCTTTGCCATGCGTTTGTAGGCCTCGATGAGCATGACGTCGCCGGAAAGGATGGCCGTGTCGGGGTTCCAGCGCTTCCACACGGTGGGCTCGCCCCGACGCAGGGGGGAGCGGTCCATGATGTCGTCGTGGATGAGGGTGAAGCTGTGGAAGACCTCCAGGGCCTCTGCCGGTGCGAGAACCGATTCCGGGATGGGAGTCCGGGCATCGTCGGCCTTGCGGAAGAGGGCGTAGGCGAGCAGGCACAGCTGCGGACGGATGCGCTTGCCGCCGATGCGGATCATGTAGCGCAGGGGATCGTAGAGGCCGGCCGGTTCTTCGGGAAAACGTATGTTGTCAAACAGGGAGCGCAGGGCGCCGTCGAGCTGCTTATCGGTCTTCATACCACAAATATAGGTAAAAAAGTGCAGGTTTCCCGGAAAAATCGTAGCTTTGTATATCAACTTTGCAAGATACCATGAAATCTCTGTTTGCCTCATTTGCGGCGCTGTCGCTGCTGTTGGCCTGCGGCCCCAAGGACCCCGGCACGGCCATCCTTTTTGAAACCGACCTGGGCAACGACGTCGACGACGTGCTGGCCCTCGACCTTGTGCTCAAGGAGGGCGAAAAGGCCGGTGTACCGCTGCTGGGCGTGGGCACCCACCGTCCCGGCCCCACCGACGCCCGCTACCTCGACGGCTTCCTCACCTGGTACGGCTATCCAGAGATCCCCGTTGCGGAATCGCAGATCCTCGACACCGTGCTGCACGACGTACCCGACTACACGGCGAAGGTGGTCGCCCTCAGCAAAGAGGACGGTTCGCCCCTGTTCGCCTGCAGCCGCGCCGCCTACGAAGACCCGGTGGTGATGCACCGGCGTCTGCTCGCCGGCCGGAAGGACGGATCCGTAGTCTTCCTGTCCACGGGCTTTGCCACCGAACTCGCGCGCCTGCTGGAGAGCGGTCCCGACGACATCTCACCCTTGAGCGGACGCGAACTCGTGGCCAAAAAGGTGCGTTTCCTCTCCATCATGTGCGGCAGCACCCGGCCCGCTTACGCCGAGTTCAACGTAAAGAACGACATCCCCGCCATGCAGAAGGTGTTTTCCGATTGGCCGGGTCCCATCTACGTGACCCCGTTCGAGATCGGGACCATCTCCCGTTATCCTGCGCGCGCCATCGAGGAAGACTTCGGCTGGGCGGACGCGCATCCGCTTGTTGAGGCCTACAAGTGCTATCTGCCCATGCCCTACGACCGTCCGGTCTGGGACGTGCTCGCCGCCGCCTGGATCTTCCATCCCGAAATGTTCAGCCTGAGTCCTGCCGGCGATTTCAGCATCGACGAACAGGGCCGTTCCTCCTTCACCCCGCGCGAAGGCGGCTGCCACCACGTGCTGGAACTCGACAAGGCCCAGGCCGACGCCCTGGTGGCCTACATGGTTGAACTGAGTACGCAGGAGCCGCCGCGCCGCGCTGCCAAAGCCGCCCGTTGATGGACCGGCGCGAACTGGAAGTGATGGCTCCCGCCGGCGACTTCGCGTCGCTGCGCGCAGCCATTCAGGGAGGTGCCGATTCGGTCTACTTCGGGGTGGGCACGCTCAACATGCGCGCCCGCTCCGCTAACAATTTTCTGGAATCCGACCTGCCGGAGGTGGTGCGCATCTGCCGGGAAAACGGCCTCAGGAGCTACCTGACCCTCAATATCTCCCTCTTCCAGGACGAACTTATTCCCATGCGGGAGACCCTGTTGGCCGCGCGTGAGGCGGGGGTGAGCGCCGTCATTGCCTCGGACATGGCGGCCATCCTGGAGGCCCGCCGCCTGGGACTCGAGGTGCACGCCTCCACCCAGCTCAACATCTCCAACGAAGAATCCCTTCGCTTCTACGCGCAGTGGGCCGACGTGGCGGTGCTCGCCCGGGAACTGACCCTTGGGCAGGTGCGCGACATCGCCGACTTCGTGGAGCGGGAGAGCATTAAAGGCCCGTCGGGTGCGCCTGTCCGGCTCGAGATGTTCGTGCATGGAGCCCTCTGTATGGCCGTTTCCGGCAAATGCTACCTGAGCCTGCACAACTACGGTGCTTCGGCCAACCGGGGTGCCTGCATGCAGGTCTGCCGCCGCGGCTACGAGGTCACCGACCGCGAAACCGGCCGCAGCCTCGCCATCGACAACGAGTATATCATGTCGCCCAAGGACCTCTGTACGGTGGAGTTCCTCGATAAGATCGTGGCGGCCGGGGTGCGTGTGTTCAAGATCGAGGGGCGGGCCCGCTCGGCAGAATACGTGCGTTGCTGTGCCTCCTGCTACCGCCGGGCGGCCGATGCCGTGGCGGACGGAAGCTTCACGCCCGAACTGGCCGCGACGCTCAAGGAAGAACTCGCGAACGTGTTTAACCGCGGCTTCTGGGACGGTTACTACCAGGGCGCGCGCCTGGGTGAGTGGAGCCAGGTCTATGGCAGCCAGGCCCGCCGCCGCAAGGAGTATCTGGGCAAGGTGACCAACTGGTTCGACCGCCTGGGCGTGGCCGAAGTGGAGGTGCAGACCCGCAGCCTGAAAAAAGGAACCCGGCTGCTTGCCATCGGGGCTACCACCGGCGCGGTGGAGTTCGTCGCCGACGACATCCGCCTGGAATACACTCCGCTGGAAGAGATTCCCAAGGGCAGCCGCTGCTCGGTGGCGGTCCGGCCTGCCGGAGACAGTGGCGCGACTTTTGAACGCCTGCACCGCGGCGACAAAATCTTTATCTACGAATAAATGAAAAAGACCATCCTCATATCGGCGCTTTTGCTCGCGACGTTCTTCCTGCAAGCTCAGGACAAGAGCTCCCGCGCGTTCGACTTCGGAAAATGGACCCGCATCCACTCGGCGGTGCTGCAGGAACTCAACCGTTCCTACGTGGATTCGCTGCCTATAGGACGCCTGGTGCAGTCGGGCATCGACGCCATGCTCTCCCAGCTCGATCCCTACACCGTCTTTGTTCCGGAAGACAGGAACGAAGACTTTGAGATGATGATTTCCAACACCTACGGGGGCATCGGAGCTGTCATCTACAAGCCCGACAAGCAGGGGAACGTCATCATCAACGAACCCTATGAGAACGCGCCCGCCCACCGTTACGGCCTGCGCTGCGGCGACGAGATCATGGCCATCGACGGGGTGAGCGTGCACGGACTCGACACCAAGGCCTGCAGCGACCGGATGAAGGGCAAACCCGGCACCTCGGTGGTCTTCCACGTGAAGGATGTGCGCACGGGCGGGGAGAAAGACATCACCGTGGTGCGTGAACGCATCCACTTGCCCGACATCGAATACTCCGGCATGGTGGACGACACCACCGGCTACGCCCTCCTCACCGGTTTTACCGAAGGCGTTTCGAAAGAACTCGCCGCCCGCATCAAGGCGCTTAAGGCGCAGGGAATGAAGCAGTTCGTGCTCGATCTGCGCGGCAACGGCGGCGGCCTCATGCACGAGGCGGTCGATATCGTGGGCCTCTTCGTGCCCAAGGGGACGGTGGTGGTGACCGCCCGGGGCAGCAGTGCCGAAGCGGTGCAGACCTACGCCACCTCCTCCGAGCCGCTCGACACCGCGTTGCCGCTCATCGTGCTGGTCGATTCGGCTTCCGCCTCCTCGTCGGAGATCGTGGCGGGTTCGCTCCAGGACCTCGACCGTGCCACCATCATGGGCGCCCGCACCTTCGGCAAGGGTTTGGTGCAGAGCGTCCGGCCCCTGCCGTTCGGCGCCCAGCTCAAAGTGACCATCGCCAAGTACTATACCCCCTCGGGCCGCTGCGTGCAGGCCATCGATTATTCCCGGCGCAATGAGGACGGGTCGGTGGGGCACATTCCCGATTCGCTCACGCATGCCTTCAAGACCGCCCACGGGCGCACGGTGCGCGACGGCGGCGGTATCACTCCGGACGTCACGCTCAAGGGCCACGAGTACAGTCGTCTCACCTACTCGCTTGTGGTTCATGGTGTTACGGAACAGTATGTGCTCGACTACGTGCGCCGGCACGAGTCCATCGCTCCGCTGGCCGACTTCCATTTCACCGACGCCGACTACGAGGACTTCATCACCTTTGCGAAAAACAAGGAGTTCGATTACCGTTCCGGGGCCCTGGCGCAGTTCGACCAGATGCGCGCCACCCTCGCCAAAGACGGGCTCGAGGAGCAGATGTCGGCCCAGCTCGACGCCTTGCACAAGGCGCTGGAGATGGACAAGGAGACCTTCCTGCGCCTCAAGAAGACGGAGATCGTGCCCATCCTGGAAGAGGAAATAGCCGTCCGTTACTACTTCCAGCCTGCCGGCGTACAGGTGCGCCTGCGCTACGACACCGCCCTTCGGGAAGCCTTGCGCAGCCCCAAGATATCTTATTGAGTATGAGACTTCTCTTTGCTACCGGCAATGCAGGCAAACTGCGTGAAGCCCGCGAAATCCTGGGACCTTCTTTCGACCTGCTTTCCCCGGCGGACGCCGGCATCTCGGGTGAACCCGAGGAAACGGGAGACACGTTCCGTGAGAACGCCCTGCAGAAGGCACGCTGGTACCAGGAGCGCTGCGGCCTTCCCTGTTTTGCCGACGACAGCGGACTGGAGGTGGATGCCCTGGGCGGTGCTCCCGGCATCTATTCTGCCCGTTATGCGGGCGAAGGTCACGATTTCGCGGCCAATATCGATAAACTCCTGAAGGAGCTTTCCCGCTGCGGGAATCCGGTGCGCAGCGCCCGTTTCCGCTGCTGCGTTGCCCTGCTCCTGCCGGGGGAGGAACCTCGTTTCTTCGACGGTGCGGTGGAAGGGCGCATCGGCACGCGGAAGGCGGGTTGCGGCGGTTTCGGCTACGACCCCGTATTCATCCCCGACGCTTATCCCGACCGGACCCTGGCCGAAGTGGAGGAAGCGGCGAAGAATGCCATCTCCCACCGGGGCGTTGCCTTGCGTGCCATGACGGCATGGCTGGCCGCTAACCTTGCCTCGTCGTGAAACACGCCACTCCGCTCATAGTCCTGGGAACCACACCCACCGGCGAACGCTCGCTGGTGGTGCACAGCTTGAGCCCCCAACTTGGACGGCGGGGATTCCTGGCCGACGCCTCCAAGGGCCGGACCTTGTTCCTGCCTCTTTCGCTGCTCGACGCCGAGGTGGTGGAGAATCCCCGCTCCGACCTTTGGCGCATCCGTTCCGTCACGGCCGTGGAGCCGCTCCAGGGCATCCGCAGCAACCTCTACAAGAACACCATGGCGCTGTTTCTGAGCGAAGTGCTCTTCCGCCTGCTTCGGGAAGGGGACCGGGAAGACGGGCTTTTTGCCTGGTGCGAGCGGGGCATCCGCACGCTCGACGCGCTGGAGTCGGATTTCTCCAATTTCCATCTCTGGTTCCTGCTCGGGCTTTGCGGCAGCCTGGGATTCTCTCCCAATATGGAAGACCTTGCCCCCTTTGCCGGCAGCCAGCTGAAGAACGTGGAGGCGCTGCTGCAGTCCGGCTTCAGCGAAGCCATGCTCCTGCCCCTGAGCGGCCGGAGCCGGAGCGAGATTGCCGACACCCTGTTGCGCTACCTCTCCTACCACGCCGAGACGACGCTGAATATCCGTTCGCTCGACGTTCTTTCTGAGGTATTTGCTTGCAAATAGAGTTTTTCTTCATATCTTTACACGGTATGAAACGAATATTTGCAATTTTGGCCCTTTCGGGCCTGTTTTTCTGTGCCTTTGCGCAGGAGCATCCGCTGTGGCTCCGCCAGCACAGTCTTTCCCCCGACGGGAACACCATCGCCTTTGCCTGGCAGGGCGACATCTATACCGTGCCCGCAGCCGGCGGACAGGCCTTCCACCTCACCACCAACCCGGCCCACGACGCAGATCCCCTCTGGACCCCTGACGGGCAGAACATCGTTTTCAGTTCGGTACGGGAAGGCACCAAGGACATCTGGCTGGTGCCCGCGCAGGGCGGCCGTCCCCGCAGGCTCACCACCTACAACGGAAGCGAAACGCCGCTCACCGTGGGGCCCGACGGTCTGGTTTACTTCCTTTCGGATATCCAGATCGACCCTGCTTACTCGGGTTTCCCCAACACGCAGCAGCTTTACAGCGTGCCTGTGGCGGGCGGTAAGGTGAAGTCCGTGAGCGCGTTGCCCGTTTCTTCGCTGAGCATCGGCGCCGACGGGTCTTGGCTCTACGAAGACCAGAAGGGCTATGAGGATCCGCTCCGCAAGCACCATACCTCTTCGGTCACGCGCGACGTCTGGCGCCGCAGTCCCGACGGGAGTTTCGCCCGCCTGACCGATTTTACGGGAGAAGACCGAAATCCGGTCTTCAGCCCTGACGGCGCAGATTTCTACTACCTGAGTGAGCAGGGAGGCAATTTCAATGTGTGGGTGCGCCCGGTTTCGGGTGGCCCGGCCAGGCAGGTCACGAACCTGCCGATCCACCCCGTCCGCTATCTCAACGTGGCCCGCTCCGGCCGGATTTCCTTCTCCTGGAACGGGGAACTCTATACCCTGGAAATGGGCGCCGCGCCCGTGAAAGTGGAGATCACCCTGTTGCGCGACCGCAACGAGAAGGAGGAAATCGTGCGTTCCGCTTCGGGCGTGCAGGATATCGCCGTCTCCCCGAACGGGAAGGAAATCGCTATCGTGAGCCGGGGCAACATCTATGTGACCTCCGTGGAATACAACGCCACACGCCGCATTACCGAAACCCCTGAACAGGAACGCGGAGTGAGTTTTTCGAAGGATGGCCGCACCCTCTATTACGCCTCGGAACGCGACGGCGAATGGGGTATCTGGAAAAGCGAACTCAGCGAAAAGGACGATAAACTCTTCTGTATCTCCTATAAAGTGAAGGAGGAACGCTTCACAGAGCCCGGGCAGACCTGCTTCCAGCCGGAAGTGTCGCCCGACGGCAAGTGGGTGGCCTTCCTGCGCGACCGCACCGAGCTGGTGGTCAAGCCTACCGGCGGCGGGAAGGAGAAGTCGCTGCTCAAGGGCACGAACTACTCCTACCACGACGGCGACCAGAGTTTCGCCTGGAGTCCGGACAGCCGCTACCTTCTCTGCAACTATCAGGCGGACGGTGGCTGGAACCACGAGGACGTAGCCCTCATCGAAGTGGCATCGGGCAAGGTGACCAACCTCACTCAGAGCGGCTACTCCGACGGCGCGTTCCGCTGGGCCCTGGGCGGCAAGGCCATGACCTGGGAATCGGACAAGGCCGGCTACCGCAGCCACGGCAGCTGGGGTGCCGAGGGTGACATCTACATCATGTTCTTCGACGATGCCGCCCTCACCAAATTCAACCGCGAAAAGGACGTGGAAGACATAGAGAAACTTCGCAAGGACTCCGACAAGAAGCCGTCCGCCAAGAAGAAAGAGGAGGGGGAGGCCAAGGACTCCACCGCCCGCGAAGAGAAAAAGCCCGAGAAGTTCGATCACGTAGTGGAAGGGCGTGAAGACCGCATCCAGCGGCTCACCCTGCATTCGGCCCGCCTGGGCGACCATTTCCTGAGTCCCGACGGTACCAAACTCTTCTACACGGCCCAGCTCGAGAAGTCGCGCGACCTCTGCTGCCTCGACCTCAGGAAAAAGAGCGTGCGTGTGGTGGCCCGCGGCGTGAGCGGCGCGTTCTATCCCTCACCCGACGGCAAGAGTTTCTATGTGGTGCGGACCCTCGGGATCAGCAAATACGACGCCAATTCCGGCACAGCCAAGAGCGTGAGCTGGCGCGACAATTTCGAGTACGACCCGGCCAAGGAGCGTGCCTACATCTTCTCGCACGTGTGGAAGCAGGTGGCCGAGAAGTTCTACGACCCGGCCATCCACGGTCTCGACTGGGCGGCCCTGCGCGACAATTATGCGCGCTTCCTTCCGCATATCAACGACAATTACGCCTTCTCGGAACTTCTTTCCGAACTGCTGGGTGAACTCAACGCCTCACACACGGGCTGCCGTTTCTACGACATGTCGCTCCGCCTCTTCGCGCCCAACGTGGGACGCCTGGGCGTGTTCTTCGACGACGCCTATGACGGCAAGGGCCTGCGTATCCGCGAAGTCCTGCCCGGCGGCACGCTCGCCCGCGCCTGCCCCGGTATCGCCGCAGGCGACCTCATCCTCGCCCTGGACGGAGAGGAAATTGAAGCCGGCAAGCCCTGGTACGAAGTGTTCGCCCGCAAGGGAGGCAAGCGCGTGCTGCTTTCGCTCAAGAAGGGCGGCAAAAAGGAGGATGTCTACGTCACGCCCGTCAGTTCCGACCGGGAACTGCTCTACAAGCGCTGGGTGCGCCACAACGAACAGGAAGTGGAACGCCTGTCCGGCGGCCGCGTGGGTTATGTGCACGTTCAGGGCATGAATTCCGAAAGCTTCCGTGAAGTCTATTCGAAGGCTCTCGGCAAATACCGTGGCTGCGAGGCCCTCATCGTGGATACCCGCCACAACGGCGGCGGTTGGCTGCACGACGACCTGGCCACCCTGCTCGGCGGCAAGGCCTACCTGGAATTCAGGCCCCGCGGGCAGTACATCAGCACTGAACCTTACTCCAAGTGGACCAAACCCTCCTGTGTGCTCATGGGCGAAGACAACTACTCCGACGCCTGCGGCTTCCCCTTCACCTACAGGGCCCTGGGTATCGGCAAGCTCATCGGAGCGCCCGTCCCCGGCACCATGACGGCCGTTTGGTGGGAGCGCCAGATCGACCCCACGCTGGTGTTCGGCATCCCGCAGGTGGGCAGCTGGAGCCTGCAGGACGGCTGCTATCTTGAAAATTACCAGATCGAACCCGATATCGCGGTCTACAACGACCCCGCGTCGGTCCTGCGCGGTGAAGACAAACAGCTCGAGGCCGCCGTGGCTGAAATGCTCAAACAAACCGCAACGAAGGAATAAGCCATGCGCTCCCTTGCGAGAATACTCTGCCTGTCCGTTTGCCTGACAGCCCTGTGGCTGCCCGGCGGACAGCGTGCGTTCGCGCAGGGGATGGCCAGCATTTCCGGTGTAGTGGTTGATGAGGAGGGGCAACCGCTCGTTGCCGCAGGCGTGCTGTTCGGCAAAGACGGGGTGGTGAGCGACCTGGACGGAAAGTTCAGCATCAAGGTGCCCGCCGGCAAACTTGTCACCCTCACATTTTCCTACCTGGGCTACCAGGCACGCGAACTGTCCGTTGCGCCCGGCACGTCCGGCCTGCGGGTGGAGCTCAAGCCCGATTCGCAGTTGGAGGCTGCCGTCATCAACGCCGGCTACGGCGTCATCCAGAAGCGGGAGAACCTTACCGGATCGGCCTATCAGATTACCTCGGACCGCCTGGCAGACCAGCCTGCAACCCGTATCGACAACCTTCTGGCGGGACAGGTCCCCGGTCTGCGCGTATTGGAAAGCACCAATTCCACGGGGCGCACCACGCTCAACCTGCGCGTGCGGGGTGACGGATCCATCAGCGCCTCGTCCGAACCGCTCTGGATTATCGACGGGGTACCCGTCTACACGGGCGGCATCACCGGCTCCAACATGGTAGGCGGCGTGCAGTACAGTGTATCCCCGCTCTCGCTGGTGAACCCCGACGACATCGAATCCATCACCATCCTCAAGGATGCTTCCACCACGGCCCTCTATGGTGCGGACGGTGCCAACGGGGTGGTGCTGGTGACCACCAAGGGCGGTCGTTCCGGGAAGATCACCATGAACGCATCGGTGAAGTACGGTTTCTCTGCCATCGATCGGAGCACCACGGTCCGCCGGCCCGATGCGGCCAGCTGGATGGCGCTGGCGAAGGAAGCCTGGGTCAACGCCGGCAAGTCGCTCGCCATCTTCCCCTATCAGGACAACGAATACAATACCTACAGCCAGACCGATACCGACTGGTACAAGGTCTACACGGGCGTGGGACAGAGCCTGCAGGCCAATTTCTCGGCGCACGGAGGCTCGGACCGCATGCGCAATTACTTCTCCGCTTCCTGGTACGACAACAGTACGGTCTACACCGGAAACACGCAGAAGCGTTTTTCGCTGCGTGACAAGGTGACTCTCGCCTTCAGCGACCGTCTGGAGGTGACCGCCAACCTGTCCGGCTCCTACAGCGTCAACAACATCTTCTCCATTTCCTCTTCGTTCGACGAGTACCTGCCCATCTTTTCGCCCTATGCCGACGACGGCGGTTTCCGCATGTACAACTGGTACAGCAAATCGGACGACGCCTATCTGCCCCAGTTCTACGTGAACACGCAGAACAACCTCCCGGAACGGAAGTACAACGACAACTACCAGAACACCCTGAGCACAGACGCCGACCTCGTCGTGGAGTGGAAACCCTGGCGCGACCTTTCCGTCACCTCCACCACGGGCGCCAGCCTCATGAATATCTACGAGGCCATGTACAGCTCGCGCCTGACCCGCTCCGGGCAGTATACCGACGGACGCAACGGATCCTCGCACCGGGCGGGCGTGTTCTCCACGGTGCTGAACGAAAACCTGCGCGCCAACTACAAGCACGTGTTCAACCGCCTGCGCGTCTCTGCCATGGGCGGCGTGGAGTGGAAGGACTCCCAGTATCCCACCCTGTATGCTTCGGGCCACGGTTTCGTGAACGACCACATCAAGGAGGTGAACTATGCCGACGCCTCCACCCGTGAGGGCGGATCGAACAATTCGCATACCCGTTCCCTTTCCTATATCGGGCATGCTTCGGCTACCTGGGACAACCGCTACACCCTTACCCTGTCGGCCCGCCGTCAGGGTTATTCCTCGTTCAGCGAATTCGCCCGCTGGGGAACCTTCTCCTCGGCCGGCCTTTCATGGAACATCGCCCGGGAGCATTTTTTCCACAGCAATGTGATCAGCGCCCTGAACATGAAGGTCTCGTACGGCAACAACGGCAACTCGCGCGTCGACACTTCGGCGGCCTACGGGGCCTACACACTCACCGAGGCTAATTATTACGGCGGCCAACCCGGCGCGAACCAGTCTTCCCCGGCCAACCCGGGCCTGAGTTGGGAGAAGACCGATATCGCCAACCTGGGCGTAAACATCGGCCTTTGGAAGCGCATCAACCTCTCACTCGAAGGATACTACCGCAAGACCCACGACATCCTCTACGGGGGCCGTGTCTCGTCGGCCATCACCAGCGACAAGGTGACGCGCAATATCGGCGAAATGCGCAACAGCGGATTCGAGTTCGACCTCGAGACCGTCAATATCGACAATTCCTCGTTCCAGTGGCGCACCGAGATCAACGGTGCCCACAATGAGAACATGATCACCAAGCTCTACAAGGACGCCTACACGGGCTACTTCACCTATATCGTGCAGGCCGGTGCGAGCAAGAACGCCTGGTGGCTGGTCCGCTGGGCGGGCGTGGATCCCACCACCGGTGCGCCCATGTGGTACGACAAGGACGGAAACCTTACCTACAGTTTCTCCTACGACAACCGCGTGCTCCTGCCTCAGTATTCCAAGGAGCCCACGCTCAGCGGCGGTATGTCGAACGACTTCCGTTTCAAGCGGCTGGGTCTGTCGGTGCGCGTGATGCTCGACTATCAGATCGGGGGCTGGGACCTCTTCTACCTCGTCAATGACGGCTACGACATCATTACCGACAACACGGCGGTGGAGGCCCTGGAACACTGGACTACGCCCGGCGTGTCGGCCGACAACCCCGCCTTCGTTTACAAGCACAATTACCATACGTCGCTGGGCTCGACCCGCAACCTCTACCGGACCACTTATGTTCAGGTGCGGAATGTGTCGGTCACGTACGACCTGCCCAAAAAGTGGGTAAAGCCCCTGCACCTCGCTTCCTGCAGCCTGTCGCTGCTGGCCGACAACCTTTACCTGTGGACGCCCGCTCAGCGCTCCGACCGCAACAGTTACAAGACCCTCAAGTATTCATCGGGTATGACCCGGACCCTCTCGGGCCGAATCTCCCTCCAATTCTAGAACCATGAAGAAAACGGCACGCAACATACTGATTCTGGCGCTCGCGCTGCTGGCGCCCGGGCGGAGTTGTTCCTCGTTCCTGGATGTGGAGCAGATTGGCAAGAACACCATCGGTGCGCATTTCGCCGATGTGGACGGGTTGGCTTCCGCAGGGGAGGGGATGCACCGGCTGCTGCTCAATTTCTACGACAACCGTTACATCCGCTACGCCGACATTGCGGGTGACCTGCTCAACAACAACAGCGCGTCGGAAGGCGACCTGCTGCTCTTCAATTATCGGCTGCAACCCTCGGACAATGCGTCCTATCCCTATTTCGTCTGGTCTTCGGGCTACGAGATCGTGACGGCGGCGAACAACATCCTCTACTATGGTCCCAAACTCTACGACTCTTTCCCGGAGCAGTCCAAGACTATAGACAAGGTGATGGCCTGGGCCTATTTCTGCCGGGCGCTCGCGCATTTCTGCCTCTGCAACTGCTATGCGCAGCCTTATTGCTATACGTCCGACGCCAGTCATCTTGGCGTGCCGGTCATCGACTGGGTGCCGGGTTTCGACGACTCCATTCCCCGTTCCACTGTGCGGGAGGTATATGCACAGGTGCTGTCCGATCTGAATAAAGCCCTTTCCCTTTTCGAAAGCCTGGGCGGCGCGAACAAGATAGATGACTGCTACCACGTGTCCGGTCCTGCCTGTAAGGCGCTGCGTGCCCGTGTGAAACTGTATATGCAGGATTGGGACGGCGCCACCACCGATGCGGCCGAATTGATGGCCCTCCTGCCGCTGACCCCGCAGGCGCAGTATGTAGATATGTTCCGCAGGTCGCAGCAGGTGAAAGGCTCCGAGTCGATCCTGCGGCTCAACGCCTATTCCACAACCCTGGGCCTTCGTTCGCTCTACGACCCCACGGCCCTGTACCGCTTCATTCCCAATCCCGACGTGCCGGCTCTCTACGATCCGGGCGACGTCCGTCTGCAGCTCTACACCTATGTGCCTGAGTCCTGCGAAGATGCCATCTATCAGGGGAATACCTATCCGGCCGTGTGCAAGTACCTGGCCTGGAAGAGCATCTCCGAAGAGAAGTCGCGTGTTTCGGATCCCTTCGTGCTGCGTGTCTCTGAGATGTATCTGATTCATGCAGAGGGGCTCGTTAAAGGCTCGGCGCACGATCTGGCGGGTGCGGTCGACGACCTCAAGGCCCTGGTGGCCCGGGCGCTCGGCGTTGCGGTCTCAGCTGTTTCGATGCCCTATGCCACACAGGATGATGTGGAACAGCTGATCATCCGGGAGCGCAAGCGCGAACTGGGCTACGAAGGGCACTCGCTTTTCGATATGATCCGTTGCGGTCGCGGTCTCGACCGGCCGGCGAGCTGCAATGCCGAAGTGCGCACCATTGCCTACCCCGATCACCGTTTCATCCTCCCCATCTGCCAGTTGGAAATGACCGCCAACGACGTGATGATTCAAAACGAAGGTTATGAAGATGAATAGGATACTGTTGCCGCTGTTTTCCGCCTGCCTGTTCCTTGTGGCCGGCTGTAAGGACACGACCATCGAGCCCTTCGAGGCCTTCTATGTGGCCTTCAATCCCGATGCCTCGGGCCCAGACCGGGTAAACTGCAACGGAACCCTGTCCGCACTGTATACGGTGCACCTTTGTTCCACCCTGCCATCGGAACCTGTCCATGTGACCTACAGCGTTACGGCTGACGGATTGACGGAGGGGGTGGACTACAAACTGGGTTCGTCCGGTCGTACGCTGACCTTCATGCCCGGTATCTTCGACCAGCGCATTGCCATAGACTGGTTGCCGAATGCGCTTGCCCGGGACGGGACGCTGACCTTGCGGCTCGAAACGGTCGATGCCGATCTTCTGCTGGGTTATCCGGGTCCTTCGCAAAAAAATCGTACATTTGTCATTACCAAATACAAACCCTAATTTAGTAGTATTATGAAAAAGTTGTTGTTTCTCCTGACGGCTGCGGCCCTGTTTGCCGTATCCTGTACCGACAAGGGCGGAGGTTCCGAGTCCCCGTCGGTGTACTTCAAGAGTTTCGGCTTCTACAAGGCCGACAACCCTGCGCTTGACAAAGACTATGTCGCGTCGGGGAACCTTAAATCGGCTTCCGAGATTGAAGTGATCCTTCCCAACGACATCGATCCGGCCGTGTTTGCCGAACTTGCACCCCGTTTCGAGGTGAACGCTGAAAACGTGATCGTGAAGGTAGGAGACGACATCCTCCTTCCCGCCGACCAGAAACCGGCAGATTCCGGTGCAGCCGGCGCTCCGGCAAGTCGTGGCGACGGCGATGGTTCCTCCGATGAACCAGGACCCGAGGAGGCCAGTTATATCTATTCCCTCGACCTGCGCAAACCGGTCGAACTCATCCTTTCCGACGGTAAGCTCTACAAGAATTATCTGCTGAGCGCCGGAATCCAGACCCCCTGGAAGAAGGTGGCCGAAGGCTCCGCAGCCATTTTCGGTGGTGCCATCAAGCCGGCCTATGACTCCAAGGGCGACCAGTTCTATCTGGCCGGTGCGCTGATCGCTGAGAATAGTGCGGAACGCTATCCTGTTCTGTACAGTTTCAAGAACGGCGCCATTTCGCCGGCCGTGGGTTCTGACGGTGTCATTGCCCAGCGTCAGTCTGCCGGCTGCAACAACGTGGCTGTGGCTTCCGACGGTACGCCTTACGTTGCCTTTACCGATTATGTCGTGCTTTCTGAAGGCGCTAGCGCCACCGCCCGCGTATCTGTTGCGAGCGTGAAGAACGGTGCGGCGAGTATTGTCGGGTCTGCCGGAGCCATCTATGCGGCCAATACCAGCTATGAAATCGAGGTGTTCCCCTTCGCTGCCAACAAGGTTTGGGCGGCCATGACCAACAATGCCAACGTGACTACGGCACCGGCGTTGAATCGCCGTCTGCTCAACCTCGCCAGTTTCGATGGCAGTGCCTGGACCAACGCCGTAGCCATTGCCGGCCGCAGCGCTACCGATTATGGCTACTTCCCGCGTTCCGTATTCAATGGCAGCAAAGGCTGGCTGTTCCTGGCCAACCAGAACGTGGGCACGTATTCCGTCTATAAGAACGAAGGCACCGACTGGTCCGCCGTGGCGGAGAGTGTGTTCCCCATTGACAAGGACGGTACTGCGCTTGCAAAGGCGGCGGTTTCTTATTACGGTGGCCTGGGTGTAGACGCTTCCGGCAATGCTTACATCATCGGACACGGCAAACTGGATGGCTCGAATTGGGCCTGCTCGCTCCAGAAGATTGGTGCCAACGGCGCTTTGTCCTTCGTTGGCGGCATCATCCCCGGCACGGAAAGCAGCAACGGTTCCGTGAAAGCGCATGTGGCGTTTGCCGCTGACGGAACGCCTTATGTTTCGTTCCAGTCCCGTGGTGGTTCGCAGCAGCCGATGGTCTCGCGCCTCGACGCCGCCAGCGGTTCCTGGATCACCGAGGCTATCAGCCCTGTCAAGGTGGGCGATGAGGTGATCATCGCCTCCGACAAGAACGGCAAGCTCTTCATCTTCGCCGTTGAAGACGATACCGACCACGTTGTGGTCTGGGCTCTCTGATGCTCCGCCTCTCCAAGGCGATCCTGACGCTGGCGCTAAGCGCGGCGGCGGTCCTGCCGGTGGCGGGACGGCCGCTGCGCGTTGCGCTGGTGGGCGATCCCCAGGTGAATTCACAGGCCGAACTCGACTATGCCCGGCGCAGCGTCTACCGTGAACTGCGCGAGCGGGGAGACCTCGACCTGGTGCTTGTCCTGGGCGATCTCGTGAACGAAAAAACCGAACTCATCGCGCCCAGCGAGGCCAGCCTCGATTCGCTTGGCTGTCCGTGGCTGCGCGTGAACGGCAACCACGACGGCCCCGACCCGGTGAAGGATACTTCCTTTGTACGGGGCGGAGTCCGTTTCGTGTTGCTCAATAACATCCGCCGCACGAAAAAGGGTTATGAAGGCGGGCTGAACCCCCGCCAGAGCATCTGGTTGGAAACCCTGGTACGTGAAGCGCCCGGAAGTGAACCCTTCGTGGTCTGCACGCACATACCCCTTGCGCAAAGCAAGGGACGCGACTCGCTCGCGAACATCCTCGCCCGCCGGGAGCGGTTGCTGCTGGTGAGCGCCCATCTTCATCAGGTGGTGCGCCGCAGTACCGACGGCGGCGTCGAAGACCTGAACGTTGGGGCCAGCTGCGGCAGCTGGTGGCGGGGCGTCAAAGGTCCCGACGGCATTCCCTACGGACTCATGAACTGCGGTGCCCCGAGGGGCTATTTCCTGGCGGATTTCGCCCCCGCCCGCAAGACTTGGTACCGGCTCGACTACAAATGCATCGGCCGTCCGTCGGACGAGCGCGCTTCGGCCAGGTACGTGCCGGAAGGACTGATGGTCAACGTCTTCGGAGGATCCGTAGACGGTGCGCTCCAGGTCCGGACCAGACAGGGCTGGCAACGTGCCGCCCATTGTTATACCGTCGCGTCCGAAGTGCGCGATGTGATCAGCTTCAATTATTCCAAGCCCCGCGAATACCGGAAGGAACACAAAGATGAGTTCATTCCCGCGCGGCGGCTGCCTTCACCCCATGTGTGGGTGCTTTACGGCGTCACGCCCGACGATCTCCCCTCTGACGAAGTGCAGCTTCGTTACCGCGACGCCTCGATGCGTTTCCGTACGTCTGTCATCCCGAATCAACCAAACTGAACCAATATGACACGAATCAACCACATGTTTGTCCTGGGACTGGCCTGCATGGCCCTGCTGCTGTCGTCCTGCTGCCGGAAGCAGGCTCCTGTGGCTCAGGAGCAGGCGCTCAACGAAGGCCTCGCCCCGCAGATCACCAACATCGGCGCCCGCAGCGGCTGGCTGCTCGACGGCGAATGGAAGAGTATCGTCGACCTCTACGAGACCGGCTACTACGACTACCGTCGCGCCCCCATGCCTACGGGGAGGACCTATTTCCGCGAGGATTCCTTCTACGACGACCCCACCCAGCTCGTGGAGATCGATTTCGACCGCGCCCCCACGCTCAAGGTGCCGGGCGACTGGAACACCCAGCGCAAGGACCTCTATTATTATGAGGGCAGCGTATGGTACCGCCGTGCGTTCGAAGTGCCGCAGCAGGAGGGGAAGCGCTACTTCCTCTATTTCGAGGGCGCCAACTACGAGACGGTGGTGGGCCTGAACGGAAAGGTGCTGGGTAAGCATACGGGCGGATTCACCCCCTTCAACTTCGAGATTACGGACGGCCTCCGCCCGGGTTCTAACAACGTCACGGCCATGGTGAGCAACAAGCGCCGCCTCGAGAACGTGCCCACCATCAATTTCGACTGGTGGAATTATGGCGGTCTCACCCGCAGCGTGCGGGTGGTGGAGACCCCCGCAACCTTCATCCGCGACTATAGCCTCCAGCTTAAGAAAGGTTCCATGAACACGCTTGCCGGCTGGGTGCAGCTCGATGGGGCCCAGGCGCAGCAGAAGGTCTGCGTGGAGATCCCCGAACTGGGCCTCTCCCAGGAGCTGAGCACCGATGCGAAGGGCTATGCCTCCTTTGAAGTGGCCGCTGAACCCGAACTCTGGTGCCCCGAAAACCCCAAACTCTACGCCGTCTGCTTCAAGGCCGAGACCGACAGCGTCTCCGACCGCATCGGCTTCCGCTGCATCGAAACCCGGGGCAACGCCATCTTCCTGAACGGCAAGCAGGTGTTCCTGCGTGGTGTGAGCGTGCACGACGAGCAGCCTCTCGAGGGTGGCGGCCGCGCCTACAGCCCCGAACACGCCCGCCAGACCCTTCAGTGGGTGAAGGAGATGAACGGCAATTTCGTGCGCCTGGCCCACTATCCGCACAACGAGGCCATGATCCGCACGGCCGAGGAAATGGGCATCATGGTCTGGTCCGAGATTCCGGTCTACTGGACCATCGCCTGGGACAACCCCGACACCTACGCCAACGCCATCAACCAGCTGAGCGAGAACATCACGCGCGACCGGAACCGTTGCAACATCGTCATCTGGTCCGTGGCCAATGAGACCCCGCTCAGCGACGCCCGCCTGAAGTTCCTCTCCGGCCTCATCGACAAGGCCCGCGAACTCGACGACACGCGTCTGGTGAGCGCCGCCATGGAGAAGGAGTACATCGACGAGGAGAAGGCCCTGCTCACGGTGGTGGACCCGCTGGCCGAGAAGGTGGACCTGATGAGCTTCAACCAGTACGTGGGCTGGTATGACGGCGATTCCGACAAGTGCGACCGCGTTACCTGGACCTTCAGGATCAACAAGCCCGTGCTTATCTCCGAGTTCGGCGGCGGCGCCAAGGCCGGCCGGCACGGCGCCCGGAACGAGCGCTTCACCGAGGAGTACATGGAGTATATGTATCAGAAGAACGTGGCGATGCTTTCCCGCATCCCCGGCCTGTCCGGCGCCACGCCCTGGATCCTCAAGGACTTCCGCAGCCCCAAACGCATGCTTGTGGGCATCCAGGACGACTACAACCGCAAGGGCGTCGTCTCCGAGTTCGGCGAAAAGAAACTCGCCTTCTACGTGATGCAGGACTGGTACGCCCGCCTGCGCGACGAATACGCCGCCAAATAATTTTTCTGCACGGCAGGCCCACCTGCCCCTTGGAGCGGAGGCCGACTGAA
Source organism: Bacteroidales bacterium (assembly GCA_017453565.1). Taxonomy (GTDB): domain Bacteria; phylum Bacteroidota; class Bacteroidia; order Bacteroidales; family UBA932; genus Cryptobacteroides. The sequence goes on from JAFTEQ010000023.1 coordinate 47,746, forward strand.
AAGGGTCGGCCTCTGTTTTTTGTGCGCCAGGCTCCGCCGCGGCGGCTGTTGCCCCGCCCCTCAAAACACCGGGGACCTGTCGCAGAAACCCCGGGAAAGTGTTCTAGGTCCCCATGAAAACTCCGGGACCTGTCGCAGAAAACCCGGAAAACCGTTCCAGGTCCCTCTGAAAACCCCCGAACCTGTCACAAAAAACCCAGAAAACCGCTCCAGGTCGGGCCGGCCGCTGTGAGGAGGGCCCTCGCTGAGCCCACCGCAGCGGCGTGCCGGAGCCGCCGAGCGTGCTTTTGCGAGGCGGCGGTACGTTGCAGCCATACAGTTCCGGCAGAATCCTTCTCCGGGAATCCTGATACCGCACTGCCCCCTCAAATGACTAGATGACCATTCTTTTTTATGGGAGTAAAAAAAAAGATATTTATGTTTTCGATAGATTTTGTCTTTTGTACGGCGTATCTTGCCGCCATGAAAGGATATTATCACTATTGTTCCAAGGGGTTCAAGAGCGAGATACTCTATGCCTCAGAAGAAGAATACACTGCCGGAGTAAATAGGCTTGCCGTATGTGCCGCGATAAACATCAATGGAGGGGAGCCTGTCTCCGTTCTTGCGTATTGCCTGATGGATAATCATTTCCATTTAATCCTTCACGGAGAGGAATCGGCGTGTGAGCGGTATGCGCTAAACTATAAAAAACTGACGGCAATGTGGGTCTCGCGCAACCGGGGGCATCCTTTGGCCGAAACCATCGAACCCGGCCATTGGTTCGTTTCGCCTCAAAAACTGGGGGAGAAGATCGTCTATGTGTTACGCAACCCGGTCGCGGCAGGTATGCGTGTAGTGCCGCAGGGATATCGCTGGTCTTCCGCTCATCTGATGTTCAGTGACTGGAGGCCGCTTACAATGAAGAAAGTGTCCGAATGCAGCGTTAGAGAAGTGGGGCGGATCTGCGGCTCGAAGGAGAGGCTCCCGGAATCCTGGCTTTTGACGCAAGACTCCGTCTGGCCGGGCTCTTTTGTGCAAGCTGCTGCGGCGGAAAACTGTTTCAAGTCGGTGGGCTCGTTTATGTTCGACTTGAACAACGGAAACATAGACCGGGAGACGGAAGAAGAAATGCTGGCGGGTAATTACTCCCTTCCCGATGCGGAAATAAAAGAACGTGCCGTTGAACTGTCGATGGAGTACTACCGGAAGGAAACTGTTAGCAAATGCTCTCCGGAAGAGAGGGTTATGTTGGCGCGTATCCTTAGGAAGGAGTTGCAGTGCAACCACAAGCAACTGGCCCGCGTGCTCCGTCTAAATACCGATGAATTGAAGCGGCTGGTGTAGAAACAAGGGACCTGTCGCAAAAACCCCGGAAAACTGCTCCAGGTCGGGCCGGCCGCTGCTGGGAGGGCACGAAAAGGTCCTCCTCGTGGCGGCGGTTGAGCGAGGAGGCGAAAAAAGAGACCGGAACAAAACCGGTCTCTAATTCTAGTTGGGTGCCCGCAGGGGCATCCCGTCGCCAAGCAAAATCTTAGCGGATCTTCTTGTAGCCGTAGCGGGCGTTGTCGGCAAGCTCCATCTCAATCTTCATGAGGCGGTTGTACTTGCAGATGCGGTCGGTGCGGCTGAGCGAACCGGTCTTGATCTGGCCGCTGTTGGTGGCCACGGCGATGTCGGCGATGGTGGTGTCCTCGGTTTCGCCGGAGCGGTGCGAGGTTACGGTGGTGTAGCCGTTGCGGTGGGCCATCTCAATGGCGTCGAGGGTTTCGGTGAGCGAGCCGATCTGGTTCACCTTGATGAGGATGCTGTTGCCGGCCCCCATCTCGATACCCTTC
>JAFTEQ010000024.1 GCA_017453565.1 Bacteroidales bacterium
CCGGATGCACGGCGGAAGCCTGCTCGTTCCGGGACAATTACGCTGCTTTGGCTGCGGCAGGCTACAATGTGGTGGGCGTGAGCAAGGACAGCGCGAAGTCCCATACGGGATTCCGGGTGAAGTACGGACTTCCGTTCCGGCTGCTGGCGGACACGACGACGGAAATGCTTCAGTCTTTCGGCGCCTGGGGCGAGAAGAAAATGTACGGCAAGACCGTTTTGGGTACTCTGCGGCGCACGTTCATCTTTGACGAGAACGGCAGTCTGGAGCGTATCATCGAGAAGGTGGACACCAAGAACGCCGCTCATCAGATACTCGAGAGATAATCAGGTAATCTCGATACGCATACGAGGTTTTCGGGGGTTTGATATCTACACTTGTCCGGTTGCCGGGGAGTAGAAGTCAGTCGGCGTCGGTCAGTCGGCGTCGGTCGTGGAATAGTTCCAGGGCTTGGTCGAGGGTGAGGGCCTGGCGGAGGGTGAAGTCGCCGCTGGCGCTGCGGCGAAGGCGGCTGATGAGGGCGCCGCAACCGAGGGTCTCGCCGATGTCGCGGGCGAGGGCGCGGATGTAGGTGCCTTTGCTGCAGGCGATGCGCAGGGTGGCGGCGGGGTGGCCGGCGAGCGCTTGCACATCGGCCACGTGGATGCGGGATGAGGCGCGGGAGGCGTCAGGCGAACCTGCAGGCTCGGATGAGGAACTGTCTAAAGTCCCGTCAAATATTCCGAAGTCCAGCAAGTCCAGCCGGCTGATGACGACGGGGCTGGCGCGCAGCAACCCGTCGTCGACTTTTTCTCCTTTCTTATAGGCTCGTCGGGCCAGTTCGTAGGCTCGGACGCCGTCGATATTTTTGGCGCTGAACAGGGGAGCTACTTGCATCTGTTCGCCCCGGAAGCCCTCAAGGGCAGCGGCAACGCGCTCTGCCGTCACGCCGTCGGTGGGGAAGAAGGCGTCGGGCTCTTTCTCTAAATCATAGGAGGGAGTGGTGGCGCCGAAGACCAGTTCACAGAGGTACTCCTTGTCGTGGCGCTGGTATTCTTCCGCCTTTTTGGTGGCGGCGCCGATACAGACGAGCAACACGCCGTCTGCCAGGGGGTCGAGGGTGCCGGCGTGTCCGACTTTGAGGTTCTTTTTGCCGAAGTGACGGATGGCGGCGTATTTGATTTTCCGGATGACGTCGGCAGAGGTCCAGCGCCAGGGCTTGTCCACCACCAGCACCAGCCCGTCGGGGTAGTCGCTAATATTCTTTGAGAGTGGCCTTCCGGGTGCTGCCACGAAAGGCCCGCTGCCGCTCATTATATGGGCAACCGGCCTCTCTTCAGAATCCGCCCTTCCCTCCATTACGCTCCCAGCGTATTGCGGGCGTGCTCAATCCGACGCCCAAACTCTTCCAAACCAATCAGACACACGATATCCGCGATGCCCAGTCCGCTGGATGCACCGACCAGGGCCAGGCGCAGGCAGTTCATCACTTTGCCCATCGGCCATTCGCGGGACTTGATGTATTCTTCCACGTCTTTTTCAAAGCCCTCTTTTTCCAGGAGCTTGTCGTAGGCGGAGATGTGGGCGGCCAGGTCGAAGGCCAGGGCCGTATTCTCGGTTTTCCAGAATTTGGCGGCGTCTTTCTCCACATATTCGGTCGGGGAAACGAACAGATAGGAAGCGATGTCCCAGAAATCGCGCACGAAACTTGCTCTTTCCTGAATGAGGGCTACCACTTTCTCTACGTAGCCCCGCCCGAAATGCCGGCTGGCAAAATCCTTTTCATCTCCATCGGTCACGCTTACCCCCTTTTCTTCCAGCACGGGGATGAACGCATCGCATAACTCGGCGGGAGATTTGCGGCGCAGGTATTCTTTGTTGTACCATTTGGCCTTGTCGGGGTTGAAGCGGGCGCCGCTCTTGACGATACGGTCGATGCTGAAGGCCTCTACCAGTTCGTCCAGGGTGAAGAGTTCCCGCTCGTCACCGGGGTTCCAACCGAGCATCGCCAGCAAGTTGACGAAGGCTTCGGGGAAATAACCGTCCTCGCGGTAGCCGCGGGAGACTTCGCCGTCGGGAGAGGTCCAGCGCAGAGGGAAGACGGGGAAGCCCATCTTGTCGCCGTCGCGCTTGGAAAGTTTTCCTTTTCCGTCGGGCTTGAGAAGCAGGGACAGGTGCGCAAAACGCGGCATCGTATCCTGCCAGCCGAAGGCCTCATACAAAAGATAATGCAAGGGGAGGGACGGGAGCCATTCTTCACCGCGGATGACTTCCGTGATTTCCATCAGGTGGTCGTCCACGATGTTGGCCAGATGGTAGGTGGGCAGTTCGTCCGCCCGTTTCCACAGCACCTTGTCATCCAAGGTGCGGGTGTTGACTTCCACGTGTCCGCGAATCATATCGTCCATCTGTACGATGCGGTCGGCGGGCATCTTGAAACGCACGGTCCAGTCGTTGGTCTCGGCCAGCAGACGCTCCGTTTCCGCCGCCTCCAATGTCAGGGAG
>JAFTEQ010000025.1 GCA_017453565.1 Bacteroidales bacterium
AGGGCTATCACCCCCACCGTGCCATACACCAGACCGCTCTGCGTAGTGGAGAGCCCCAGTCCCCCAGCGGATGTCGGATCCAGCAGGAACGGGGTGAGCATCTTCACGGAGAACGCCTCCGGCAGACGGAAGAGCAGCATGAACGCCAGCGCCAGTCCTATGCCGGGTTTGGCGAAGAAGGTGGCGAAGGCGCCCCAGAAGGAGCGCTTGTCAGAATCGTCCGCCTCAGGTGCCCTGACGTTTTCGGCCGATTTTGACGGACCCCCTCCAATTTTTTCAGGGGGGTCTGACGTTTTCGGCCCTTTTTGACAGGGCAGTTTCTTCCAGTGCCAGAGCGCCAGCAGTCCCAGCAACACCGAGCTGCCGAGCAGAGTCAGCGACCAGGCACGCGGGATAACTCCCAGACGGGTTTCGAGCAGGCCGGCCACCACCACGATCACTCCCTGGCCGAACACGCTGGAAATGCGGTAGAAGGTGCTCCGGATGCCCACGAACAGGCTCTGGTCGTGTTTCCCTAGGGCTATCATGTAGAAGCCGTCGGCGGCGATGTCATGGGTGGCGGAGAGCATGGCCCCCACATAGAACAGCACCAGCGCCGGGATGAAGGCCCCGACTGGCGGCGCTGCCCCAGAAGCCGCTGCCCCCGCTGCCCCAGAAGCCGCTGCCCCCGCGGCGACAGCCTCGGCAACCCCGGCTCCGGCAGCACCCGCAGTTCTCGCGCCCAAGCCCGGCAGCGAAAACGCCAATGCGGCGAAGCAGACCACCAGCGCGGCCTGCATCACAAGGATCCACCAGCGCTTGCTGCGGACCACGTCAACCAGCGGACTCCACAGGGGCTTTATCACCCACGGGAGATACAGCAGCGAAGTAAGCGCAGCCAGCGAGGCATTGTCCATGCCGAGGCGCTTGAACATGGTGACCGACACTACGTTCACGAGGAAATACGGGATTCCCTCGAAGAAGTAAAGGGTCGGCACCCACGCCCACGGCGAGCGGCCGGCGGAACCGGCGGAGCTGGCCGAGCGATCGGCGGGAATTGCGGACCCCCTATTCATCTACGGATACAATTTCAGAACCAGTATAATAGTGCTTCAGAATCTCCTCGCACGTGAAACCTTCGGCAGCCATTTCGGCCGCGCCGATCTGGCAGAGCCCCACTCCATGCCCCCAGCCGCGGCCATGCAGCACGCAGGTGTCGCCCTCCCAGGTAACGGTAAAGTTGGAACTCTTGAGGTGGGATTCGCTAAGCGCACGGCGCACCGCCAGCTCGGGGCCGACAGTCATGCTGCACTTCGAACCCACGATCCGCAAAGTTTTGATACGGCCCGACGCCCCCGTCTCCACGGGCAGGAGCGAACGAACGGTGCCGAAGTCTTCCCCGGTTCGGCGCGCCAGCAACTCAGACAATTCATCCCGGCTGTAGCGCACCTCCCATTCGAGGTAGTCGGTCGTGGGCAGGTCGTAGTCGTTCAGACTGCGCCGCAGAAGCTCTTCCGAAGCCTTGGCGCAGTAGGGGTCTTCCACGCTGGAAAGATAGGGTTTGTCGCCCCCGGACCAGCAAGTGCTGAACAGCTCCGTGCGGCCGCCGCAGCACTTCGAATAGCGGGCGTCGCAAATCTCGCCGTCGAACACCAGCACCTGCCCCCATGTCTGGTCGATGGCGTCGCGCACGGCTGAACCCGTCGCCCCGTCGAGGCCTTGATAGCGCTGGCAGTGGTCGTCCGCGCAGACGTCGAAACTCCCGTGCGAGCCCAGATTCCGGCGGAGCCAGCTGCGGGCAATAATCGCGTGCGCCTTCAAAAGCTCTACCGGTGCTGTGCAACGCATCTCGCTGCTGATTACGCTCAGCAGGTAGTCTTCCTCGCCAATACGGTTCACCGCGCGGATCTTGTCGCCCTCGACGATGAAACTCAGGCGGCCGGCGAAACGGCGCGTCACCTTCTGCTCCCAGTGGAATCCTATGCCGATGGGGACGTCGTACAGGATGAAGGTCGGCTCGGCGAAAAGGGTCGAGCGGGTCACGGCGTCGAAAGTGAGCGAGTCGTAAAGGGCGCCGTTATAGTTGATGCGGCCGTCGCAGAAAGAGACCCTCTGCGGACCGGCGCCGTCGGAAATAATCTCGAATCGGATCTCCTCGGCCGCCATGATGCCCACGTCCACAAAGGGCTGCTGCCGGCTGAGTCGCCACCCCACCATGCGCTCTTCTTCCGGGGAAACGGAGACCTCGTCGATCATTTCAGCGAGCAGTTTCCCGTTGATCTTTGCAAAGTCTTCCGGAACCGGGGCGACGAAGAAGCCTGCCATCTCGGCGGCACCGGGGCTCATCGTGAGCTGATCGGGGCCGGCGCTGGCGTAGTGATGACTGCGGAACTTGCTGCGAAGAGCGACCATCGTGCGGAACTCCCCTCCCTTGTACCAGCAGTACAGGTTGAAGCGGGGCTCGTTCTCCCCTTCCACGCGGGGCGAACATTCGAGCAGACGGTAGGCCAGCTTGGCCATCGACTTCTGGGTGGTAGCCTTGAGGGCGTAGATGCCTCGGGCATAGCCTTCGAACTTGTAAAGACTCGCGTCCTGCACGCTGGCGAGAGGCTCGCCTGGAGCATCGAGGAAGGCGTCGACCGACTTCTCCACCGGCAGCACATTCCTCGGGCAGGCCTGGAAATGCAGATGGTCGGGGGCCGAGGCTCCACTCACGGGACCATTATAATAAACGGTATATTCCGGATACAAGCGGCTGAAAAGGAGCATGTCCGGGAAATGATGCCATATGGTTTGCGGCAGATGCTGGTCGCGGGCGATTACCAGATGGTTCCGGAAAATCGGGAACGGGTTCACCTGGATATTGTAGCTGCGGCCTTTTTTTCCTTCGTATTTCAGATGGAACTGCTCCTTCGGCCGGTTCTCCGGGCAGAGGAAGCATTTGCGGGCGGATATGGTTTCCGGGTCGATGTCGGCGGTCGACGAGGCGATGCGGCAGGGGTTCATCTGCACCACGACCTTCTGGCGGCCTACCGTGAATTCCTTGTACTGCGCGTTTTTGATGAGGCGGAAGTTCCCCGCCGCGAGCGGCCAGACCGAAAGCTGGTCCCGTATGAATTTATCGATATCGCTCATTTTCGGTGTTAAAGGAGTGCGAGGAGCTGCCCCGAGATGCGGCCGAACTCTTCCAGGAAGGCCGGAGTGAACTCGGATTTGGGGGCCTTGGCGATTTCGTCATAGGTCCACCAGCGGAGCTCTTCCACCTCGCTTCCGTAGTGCTCCGGGAGTTCCTGGACGATGGCGGCGTAAAGCGCCACCAGCTCGCGTTCCCGCTGGTTCTCGTATACATGGGTTCCCAGGAAGACGGGATTGAAGTCGTGCAGGCCGAGCTCTTCGTCGGCTTCGCGCACCAGTGCCTCGTCGGGCTGTTCCCCGTAGCCGATATGGCCTCCCACCGCGGTATCCCAGCAGTGCGGCCACATGTGTTTGCTGGCGCTGCGCTTCTGAAGGAGGATGCGTTCACGACGGTCGATGATATGGAGGTTCACCACCGGATGCAGCAGCATCCCGCCGCCATGGCAGAGGCTTCTGGGTGCGATTCCGGTCACGAGTCCGCTCGGCTCCACTATTGGGAGGAGTTCGTCGCGGTTACTCATGCGACGGCCGGTGATGGTGGACGGGGTTGGCGGATAAACCAGTGAGAACATGCCGCTACCAGTTTAATGCTACCAGTTTATAATGCGGAGTTCCTCCGGGGTATAGAGAAGGGTATCCAGGAATTCGGGCGCGGCATACACCAGGATGTAGAACACGCCCGCCGCGATTGCCAGGATTGCCAGGATGACGAGCGGCGTGACCCAGATCCACTTCGGGACGGGTTTGCGGGCGGCTCGGCGAGCAGCCCGGGCCTGAGCTTTGGCCTCGCGGGCCTCGGCGCGGGCAGCCTTGGCTTCGGCCTTTGCGGCCTTGGCGGCAGCATTTTTGGCCTTTTTTGACACACCCCCCTCGTTTTTTCCCGGGGGGTGTAGCATTTTAGCCCCATTTTGATTCCGCCCTTCTTTGCCATCCGGCTCCGACCCTTCGCCCGGGACCGGTTCGTCGGCAGCCTTCACAGGTTCGTCGGCAAATTCCAGCCTTTCGTCCGCCGGAATTATCGGCTCGTACTCAGCGGGAGCCTCTGCGGCCTTCTCCCCTGCCGGGTCGCTCGCAGCTCCGGCCAGGTCGTTCGCAACTCCAGCTGGCTCGTTCGCGGCTCCGGCCGGCTCCACGAACTCTTCCGTGGGCGCGACCATGATTCCGGCGAGCGACTCCACTACGTGATGGACCTCGGCCGGGGTCTCCTCATGATTCTTGAGGCTGACCGGCTCCAGACCAAAGCCCTCGGGATAGATATCCAGGGCTTCGTCCGTAATAAAGAAAATATTGTTCTGCCGCGTAGCACGCAGGCGCCCCAGACCG
>JAFTEQ010000026.1 GCA_017453565.1 Bacteroidales bacterium
TCCGCTGCGCTCCGCTCGCTACCCCCGCGGCTCCCGAGCTACCGACATCGCGCTGCGCGCTCCGTCCCGCTCTCCGCCGGGCGGTCTGAGGACCGCCGTTTGAGGGGGCCCTGGTCGGAAGCCCAATCTCCGGCGTTTACTGTGGAGGCCAATCAATTGATCCGTAGCGGATAAGACCACTATCGGACCCCCTCAAAAAGGGGGTCCGATAGCAAAGTATTACTTTGTGTACTAAGGCTTTAGCCTCCACACATATAAAGCTTTGCCAAAAGGCAGATAAAGGGATATATGGTTCTCCCTGAAAAAAAAGAACGGGCAGGGTGGAGGCCGGGTAGGTCAGAAACGGCCGGAGGCGCCGCCACCGCCGAAGGAGCCGCCGCCGAAACCGCCGAAGCCGCCTCCGAAGCCGCCGCCAAAGCCACCGGACCAGCCGCCGGAACCCGGTCCCCTTCCGATGATGATGGGACCGCCGCCCGAAGAGTGGCCGCCCGATCCACCGCCGAAGCCGCCGCCTTTCTTGGCGGCATAGATGATGGCAAGGACAAAGACGAGGGTAAAGACCACAAAGACAATGAAGGCGATGACGCCCCCAATGTCGTCGCCGCGGTCGCGCGGTTCGGAAATCTCACCGCTCGCGAGTGCCATCAGCTGGGCGCAGGCGGCAGAAACGGCGGGGAAATACTCGTCCTTTACCAGCCGCGGGCCCATGGTGTTGCGGATGATGCGCGAGGCATAGACATCGGGGATCGCCCCTTCGAGGCCCCGTCCCACCTGGATGGTCACATCTACGTAACCGTCGCTCCCGCGCGGTTTGAGGAGCAGCATCACCCCGTTGTTGCGCGAAGGACCCACGCCCCAGCGGTTGGCGAGCCGTAGCGCATATTCCGCCACCTCATAATCGCCCAGTTCGGGCACGGTCACCACGCAGATCTGGTTGGAGGTAGAATCGTCAAAGGCCACCAGCGCCTGTTCCAGCGAGTCGGCCTGAGCGGCGCTGAAGATGCCGCAGAAGTCGTTTACAAGGCGTTCCGGACTGGGTTTTTCGGGAAATGGCTCCACACGCTCCCGCCCCGAAGCCAATGCCACGGGCAGCAGCAGGAAGAGCGCTGCGAGAAAACGGAGGGAACGCGACACGGAACGCTAGAACTCCACCTTGGGGGCCGTGCGGGCAGCCTCGTCGGCCGTGAAATAGCCCTTGGGCGAGAAGTGGAAGATGCTGGCCACAATATTGGCCGGGAAGCTGCGCACCTGGGCGTTGAAGGACTTGGCTTCCTCATTGAACACGCGCCTGGCTTCGGCAATGCGGTTCTCTGTGCCTTCGAGCTGGGCCTGGAGGTCCTTGAAATTCTCATTCGCTTTCAGGTCCGGATACTGCTCCACCACAACAAGCAGGCGGCTGAGAGCCGAGGAGAGTTCTCCCTGAGCCTTCTGGAACTCCTGTACGCCCGCTTCGGAAAGGTCATTCGCAGATGCCTGGGTAGCACGGCTGCGGGCGTTCACCACCGCCTCGAGCGTCGAGCTCTCATGCTGGGCATAACCCTTGACCGTAGCCACCAGGTTGGGAACAAGGTCGGCGCGGCGCTGGTAGACATTTTCCACCTGACCCCAGGCGGCGTTCACGGCCTCGTCGCTTTTCACGAGACCGTTGTAGATTTTCACACCCCAGAGCACGACGGCTCCCGCGATAATCAGGAATACAACAAAGGAAGAAAGCTTTTTCATATCGGTGGAAAGATTGATTATTTCACGCAACGGATGGTGCAGGCGAAGTCGTTCTTATCGTGCAGGCTGGTATAGAGGCCGTCACCATTGTAGTTCACATAGCGGCTCAGACCCAGGCCGCCCGAATCGTCCGCCGTCCAAAATACGGCGAACCCGCCCGTGGCGGTATAACTGAACCCGCCGTCGGAGGCGAGCGCATAGCCGGTGGGAATGCAGCAGAGGCCGCTCTCGCCCGTGATGGAGGCGGACGGACGCGCCCACATCCGCTCCCGGTTGAAAGAGGCGTCCGACATGAGGGCGGGACCCGCTCCGGGAGCCGTTTCGGGCGAGGAGACCGAGGGATCGCTGCCGTACTTGCGCCCGATGGCAACCCAGTCGGCATCGGTGGGAAGACGCCAGCCCGCCGGGCAGGGAGAGGCCGTGGTAGCTTCCGTCCAGGTGTAGTAGCGTCCGTAGATTTCGCTCATGAGCTCGGCGCCCGCATAGGGCGTGCCCAGCGTGCCGTCGCCCGCATAGGCGAGGTTGCGGAGCATCCACGAGGTTCCGTCAATATCGAGGGCGGGATACTGCTGACCGTCACGGGCATCGGTGAAGATATAGGCCGCAGCGGGCAGATTCAGGCCCGAGAGCGAACCGGTCTCAAGGACGGGGTTCACCACATAGAAGGTCCGGGCCGCGGAGCGCTTGGCATAACCGTCGGCGAAGGCGTAATAAGTGAAGGTGAAGGTGCCGACGGTATCTTTGGATATCTCGAAATCGAACTCGGCCGTCTTGCTGAGCGGATCGGCCTCCGCACGCAGGGTCCCGGATGCGCCCGTAAGGGTTTCCTCGTAGGAGTAGCCGATCTGGTCGGGCGTGTCATCGGTACGCGAAACGCCGCCCGGGACCAGGTGGAAAACCTGTCCGTAGGCCACATACTCGGGCATATTGAAGGTGAGGGTCCCCGAAAAGGCGTTGACGGAACTCTCTTCTTCCTCTTTCTTGCAGGAGAAGCACAAAGCCGCCCCCAGGGCGAGGGTCAGCAGCGCAGTGCAGGGTCGGAATCTCATCATAGCTTCTGTCATTATGCAAATATGCGCAAAAATGAGCGAAAATCCATTAACTTTGTGCAAATACTTTGCCGAAGCCATGCTCCGTCCGCGCCTTTTCGTCCTTTTTCTCGTCTGTCTGCTCGCAAGCGCCTGCGGACGGGGACGCTATCTCTCTTTCAAGGGGTATGCGCAGGGCGGAACCTATACCGTGAAAGTGAACGTCCGGGGGATGCATGCCAAGCCGGCCCAGATGGGCGCAGCCATCGATTCCATCCTGCGGGCGGTCGATTTTTCCCTGTCGGGCTACAACAAGGCCTCGGTTCTGAGCCGCTTCAACGCGGGCGAGAGCGTGGTGCCCGACGAGCTGTTCCTCGACCTCTACGAACGTTCCTGCCGTTTCTGGGAAGAGACCGGCGGAGCCCTCGACATCGCGGCGGGTCCGCTTTTCGACGCGTGGGGATTCGGCTTCACCGCAGATTCGCTGCCTTCCGCGGAACGTCTGGCGCAGGCGCGGGCCCGGTCGGGCCTGTCCCGCTGCCGGCGGGACATCCGGCAGGCCCTGGGGCCTGACGGACGCCTGCGCCCCTCCGATCTCCTCCGGGAAGGCGAAACGGGTCCGGCACCCGTACTCAACTTCAACGCCGTAGCCCAGGGCTACAGCTGCGACCTCGTGGCCGCCTGGCTGGAGGAGCGGGGCGCGCGCGACTACCTCGTGGACATCGGGGAAATCCGCTGCGCCGGCCTCAACCAGCAGGGACGGGGCTGGAGCATCGGCATCGACCACCCCGCCGACGGCAACGACCGCCCCGGCGCGCAGCTCGACGGCATCTGGACCTCGGATGGCGGACGCTGCGGTATCGTCACTTCGGGCAATTACCGCAAGTATTACATCAAGGACGGGAAAAAGTACGCCCATACCCTCGACCCGCGCAGCGGCCTGCCCGTGCAGCACAGCCTATTGAGCGCCACGGTAACTGCCCCGGACGCCACACAGGCCGATGCCCTGGCCACCGCCTGCATGGTCTGGGGCGCGGAAACCGCCCGTTCCTACATTGAAGCGCACGCGGAACTGGAAGCCTGCCTCATCTGCGCAGACTCCATCTGGACTTCTCCCGGATTCAGGAAACTATAGACGCAAGACGGCGTCGGCGTAAGAAGTCGCTGCGGGACGGTGCGTCACGCAAAGGATGGTCTTGCTGCCGTGGAAATGGGCGCTCAGGCGCTCCAGGAGCTCGAGTTCCGTATCGGCGTCGAGGGCCGAAGTAGCCTCGTCAAGCACCAGGATGCCGCCCGGACGCAGGAGCGCGCGGGCAATGGCGATCCGCTGGGCCTGGCCTTCGCTGAGCCCGCTTCCCACCTCGGCGCACACGGTGTTGAGCCCCTCGGGCAGGCTCTCCACGAAATCGGCCGCGGCCAGGTGCAGGGCTTCCATCAGACGCTCGTCCGAAGCCTGCGGGTCGGCCAGCAGCAGATTGTCGCGGATGCTTCCGCTCATGAGGCTGTTCCCCTGCGGGACGTACATGAAATTGCCGCGCGTGGCGGCCGACGCCTCCGTTTCGGGTTCGTAGAGCACAACCCGCCCGGCCGTAGGCTTCAGCAGGGCCAGGATCACTTTCACGAGCGTGCTCTTCCCCGCCCCGGTAGAGCCCAGGATGGCCGTCATGCTGCCAGGCTTGAAGTCGAAATCCAAGCCGGAGAACACGGGTTCGGGCTGCCCTTCGTAGCTGAAAGAAAGGCCTTCCACCCGCACGCCGGGCGCTCCTTCCAGTACCACCGGCTGAATGTCGCGCTCCTGCGGGAGTTCCGACAGTTCCATGAGCCGTTCCTCGGAAGAAAGGGCCCTGATGAACGAGGGGATGTGCTGGGCGATTTCGGCCACGGGACGCTGCACCTGACCCACCAGCTGCAGGAAAGCCACCATCATACCGTAACTCACCGTACCGTTCTTGATGCCCACGATACTCCAGATGAAGGCCGCGGCGTAACCGCCCATGAAACCGAAATTGAGGAAGGCGCGCGAGATGGACGAATAACCGAGCCGGTGGATGGTGAGGCGGCGCACCAGCCGCTGCAGCAGGTCTACCCGGCCGATCACGGCCTCGGTGCTCCCCATGGTCTGCACCACGACCCGATGCTGGATGTGCTCCTGCATATGGGCCTGAATACGGCTGTCTTCGTGCCGGATCTCACGGGTGATACGACGCATCTTCCGGAAGAACAGCCGGCTGCCCAGTACGGCCGCGGGCATGATGAAAAGCAGGATCCAGGCCAGCGAAGGCGAAAGGACGAAGAGGAAGACGGTGGCGGCGATGAGCTGCACCACGGTCACCAGGCATTCGGGGAAGTTCACGCAGAGGAAGTCGGTCACCACGCGGATGTCCTCTTCCAGACGGTTCACGGTATCACCGCTGTGGAAGGGATCGCGCCCGCTCCATTCGGCGTGCATCACATCGGAAAAGATCTTCGAACGCGAACGGTTCTGCTCGTCCACCACGATGCGTCCTTCCCAATAACGGCTGAACACACGGCAGGCGATCTGCACCAGCATCACCCCCAGGAACAGCAGGACGGAGCCGCGCAGGGGGGCGTCGATCTGCCCAGTGGCGATGTCTGTAACGCGCTTGCTGCACCACACAAAGGCGAGCGACGCGGCCACGGAAATCACCCCGTTGATGGTGCTCACCACCACTCCGGTACGCACGTGCCGGAGGGAACGCATCAGCGAACGGAAGCAGACCCGGAACGGTTTCATCCTTCAACGAGGCCGATTTCCACCCACTTGTCGGCAATGGCCTGCGCGTCGTGCAGGGCCAGCTCCTGTTCAATCCCATACTCCTTCACGAGCAGGGAAGCGAGCTCCGCCACGTCGAAGTCGCGACCCGCCACCGCCTCCCAGAGATAGGCGGCCGACTCGTTGAGCGAGATCATCTTATTGAAATTGACCTGGTCGTAGCCCTCCCGCGTCACAATGTGCTCCCCCAGCAGGGTGCGGAGCTTGAATCCTTCTTTTATCTTCATATCAGTCTTCTTTGTATTCCTAAAAAAACGCGGCGCAGCAGGCGGGGCAGCAGGCGCCAGAGGCGGGAGCGGAAGCGGAAACAGCGGCTGTAGCAGCGGATCTTGCGCCCGCTCTTCTTCTGGATTTCGCGCACGGTGCCCGCAATGTCGGCAGCCGTGCAGTGCTCCTCTCCACGCAGGTTGCCGTCGCCCCGCAGGGTAACGTCATTCCCGCAGACCGAAACCACACGGTGCAGGACCCAGTTACCGCCGCTCAGATGCGCCAGAGCGATGTCGCCCACCTGCACGGGTGTCCGGCGTTCCAGCAGCACGCTGTCGGCATCGCCTTCGATAAACGGCCTCATGCTCGCCCCCTTGGCGAGGAAAACCACACTGCGGCCTTCCGAGAGCAGGGCCGAGACCTCACCCAGCATCTGTTCGTTCGGCACGAGGACCTGTTTCATCGCAAGCCCTCCAGCACGGCCGCCGCACAGACGCGGGCCGCTTCTTCATCGGGCCGACACTCGAGCGTAAAACAACGCGCGCTGGCCAGCACCCGCTCAAACGTCGTATGCAGATTGTCCGCCATCTGCGGGTCGCTCTTGAAACCCGAACTCGAAGAGTAGAGCAGGGCGTACGATTCAAAGAGCGAGAGGGGATGGATGCGGTTTTCGGCCGCACGGCGGATCTGCACGAAGGCGCCGAGCGGCACATGCTCGTTCTTGTAACAGGGCGTCTTCCCGCTCCAGGGACTGCCGTAGACCTCCACGCCGCCGTCGGGACGCAGACGCACCACCGGATTGTCGTCGTTGAGCAGGCTACTGCCCGGAATATGCTTGAGCCACAAGCTGCTGTGCGTGCTCTTTCCCGTGCCGCTGGGCGCGAGGAAAAGAAACGCCCGGTCGCGGCAGCGCACCACCGAGGCATGCAGTTCGAGCGTGCCTTCGGAAGCCGTCCGGAAAGCGAAGAGCAGCATGAGGGCGTTGTTGAGGGCGAACAAGGCGTCGTGGCCCTCCCGGCACAGGCAGAACGAGGCCTGCGTGAAAGATAGGTTGCTCCGAACCTGTCCGCAGACGGGTGCGGCGGCGCAGGGCGCCACCTCAAAGAACCATCCGTTCTCCTCGCGGTAGAGCCGCACCAGCGGTTCGTCGGGGTTTTCCGCGCCGGCATAGACGGGCGCCGTGGCCGGGGCCTGCAGGGAACGCACGAGTTCCAGGGTGAATACGGACGCTCCGTCTTCCACCTCGAAAGGGGTATACTGGCCCATCGCCTCCCACAGGGGGAAGCCCTCCGGCATCTCCACGGCGAAGCGGTGACCGGCCACCCGGTAGCATTTCCGTAACATAGCGCAAAGATAATGATTATTCACTCATTTTTGACTATATTTGCCTATTGAAAGAACCAAAGACTATGGATTCCACAGATAATAGCGTACAACTCGATTACAACACCGCCCGTGAGCGGCTCGCCATGCCGGAGTACGGGAGGAACGTGCTGAAGATGGTAGAAGAACTCCGCTCCATCGAAGACCGCGCGAAACGGAGCGAACAGGCCCGCGCCATCGTGCGCGTGATGGAGTTGCTCAACCCGCAGGTACATCAGCAGGAGGACTATGAGCACAAGCTCTGGGACCACCTCTACATGATTGCGGGTTTCGATCTCGACATCGACGCCCCCTACCCCGCACCCGTGCCGGAGGAATTCACCACGAGGCCCGTGCCCATCCCCATGAAGGGCAGCAAGATCAAGGCCACTCACTACGGGCGCAACATAGAGAAGATCATCGACCTGCTCTGCACCGAGCCGGAAGGCGAGGTCAAGACCGCCATGATCCGTTCCCTGGCCTCCTACATGCGCCAGCAGTACCTCATCTGGAACAAGGACAGCGTGGCCGACGAGACCATCTTCTCCGACATCGAGAAGCTTTCCGACTACCGCCTCAAGGTGCCCGAGGGGCTGAGTCTCGACAAAGTGTCGGCCGACGCCAGCTTCGCCCGCCCGGGCATGAACCAAGGCGCTCCCGGCGCCCAGCGCAGCCGGAGCCAGAACCGACGTTTCAACCGCCGCAACGGCAAGAAGAGATAAGATGAAAGCGTTCGGGTTCCTCAACTTCTGGAAGAACTGGGACGAGGGCGAGCGTGCCGCCGCCGTCAAGATCTGCGGACTCTGCATCGCCGCCTTTACCCTGTTCATCCTCCTCGCCTCCCTCTCCTACCTGTTCCACTGGCAGCAGGACATGAGCCTGTTGCAGGATCCCTCGCTCGCCGACCGCACACAGGACGTGGGCAACGCCGCCGGCAAACTGGGCTACCGCACCAGTCGCCTGCTGGTGGGCGAACTCTTCGGTCTGGGCAGTTTCGCCCTGCTGGTCTTCCTGGGTGCCGTGAGCGTACGCATCCTGCTGCGCAAATGGCCCTGGTCGCTGCTGAAAACGGCCCTTCTGGCCATCACCGGCGCCTTCACCGCGTCGCTCCTCCTTGCCTGCGCGGGTTCGCTCGCGGGCCTCGGTCAGTTGTTCGGCGGAGGGCTCGGCGGCGCCTGCGGCGCGCAGATCGTCTCTACGCTCATGAACCTGCTCGGCACCCCCGTCACCATCGTCGTGGTGCTGCTCTGCCTGGCCGTATGGCTCTTCTTCTGCAGCCGTCGCTTCACCCGCTGGATGGCCGGGCTGGGAGAAAAGGACGGTAAGGACAATGCTGACGACGCGGAAACCGCCGAAACCGCAGCGGAACCGGAGTTCGAACCCGAACCGGAACCCATCGAAGTGCCGGAACCCCAGCCCGAACCCGTTCCCGTCCCCGAACCGGAGCCCCGGCCCGTGGAGCCCGCCGACGGCGAAGAACCGGAGCCGGGGGAAGAGGGCGGCCTTACCATCGAACGCGACGACGAGACGCTCAACGTGGAGAATGCGGAGCAGCTGCCCCGCATCGACAACCGTCTCGACCCGCCGGACGGCCTTCCCGATTACGAATTCCCCTCCATTGACCTGCTGGAGAGCTATGCTTCCGGCCGGCATGAGGTGTCGACCGAGGAACTCACGCGCAACAACAACAAGATCCGCGCGGCCCTCAAGAACTACCGCATCGAAGTAGTGGACGTGCGGGCCATCGTGGGTCCCACCGTCACCCTCTACAAGGTCTATCCGGCCGCCGGCGTGAAGATTGCCGACATCCGGAAACTCCAGGAAGACATCGCCCTTTCGCTCAACGCACGGGGCGTGCGCGTGGTGACGCTCAGCGACTCGGTGGGCATCGAGGTGGCCAACGACAAACCCTCCATCGTGCCGCTCAAGGCCCTGCTCAACGACGAGGCCTTCCGGGAAAGCAACTACGAGATGCCGGTCGCCATCGGCTACACCATCACGCAGAAGGTGAAGGTGTTCGACCTGGCCGATGCCCCCCACCTGCTGGTTGCGGGCGCCACCCGTCAGGGCAAGTCGGTGGGACTCAATGTCATCATCGCCTCGCTCCTCTACCGCAAGCACCCGTCGGAGCTCAAGTTCGTGTTCATCGATCCCAAGATGGTGGAGTTCTCTTCCTACGCCAAGTTGCTGAAGCATTACCTCGCGGTGATGCCCGACGCCGTCTCCGACGAGGACGAGCGCAGCAACGCCATTGTGAAGAAGGCCAAGGACGCCGACACCATCCTGCGTTCGCTCTGCGTGGAGATGGAGGCCCGCTACGAACTCATGAGCAAGGCCGAGGTCAACAAGATCACGCTCTACAACGACAAATATCAGGACCGTAAGCTGCTCCCCTCGCACGGGCACAGATACCTTCCCTATCTGGTCATCATCGTGGACGAATACGCCGACCTCACCATGACGGTGGGCGCCTCGCCCGAGACGAAAGCGGCCAGCCGGAGCATCTTCAACTCCATCATGCGCCTGGCGCAGAAGGGACGCGCCGCCGGCCTGCACCTCATCCTCGCCACCCAGCGTCCGAGCGTGGACGTGATTCCGGGCGTGCTTAAGGGCAACCTGCCCATGCGCATCGCTTTCCGCACCGCCTCCCGCGTGGACTCCATGACCATCCTCGACGCCCCGGGCGCCGAGAAACTCATCGGCAACGGCGATATGCTGCTGTCGGCGGGCATCGACATCGAGCGCATCCAGTGCGGTTTCGTGAGCGGAAAGGAGACCGATGCCATCAACTCCTTCATCGCCGCCCAGGACGGCTATCGCAAGAGCTACAACACGCCCTACTACCTGCCTTCCATCTCGGAATCCGGCGGAGAGGGCGGCAGCATCGACATGAGCGACCTCGACGACCGTTTCATCGAGGCCGCCAAACTGGTGGTCACCACCCAGCGCGGGTCCACGTCGGACCTGCAGCGCAAGATGGGCATGGGCTATGCCAAGGCCGGGCGGGTGATGGACCAGCTGGAGGGTGCCGGTATCGTGGGGCCCCAGGAGGGCAGCAAGCCGCGCGCCGTGCTGGTGGCCGATCTCGACGAGCTGCAGACCATCCTCGATAAGTTTTCGCGATGAGCGCACGACGTCGCATACTTCTGCTTTTTCTTTTTGCTTCCTTGGCATTTGCCATAGAAGAACACGCCGCATGCGGGGCCGGCAAACTGGCACCCCAAAGCGACGTCGTCGCTCAGGTGCTGGAGCGGATGGAGAAGGCGCGCGTGGAGTTTGACTATCGTTTCGAGACCGAGGGTAACGTGCCCCTGAAGGGCAACGGACACGCCGTGCTGGAGGGCAAGTGCTACCGCGTGGAGGGAAACGGACTCGTTATCTGCTGCGACGGCACCACCCGCTGGACTTCCGATCCCAAGGCCCGCGAGGTCTACGTTGAAAACACGGGGCGCGAGGATGCCCTGCTGGAGCGGCCAGAGGAGTTTCTCCGCTCGGTCCGGGGCCTGCGTTACGACGGCCGTTCGCTCTCCGGCACGCTGGAACGTCCCGGCGACGCGGTCAGCATCCGCTGTTACCTCGACAACATCGTGACCGAACCCGCCGCGCGCAATGCGGCTCCCCAATACAGGCTCGACACCGCCGCCCTGGGTAAGGACTGGATAGTCACCGACCTGCGATGACGCCCTTTCTCAAACAGGTTGCAGCGCTTTTTTTTCCGGCCGAAGACCCTGGTTCCCTGTGTTTCATCTTCCCCGGAAAGCGTTCGGTGCGCTTTTTCCGGCAGCATCTGTCGGAAGTGGTAAAAGCGGGTGGAAAGCCCGTGGTGGCCCCGGCCACCCTCACCATGAGCGACTTCTTCTACCGCCTCACAGGGGCCCGCAAGACCGACCGCGTGCAGCTTCTCGCCCTGCTCTACGACTGCTACCGCGTGCTCAATCCCCAGGCCGAACGGCTCGACGACTTCATCTACTGGGGCTCGGTCCTTCTGGGCGATTTCGACGACATGGACAAATACCTCGTCGACGCCCGGAAACTCCTCACCAACGTGTCCGATTTCAAGGGCATCCAGGACAGCTACGGCTATCTAACGCCCACGCAGGAGGAGGCCGTGCGTCGCTTTGTGGCGCATTTCCACAAGAAAGAGGGCCCCGAAACGGGGAAAACCGACTACAAACAACGTTTCCTGAATATCTGGCAGCTGCTGCTTCCCCTCTACGAGTCGTTCCGCGAACGGCTGCGCGCCGAAGACCGTTCCTACGAAGGCATGGTCTACCGCGACCTGGCCGAACGCCTCTCGGAAACCCCCGCCGTAGACCTGCTTGCCGAGCGCTTCCCCGATAGCCGGAAGTTCGTCTTCGTGGGCCTGAACGCCCTCAATGAGTGCGAAAAAAAGGTCCTGCGCAAGATGCGCGATGCGGGCCTTGCGGAATTCTGCTGGGATTTCTCGAGCGAAGAGATCCGCGACCCAAGAGGGAAGGCGTCGTGGTTCCTGCGCGAGAACGTGGAAGCCTTCCCTCAGGCCTTCAGACCCGATCCGGAAGGGCTGCAGCGCCCCCGGATCAAGGTCCTGAACGTTCCCTCTTCGGTGGGTCAGGCGGCCCGGCTGCCCCGGATCCTGCGCGAACTGGGCGCCCACGGCATCGAGACCGCCATCGTCCTGCCCGACGAGCAGCTGCTCCTGCCCGTGCTGAACAGCATCCCCGAAGAGATCGGGGAACTGAACGTGACCATGGGCTACCCCATGGCAGGCAGTGAGTTCGCCCTCTTCTTCGACGCCCTTACGGCCCTACAGGCACACATCCACCGGCGCGACGACGGCATCTGGTTCTACCATCGCCAGGTCTGGAGCCTCTTCTCCAACAGCCTCTTCAAACTGCTCTGTACCGACGCCGGGAAAGAGCGGGTGCAGCAGCTGCGCAAGGCCGCACATTATTATATGGAAGCCGCTGAGTTTGCGGGCGATCAGCTTCTCGAACTCGTTTTCCGTCCGGCCGACGACCCGGCTGCGTACCTGCGCGAACTGCTCGAATTCATGGGACGGAGCCTCAGCGCCCTGGAAGGGGTGACGGTGGAACGGGAATTCACCCTCTTCGCCTACAAGACCGTGGTCCGGCTGCAGGACCTCCGGCTCGAACTCCTGCCCGGCGGCTGGCTGCGCCTCTTCAATTCACTGCTTGCCACGGCCAGCGTCCCCTTCAAGGGGGAACCGCTCAAAGGCCTGCAGATCATGGGCCCGCTCGAGACGCGCGCGCTCGATTTCGAGAACCTGGTCATCCTCTCCTGCAACGAGGGCATCTTCCCGCACCGGAGCGTGGCCGCCTCGTTCATCCCGCCCGAACTCCGAAAGGGCTTCGGCCTCCCCACCTACGAGTATCAAGATGCCGTCTGGGCCTACTATTTCTACCGGGCCATCCAGCGTGCCGGCACGGTCTGGCTGGTCTGCGACACCCGCACCGAATTCAACCGCAGCGGCGAGGAAAGCCGCTACATCAAGCAGCTCGAGCTGCATTACGGCTTCCCCGTGCAGCGTTTCACCGCCCAGGCGTCCCTGCATCAGGGAGGCGCCGAGGGCGATATTCCCAAGACCGATGAAGACGTCCGGCTCATCCGGGACAGGGCCCTCTCCCCCACCTCCCTGCAGTGCTACCTTGCCTGCCCGGCGCAGTTCTACTACCGCTATGTGCGGCGCCTTGCGCCCGAAGACGAGGTGAGCGAATCGCTCGATGCGGGCGAACTGGGCGACGCCCTCCACTATACGATGCATCGGCTCTACGAGGGCAGGGAACGCATCACGTGCGAAGACCTCGACGCCCTGCTGCGCGACCGCGACCGCATCCGCCGCATGGTGGAAGAGCGCATCCGCACGCAGATGCACTGCTTCGAGATATCGGGCCGCAACCTCATCTACCGAGACCTCATCTGTTCCTACGTGGAGCAGATCCTGCGGCGCGACCGGGAGCTGCTGAAACCGGGCAGCGCCATCCGCATCCTGGGTCTGGAGCGGGAAGGGCACGTCGAAGTGGACGGCTTCCGCATCAAGGGCAAGATCGACCGGCTCGACAGCCTGGGCGAGGGCGAAGTGCGCGTGGTGGACTACAAGACCGGGCGCGTCTCCGACGAGGAGTATCTCATTGACGACGACAACGCCGAGGCTGTGGTGGAAGCCCTGTTCGGCAAAGACAACGACAAGCGGCCCAAGATCGCCCTCCAGCTCTACATCTACGACCTCATCGCCCGCAGCTTTGAGGAAACCCGCGGCAAGGTCCTGGTGAATTCGCTCTACCAGACCGGACGTCTTTTCGTGCAGGAAGTGCAGGGCGCGCAAGAAAATGCGAGGTTCTGCGCCCTCATGAAAGAACGGCTCTCCGGGCTGCTCGCGGAACTGTCCGACCCGTCCGTCCCCTTCCGGAGGACCGCCGAAAACGACAAGACCTGCGAATGGTGTGACTTTAAAACCCTCTGCGGAAGATGATCAGGATTCTCAAGGCATCGGCCGGTTCGGGCAAGACCTACCGCCTCGCGCAGACCTATCTGAATCTGCTGCGGGAGCGCTATGCCTACCGGCACATCCTGGCGGTCACCTTCACCAACAAGGCCACGGCCGAGATGAAGGAGCGGATCCTGCGGGAGCTGGCCAGGAAGGCCAAAGTCGACGCCGGGGCCCGCGAGATGCTCATCGACATCCTGCACGACTACAGCGCCTTCTCGGTGAGCACCATCGACCGTTTCTTCCAGCAGGCGCTGCGGGCCTTCTCGCGGGAGCTGGGCCATTTCTCGGCCTACCAGATCGAACTCAAGCGCGAACTCCTGCTCGACGAGGCCATGGACCGCATCCTCGACTCGCTCAGCGAAGACCAGACCGACATCCTGAACTGGATGCGCCGCTACGTGTCGGATTGCCTCGCCCAGGGCATTCCGGTACGGCTCGATGCCGAGCTGCACGAAATGGGACGGCGCCTGGGCCAGGAAGAATTCCGCGAACGGGCCGAGCGTCTGGGCATCGACCGCCGGCAGACCTTCTCCAAAGAGCGTCTCGCCGCCCTCAGGGAAGAATGCGACCGGATTGTCGCGCGTTTCGAGGAGGAATTCCCGAAAGCCGCGAACGAAGTGCTCCCCAGCCTCAGCGAGGCGCATCAGAAATACATCGCACCCTATCTGGCGCCGCCCGAAAAGGGCCGGCACTTTGGAGCCATCACGCAGAAAAGACTGCGCGACGCCATAGAAGGAAGCCGCTTCGGAACGCTCTACGAAAAGGAGTTCCCCGCCTACCGGACCGCCCTGCTGCTGCGCGACATGAGTTTCAGCCTGGGCCTTGCCGGCGAATTCTTCAAGGAGCTCGATGCCCTCCTACAGGAAAAGAACGTGATGAGCCTCGATGACTCCAACACCCTGCTGCGCGACATCATCGACGGCTCCGACGCCCCCTTCATCTACGAGAAACTGGGCGTGCGCTACGAGCATTTCCTGCTCGACGAATTCCAGGACACCGCCCGCATCCAGTGGGAGAATTTCTATCCGCTGCTGCGCGAAAGCCACGCTTCGGGCCATGAGAACCTGGTCGTGGGCGACGTCAAACAGAGCATCTATCGCTTCCGGGGTTCGGACTGGACCCTGCTCAGCGAGGAACTGCCCGCCGCCTTCCCCGACGCCGATGTGGAGGTCATGGGCCGGAACTGGCGCAGCTGCCGCAATATCGTCGACTTTAACAACCGTTTCTTCCGAGAGACGGCGCGCGCGCTGGACTTTGAACGCCTCTTTGCCGACGTGCACCAGGAAGTGTGCACCAAAGACACGCAGGAGGGCTTTGTGCGTGTGTCTTTCTGCCCCAAGGAAGAGATGGGCGAGCGGGTACTCGACTCCATCGCCGATGCCCGCGCAGCCGGTGCCGGCTACGGCGACATCGCCATCCTGGTGCGGAACAACAAGGATGGCGGAACACTCGCCCTGCAACTCATCGGACAAGGCATACCCGTCGTTTCCGACGACTCGCTGCAGGTGAAGTCGTCACGCACCGTCCGTCGGCTCGTCGCCCTGCTCAGCAGCCTCGACAGCGACAGCCGCGACGGCATCAGCGGCTACCTCACCGAATCGCTGGGCATCGAGATACCCGAGCGTTATTCCTCCCTCACCGAACTCTGCGCGCAACTGCTGCGGGGCCTTCGCGCCTGTGATCCGGAGTGTTTTGAAGGCGAGGCGCTCTTCATCCAGGCCTTTCTCGACGAACTGCAGCAGTTCCTCGAAAACCGGGGCGGAGGGCTGCGCGATTTCCTCCTCTACTGGAAGGAAAACAACGCCACCATCAGTTCCCCGCGGGTAGAGGATGCCGTGCGCGTGATTACCATTCACAAGGCCAAGGGCCTGCAGTTCCCCTATGTCATCTTCCCCCATGCCGACAAGGTGAGCCTCTACTACGGACGGAACAACTGGCACTGGTGCACGCTCAAGACCGAAGGCACGCCCTTCAGCGCACAGGCGGCCGGCCTCTATCCAATCCAGCTCTCCAGCACGACCGGGCCCCAGACCCTGTTCAACCAGGATTTCGAGGAAGACCGTCGCCTGCAGGCGGCCGACAACCTCAACATCTTCTACGTGGCCCTCACCCGGGCCGAAAAGTGCCTGCACATCCTGGCGGAAGATCCTCCCAAGACCCTGAGCATGAAGGACCTGAGCCAATATCTCTACAAGTTCTGCGGACAGACTTCCGACTTCTGCCTGGGCAGTATGTACGACTTCACAAAGATGAAGCGGCCCGCCGCCGAAGAGGAGCGGGAGTTATCCGCTGCTTTCGAGAGCATCCCCCTGGGCGGTCGGCTCACGCCCGGAGAGGAAAACGACGATTTCTTTGCTCCCGATGCGCAGGGCAGCGTGGAAGCCCGGCGCGAGGGACTCATCCTGCACGGTATCCTGGAACAGGTGCAGACCGCGGACGACCTGCGGCGCGCCGTAGACGAGGCCGTACTGGACGGTCTGCTCGACGCCCAGCAGGGCGAAAAGGCCTACGACCTGCTCTCCAGGGGCATCGCCGCCCATCCCGACTGGTTCAGCGGGGCTTCCCGCAACGAAGCCACCGTCATCGACGGACGCGACGGCAGCGAGCACCGGCCCGACCGCGTGGTCTTCACCCCCGGCGGAGACGTGCTCATCATCGACTACAAGTTCGGCCAGGAAGAGGAAGGTCGCTACCGCCGCCAGATCACCCGCTACATGGACCTCTACCGCCGCATGGGCTACACTTCCGTGCAGGGATATCTCTGGTATGTGCGCGAAGACCGGGTAATTTCACTATCTTTGCAGTGATGGCGAACGCGAACGAATACTCCCGGCTGGAACTCAGGCTTCAGGCCTGTCTGGACAACTACCGCTATTTCCGGGGTCTGCTGCGCCCCGAGACCCGTCTTCTGGTGCTGGTGAAAGCCAATGCCTACGGGCACGGCGCCGTGGAGTTCGCGTCCATGATGCAACGGGCCGGGGCCGACTACCTGGCCGTAGCGCTGCCCGTGGAAGGGGCGGAACTGCGGGCGGGCGGCATTTCGCTCCCCATCCTGGTGCTCACCGCGGGCACCGATTCCTTCCCCGAGATTATTGCCGACCGGCTGGAACCCGGCATTCCCAACCTCGCCGCCCTCAAGACGCTCTGTGCCGTACTGGAGCGGAAGGGCCTGCGCGACTACCCCGTGCACATCAAGATCGACAGCGGTATGCACCGCCTGGGCTTCTCGCCCTCCGAACTGGACGCGCTCTGCGCTTCTCTCAAGGATGCCCCGCAGGTGCGTGTAAAATCGGTCTATTCGCACCTCGCCGCCTCCGAGGACCCGGCCGAAGACGCCTTTACCCTGGGCCAGGCCGCCGCCTTCACCGCTGCCGCCGACCGCCTGGAAGCGGCGCTGGGCTACGCGCCCATGCGGCACCTGCTCAACTCGGCGGGCATCGAACGTTTTCCGCAGTTCCAGTTCGATATGGTGCGGCTCGGAATCGGTATCTACGGCATCAGCGCCCTCCCCGGCGTGCAACTCTCGCCCGTAGCCTCGTTCAAGGTCAAGGTGCTGCAGGTTAAGGAATTGAAAGAAGGCGACACCGTGGGATACAACCGCCGCGGCGCCGTGCCCGCAGAGGGAATGCGCATCGCCACCATCCCGGCCGGCTACGCCGACGGCCTCGACCGGCGCCTGGGCTGCGGCCACGCCTCGTTCAGCCTGAACGGACAGCGCGTACCCACCGTGGGCAACATCTGCATGGACATGTGTATGATCGACGTGACCGGGCTTCCCGTGCACGAAGGCGATACCGTCACTATCTTCGGACAGGACCCCACCGTAGGCGAACTCGCCGGGATCCTGGGCACCATCCCCTACGAGATCCTCACCTCCGTCCCCCGCCGCATTCCCAGGATCATCGTCTAGCGTCTGAACCGTTGGACATGATATAGGGGTCGTGCTCTTCGCGGCGGTCTACGCGCAGTTCGAGCAGTTCGGCGCGCTCGCCCGGAATGAGCAGGTAGTCGCTGCATTCGGCGGGCAGCAGCAGGAGTTCACCCGCCGCGAGCGAATAACAGCCCCGCACCCCGTCGGGCGCGGTCTCGACGCTGCAGGAACCCGACAGGCAGAGGTAGGCCCGGCAGGAGTCGTCGGGCAGCAGCGCGTATGATTCGGCCTTGTCCTTCAAGAGGATGCGCCGCACACTGAACTGCGGCAGGGTCAGCAGCTCTTCGCCACGTCCCGCCTTCGCCAAGCCAAGGATCGATGCCGCATCGGCCGGAGTGAAATCAATGAAATCGAGGGCGTCGGAAAGCGACATCTCCGGGTCGAACTCCGTTTCGGAAAGGGGCTCCCCCCATCCGCAGAGCCAGAAATCGAGCCCCGACGATTCGGAAACCTCAATCAGTTCCGCGTCGCCCAGCACGGCGTGTGGCATCCCGGGCGGGATGTGCAGCCACTGGCCCTTTCTGAGCGGAAGGCGCTGCAGCCATTCCTCGGGCCGGTTTTCCAGGCAGGCCAGGTAAAACTCCTCGGCGTCGCAGGCCTTGCCGAAACCCGCCAGGGCACAGGCGTCCTGCCCCGCCGCCGTCACGTACCAGAACTTCTCCTTGCCCAGGGCGTCGTAGCGCGGGCGCGCCGTTTCGTCGTCGGGATGCACGCGCAGGGGCATCCGGCCCCGGACCTTCAGGCGTTTCACCTGGAAGGGGAACTGCTGTCCGTACCAGTCGAAGACCCGCTCGCCCACCAGGCGGTCGAGGTAGGTCTCCATAAGTTCGGAAAGGGCGTTGGCCGAAAGCCAGCCGTCGCGCACAATGCTGTCGCGGTAGCCCAGGTCGGCCAGCAGGAAGCTCTCGCTCCCCCAGGAATACTTGTCTTCCAGCGGCTGGAACCGGATAGGATAGAGTTTGCGTTCGTCTTCCATCACCACTGTACGTCTCGCAGATAAACCTGCCGGCTCCCCTCGTGCACCGAGTTGAATCCCAGCTGCTTGCCGTCTTCCCGCCAGCGCGGGTGCAAGTCGCAGCGCGAATACTGCTCACGGTACTTCTCGGGCACGAAGAAGGTGCCCAGCGGCAACACGGCCTCGTCTTCGAGCCGGATCATCACCCAGGTGCGCTCGCCGTTCCCGTTCCAGTAGCCGTCGGTGCTCAGGAACTTGCCGTTCGGCGAGAAAATGAGGTGGCCGTCCCAGTCCATGAGGCCGGGGGCCAGGTGCCGCACTTTTTCTTCCTCACCCACCTTGAACACGGTGTGCGACCAGTGCGCGCCGGCGTTCCATTTGGCCGTTACGGCGAGGGTCTCGTCATCGAGCCAGTTGAAGTGCGAGCCCGCCCAGCCGTCGGGATAGCAGCGGCGCAGTTCGCTGCCGTCGATATTGCAGGTAAAGGAAGTGGTCTCCCATTTGTACACGTGGCCGCGGGCCGCCACCTGCTCGTCGAGGTCCTCTACCGTACGGGCCAGGAAGAAGATGCGTTTGGCACCCTTGCTGATGATGGTGTGGCAGAAGTAGGCCAGGCCGCGCGGGTCGGCGATGGGAGTCATCTGGCTTTGTGCCTGGGCGATGGAGAGCACCAGCTTCGCTTCCCCGCTCCGGAGGTTCACCACCCAGAGCCCCTCGTCGTCGGGCCAGATCACGTCCCGTTTGGGGTCCTGGCCCTGCCCGGCGTAGCCGTAGTCGGGCCGGGTGAGACGCAGGCGGGCGTAGTTGATGCTCACGGCCCATTCGCCGTCTTTCGACACGGCGCTCACCGGATAGGGCACGATGCGCTCTTCCTTGGTTTTCCAATTATAGATGACGGTCACGAACTTGCCGTCGCGGCGGTCATTCCAGAGGCAGGCGCCGTCTTCCCAGGGCAGCCAGTGGAACATGGCGGCCTCCTGGAAGTTCCAGCAGTAGGTCTGTCCGATGGGGATCATCTTGTTGCCGTCCTGCAGGTCTACCAGATAGATGGCGGCCGCTTCGTCTTCGGCCACGAGACGGCCGTTCACGTCGGTCTCCAGCACCGCCACGTAACGGTTGTCTGGGCTCCAGGAGTTGATGCCGAAATAGCTCGCGAGCAGATGGTCGTGCGGCCCCTGCGTGATGGCGTACGGCTCACCCACCTTGGGGAAGGGTGCCGGTCCGCACTGCGCGCAGCCAGCGACCACGGCGGCCGAAAGCAGGAAAAACAAAAACTTCTTGTACATAAGAGGCATTCTTCTTATTATTTCTGCAACGAAGATACGAAAAAAGTATGACAGGAAATACACAAAAGCAAGCGGCAAAGGCCTTCGTTCAGGAGTGGACCGGCGAGATTATTTAAGCATCCTATAAATTGCATGGGCATATTACGTGGTGCTGGGAATTAAGTAAACTCTATTAAACTCAAGGTAATCGCAGGAAACCTTGCAAAGATTTTGGTATTCAAATAAACTTTATTAAATTTGCATTGCCTCTGACGATTTTTCGCGAATATCGTCAACGGCGCTGCAAAATTTCACAAGTATTATGTATAGAAGAATATTCGACATAGAGAACCGCCTTGATGAAGGAATGTTCCTGTTTGGCGGCCGTCAGGTTGGGAAATCCACGCTTCTGCGTGAGCGATTCCCGCAAGCTGTATACGTTGACCTTCTTGACCCCGATACGAGGAAACGCTTCAAGCGCCGTACCATGGAGTTCTATGAGATGCTCGTGAAGTATCCGGCCAAGACTCTGGTCATTGTAGATGAAATCCAGAAGCTCCCGGAACTTCTGGACGTTGTCCACAAACTGATGGTCGAAAATGGTCTGTTCTTCATCCTCAGTGGTTCCAGCGCCAGGAAGATCAAGAAGGCTGGCGTCAATCAGCTGGGAGGACGGGCTAATGAAGAGCATCTGTATCCGCTTGTCTCTGCCGAGATTCCTGATTATGATTTCGGCAGGGCTATCCAGAACGGCATGATCCCGCGCCATTATGATGTAAAGGATGCAAAAGTACGTCTCAAGAACTATGTTAACCTTTACCTCAAGGAAGAAATCGAAGAGGAAGCCCTGGTCCAGAACATTGACACTTTCGAGCGCTTCCTTGAAGTGGCCGCTGTTACCAATACTGAGATTCTGAATTACGACAACGTCGCCTCTGATTGCGGTGTATCAGTCAATACGGCCAAGTCCTATTTCAAGATTCTTTACGATACGCTCCTGGGATTCGAAGTCAAGCCTTACAGGAAGGTAATTAAGCGGAAGCTATACCAGACATCCAAATTCTACTTCTTCGATGTGGGCATCCCCAACAACCTTCTCCACCGTTACCACCTGATGCCGGGAACGCCTGAATACGGGCACGCCTTTGAGAGCCTCGTGATGCAGGAAATCCGTGCTTACCTCGGATACACAGGCAGCGAAGAGGAACTTACTTATTGGCACACCTACACCAACGATGAAGTAGATGCCGTAATAGGTGATGCACGCGTTGCCATTGAGATTAAGTCAACGGACCACGTAGAAACCGAGCACAAAAAAGGCTTGAAGAAATTCGTGGAAGAGCATCCAGATGCAAAACAAATCATTGTCTCACGTGACACGCTGACAAGGCGCTCTGGAGATATTGACCTCTATTACGTGATCGACTTCTTCAAAGCCCTCTGGAACGGGGAGATAATCTAGAAATCCGGGGCAGTCTTAGATTGCGTGGCCGACATCGCATTCGTGGCCTGTTGCGCCATCAGGCTGCTGCCTGTACTGGTAATACCCACGTGGCTGTGGATCTGGCCACCGAATCCGACATCGTCGCCCGCCTCTTTAAGATGTACCAGGACTTGACTCAATAATAATCGCGGACAATTTTTCCGGGAATATTGCGATTTTCTTGGATTTGCTTCCTAGAATTTCGCGATATTCTTGGAATCTTCTCCGAAAAAGCATATATTCGCAGAAAAAAGGTGTAGAAATGATTCGCAGAAGCATAGAAGGGGATATCCGAAAAGCCCTTGCCGGCAAGAAAGCAGTCACCGTCATGGGCGCCCGCCAGGTTGGCAAGTCCACCCTCGCTGAAGCCCTGTTCTCCGGAGAGAAGAACGTCCTCTATCTGAACGGAGACGAGGCCGACGTCCGGGCCATCCTCAAAGACGCCACCTCCACCCGCCTTCGCGCCATTTTCGGCAAAGCCACCACAGTGGTCATCGACGAAGCTCAGAAGATTGCAGACATTGGTAACGTCCTTAAACTCATCACCGACCAGATGAAAGACATCCGATTGGTGGCCACCGGCAGTTCCGCTTTCACTTTGGCCGAAGAAGTAAACGAGTCCCTTTCCGGCCGTAAGCGCGAATTCAAGCTCTTCCCGCTCACATTCAAAGAACTGGTCGATGACACCCATCTCCTGGACCAGACCCGGCTCCTGCAGCAGCGCCTTCTCTATGGAAACTATCCGGAAGTCGTCACTTCTCCCGGCGAAGAACGCATCGTCCTCAAGGAACTGATGGACAGCTACCTCTACAAAGACATCCTGAACATCAAAGGCATCGCCAAGCAAGATAAACTCGAATCACTGCTCCGCGCCCTGGCTTTCCAAATCGGCTACCAGATAAGCTACAGCGAGATTGCCAACCTCATCCGCATCGACTCCAAGACCGTCGAAAAATACATCGATATCCTGGAGAAATGCTACATCATCTTTCGTCTTCCGTCCTTCGCCAGGAACCTGCGCAACGAGCTCAAGTTCGACAAGAAAATCTATTTCTGGGATATGGGCATCCGCAATGCCATCATAGGCAACTTCTTGCCCATCGAGCTCCGCGACCATAAAGAAGTAGGCCATATGTGGGAAAATTGGCTTATGGCCGAACGGATGAAGAAACTCGAATACGACCGGTCCTTTGCCGGCAAATACTTCTGGAGGACCAGTGGCAAGAAAGAAATAGACCTGATTGAGGAAGAGAACGGCAGAATTACTGCCTACGAATTCAAATGGAATCCAGACGAGAAGGCTCCGTGCCCCAAGGCCTTCGCCGAGGCCTATCCGGAAGCCATCTTCAAGCTTATCAACCCGTCGAACGTCGACGAATTTCTCTTATAATCTGAACCTATGAAAGGAATCAACATTTTTCTGGCCGAGGGTTTCGAAGACATCGAGGCCCTTGCGCCCTGCGACATCCTGCGGCGGGCGGGACTCCCGGCGCGGCTGGTTTCCATTTCCGGCAAGCGGGAAGTGCGTTCCGCACACGGGGTAGGCTTTGTCGCAGACTGCCTGCTGTCTGAACTGGAAAGCGGCGCCGGAGGCGTCTGCGAGCGCGACTTCATGATCTTTCCCGGCGGCATGCCGGGCGCCCGGTACCTCTCCGAGTGCGAACCCCTGATGGCCGCTATGCAGGCCCATTACGACGCGGGCGGGAACCTTGCGGCCATCTGCGCAGCTCCCGGCCTGGTGCTTTCGCAACTGGACGGCATCGTGGGTGCGCAGGTAACCTGCTACGACGGCTTCGAGGGGCTGCTCGAGGCGGCTGGCGCCGAGTTCGTGCCCCGCGCGGCCGTGCGGAGCGGACGGATCGTAACCGGCCGCGGCCCGGGCCACGCCGTCGCCTTCGGGCTGGAGATCCTGCGCGTGGCCGCGCCCGAAAAGGCCGCCGCCGTGCAGGCCGGCCTCATCCTCCCTACCCTGTCTTAACAACTTCTGTATGGAAAACGCACGCATCGACAAGTACCTCTGGTGCATCCGCGCGTTCAAGACGCGCAGCGAAGCCACCGACGCCTGCAAGGGCAACAAGGTGAGCGTGAACGGCAACGTGGTCAAGCCCGCCAAGGAATTGCGCGCGGGCGACCTTATCCGCGTGCGGAAGGGCGCCGTGGAGTTCAGTTGGCGCGTGCTGGGCTTCCCAAAGAGCCGCGTGGGCGCGTCGCTCGTGCCCGATTACGCCCAGGACCTCACCCCGCCGGAGGAGCGGGAAAAACTGCACGCGCCCGTGGAGAGTTTCTTCGTTACGCGCGAACGGGGCAGCGGCCGGCCCACGAAAAAAGAGCGCCGGATCATCGACGCTCTCTGGGACAGTTTCGACGCAGAGGACTGATTACTTCTTGTCGCCGAAAAAGCGGTTGTAGAGGCCCTGGAAGCCGGCTCCGTGCCGCGCTTCGTCCTTGGCCATCTCGTGCACGGTGTCGTGGATGGCATCGTAACCGAGTTTCTTGGCGCGCATTGCAATGGCGAGTTTGCCCTCGCAGGCACCGGCCTCGGCCTCGGCGCGTTTCTTGAGGTTGGTCTTGGTATCCCACACGATCTCGCCCAGGAGTTCCGCAAACTTGGCGGCGTGCTCCGCTTCCTCGAAGGCATAGCGCTTGAAGGCGTCGGCCACTTCCGGATAGCCTTCCCGTTCGGCCTGACGGCTCATGGCAAGGTACATACCCACCTCGGAGCACTCTCCGTTGAAGTGGTCGTGCAGCCCCTGCATGATCTCCTCGTCTTCCACACGGCCGTCGCCGAGGTGGTGTTCGCAGGCCCAGTTCAGGCCTTCTTCCTTCACTTCCACGAAGGCCTTGGCCTTGGCGTGGCACTGCGGGCACTCTGCGGGCGGATTCTCGCCTTCATAGACGTAACCGCAAACCATACATCTGAATTTCTTTTTCATATTGCTTCGTATTGTTTATCTAAAAGACAAATATACTTTTTTATTTCGTATCTTCGCCGTATGCAAGCATCAAAAGTCTACTTTTCCGATTTCGGCACCACTCCGTTCGGAGACGGTCTGCCCCGCAAACTCCAGAAGCTCGCCCGGGCGGCCGGCATCGGGCAGATAGATATGGAGGGCAAGTTCGTGGCCATCAAGATGCATTTCGGCGAACTGGGCAACGTGGCGTTCCTGCGTCCCAACTACGCCAAGGCGGTGGCCGACCTGGTAAAGGAGATGGGCGGCAAGCCCTTCCTCACCGACTGCAACACCATGTACCCCGGCAGCCGCAAGAACGCGCTCGAGCACCTCGCCTGCGCCTGGGAGAACGGCTTCTCGCCCCTCAGCACCGGCTGTCCCATCCTCATTGCCGACGGCCTCAAGGGCACCGACGACGTGGCCGTACCCGTACGGGGCGGCGAGTACGTGCAGGAGGCGAAGATCGGCCGGGCCGTGATGGATGCCGACATCTTCATCAGCCTCACCCACTTCAAGGGGCACGAGAGCACCGGTTTCGGGGGCGCCATCAAGAATATAGGAATGGGCTGCGGCTCACGCGCCGGCAAGACCGAGCAGCACTGCAGCGGACAGGCCGAGATCGATTCCGAACTGTGCCGGGGCTGCCGCAAATGCGCCCGCGAGTGCGCCAACGGCGGCCTGGTCTTCGACGAAAAGGCCCGCAAGATGACCGTAGACCTCGGACACTGCGTGGGTTGCGGCCGCTGCCTGGGCGCCTGCAACTTCGACGCTATCCACTTCGCGCTCGACGAGGCCAACGAACTGCTGGGCCGCCGGATGGCCGAATACGCCAAGGCCGTACTCGACGGCCGGCCCCACTTCCACCTATCGCTCGTACAGGACGTCTCGCCCTTCTGCGACTGCCATCCCGAGAACGACCTGCCCATCCTCCCGGACATCGGTATGTTCGCCTCGTTCGACCCCCTGGCCATCGACCAGGCCTGCGCCGATGCCTGCAAGGCGGCCAAACCCCTTCCCGGCAGCCGGCTGGAGCGCCTGATGAAGGCCCCCGAATTCAGGGACCTGCACGACCCATTCTACAACAACTCCCCCAAGAGCGACTGGCACGCCTGCCTCGACCAGGCCGAACGCATCGGACTGGGCAGCCGTCAATATGAACTCATAAACATCTAGTATATGACTCCGATTCTCCTTATGGGCCTGGTTATGGTCCTCTCCTTCATCATCCAGCAGACCCTCACCAGCCGTTTCAACAAATACTCCAAGGTGCCGCTCAACCTGAGCGGCGCGGAAGTGGCCGACCGGATGCTCCGGCAGAACGGGATCGGCGACGTGGGCGTGGGTTCCGTGAACGGCCAGCTCACCGACCATTACGACCCCTCCAAGAAAGTTATCAACCTGTCCGAAAGCGTCTACGCCCAGCGCAACGTGGCAGCGGCCGCGGTGGCAGCCCACGAAACCGGACACGCCCTCCAGCACGCCCGGGGCTACGCGCCCCTGCGCCTGCGCTCGGCGATCGTTCCCGTTGTGAGCTTTGCCAACAACACCGTGCAGTGGGTGCTGCTCGCGGGGGTGCTCATCATCCAGATCACACCTGCCCTGCTCTATCTGGGTATCGGGCTTTTCGCCATCACCACCCTCTTCAGTTTCATCACCCTGCCGGTAGAGATCGACGCCAGCCGCCGGGCCGTGGCCTGGCTGGAGCAGTCGGGTCTGGTAACCTACGAAACCCTGCCTATGGCGAAGGACGCCCTTAAATGGGCGGCCTACACCTATGTGATCGCGGCCTTGGGCTCGCTCGCCACCCTCTTCTATTATATAGGGATTGCGGGCAACCGCCGCTAAGGCAGGAACAGCGCAAAAAAAGAGGTCCTCTATTCGAGGAGGGCACTGAAAAAGTCCCTATAGAGGTCGCCTAGAAATTTCGAGGAAATGTTCAATTTATTTGGATATTTCCTCGATTTTTTGTAACTTAACCTTTGGAAATCAAAGAGTTATGTTACCTATCCAAGGCGAAATACA